>JAIOPR010000215.1 GCA_021413805.1 Planctomycetota bacterium
TTCGGGAGAAGCGCGAGTTCCTGCACGAGCCACGGGCGGCACGTGGCGAGTTCTTCCGGCCGCGGCTTGTTTCCCGGCGGCGCGCAGCGGGCGGCGGCGGTGATCCAGCAGTCGCGGAGCTGGAGGCCGTCGTCGCGCGACGTCGCCCGCGGTTGCGAGGCCAGCCCGGCGCGAAAAAGCGCCGGGTAGAGGAAGTCGCCGCTCGCGTCCCCCGTGAACATCCGCCCGGTGCGGTTCGAGCCGTGGGCGCCGGGGGCGAGCCCCACGAGGACGATCCGCGCCGCAGGGTCCCCAAACCCCGGCACCGGGCGGGCCCAGTATTTCTCGCCCGCGTGGCGCCGCGGCGGTGCGGCCGCCGAATCCGCGCGGTGCGCCACGAGCCGCGGGCAGCGTTCGCAACCGACAATCGCCCGCGTCAGCGCGGCCAGCGTCCGGAATTCCGTCACTTCTCGCCCTTCGCCTCGGCCTCCGTCGCCACCGCTTCCCCTTCGTCTTCGTCACGCTTCCCTTTGATCACGCCGCCCTCGTCCGTGATCCAGTATTCGAGCGTGCCGCCCTGAAGCGCGTAATGGCGGGCCGTGACGTCGCGGCCGAGAGATCGGACTTTTTCTTCGCCGCGGAAAGAGAATCGCCGGATGTGGACCTGGTCGTTCTCGGAAAGCTCCCAGGAGCAGAGCTCGACCGTGTCGAGGCGGGCGAGGCTGGCGCGTTCCAGGAACCGAGGCACGAGCACATCAGGGACGACGGGGCGGCCATCGCCCCCGGAAAGAGTCTGGCGTGCTTCCTCGCCGAATTCGACCGCAACGCCCTTCTCTTTGACCTCGGAAATGTCGAGCGTCGCGCCGTCCAGCGCGGCCGTCAGGTCAACATCGGTGCCTTGGCCCCCGACATGGATCTGCAGGTCCACGTGGCGAGGGAGGCAGGGAGTCGCGACGCGGAACGTCCCCTGGATGGAGCCCAGGAACGCGTTGCCGGGAATGTCCTGGGAGACCTTCCACTCCCATCCGTCGCCGGCGGGCGTGCCCGAGAAGCGGATCCATCCGTCCGGGGAGCCGTCTTTCTTCCACGCGAACCACCGTTCCCTGCCGAGCGCGGCGAGCGCCTCGCGGGCAAACCCGGGATCGTGCCAGTCGGCGATCGACTGGAGCCGCGCCTTCGCGGCGGGGTTCTGCTCGGCGGCGAGGGCGACGCGGATTGCGGGAAGCGCGTCGGGGTCGGATTCGAGGGCGACCATCGCGCCGGCCTGCGCCAATTCGTCGTCGCCGCGCAGGGACGCGAGCAGTTTCCCGGTTTCTTTCGCCTGCATGGAAGCGCTGTCAAAGCCGGCGGTGAGCCAGGCTTCGCGGGAGATCGCCGTGACGACGCAGTTTTCGTAGGTCATCCGGACGAGCCCCTCGGCGTCCGAGACCCAGTATTCCTCGAGACCCCTGCCCTGGGCCGCGCGATGGATGTAGTGGCGCACGGCCAGGGACCGCCCTTCGAACTCTAGTTTCTCCTCCCCGGCGAACTCAATCGCGTACGGCTGGGGGGAATTCAGTTCCTCGGGCAGCACCTCGTGCGACTGGAAGACCGCGGAGGAAAGTCGGGCGAGCGAAGCGCGCTCGACGAGGGCCGAGAGACAGGAATCGAGGGTCGGCGGCATCCGGGATTCAGCCGGGGGACCGTTGCGGCGGCCGCGGAGGCCCCTTCGCGCGGCCCTCCCGCCCTCGATGAGCGTGATTTCAGGCCCCGCTTCCCCCCAGACCGCGCGCCAGTGGGTCGGCATTTGACGCGGCTCCGCGAACTGGAATTCGGCCCGGATCGGCGAGAGGTAGGGGTCGAAGCGGGTGCGGGCGCTCCAGGTGGAGCGGAGGAGGCCGACTCCGATGGTGATGCCCCCTTCGCCGGTCCAGTCGAGCGCGGGGCCGGCGGGATCGTCGGCAGGGGTGGCGGACATGCGCTCGGCGCCGATGAGGGAAGCGCCGGACTCGATCTTGAAATACCGGTCGGCCCAGAGGCGCGTCAGCTCGGCCTTCGCGAACGCGGGATCGAGCCAGCGCTGGCACCGTTCGAGGCGCAGTTTCGTATCCGGGTCGGCCGTTGCCGCGAGAGCCTCACGCAATAATCCAAACACCCCGGGGGTCGCGAGGACGACGAGTTCAGCCTGGTCGCGCGTCGCGGCATCCGCGGCGGAGGTCAGCGCCTCCACGCTCGCGATCGCGGCTTTCGCCCGCCTCGACGCCGGGTCCAGCCCCTGCGCCCGGGCCGTCGCTTCGTCCACGAGCACCATCTCCATCCGGTCGATGAGGCAGCGGACAAGCCCTTCACGATCCGAAATCCAGTACTCGGTGCGCGGGCTGGATTCGTGGAGGTAATGGCGGGCCTCGACGCTGTGGCCGCGGATGTCGAGGTGCGCGACGTCCACGAGGCGGGCTTCGTAAGGCACGACGCTGCGCACCGCGGGAGAGAGGAATTCGTGGGTCATGAAGCGGACGGAGTCGATGCGGGCGAGCGAGGCGCGTTCGATGCGCTCGGCGGCGAGGGTGGAGAGGGTATAGGGCTCGAACGGCTCGAAATCGAGGGGCATGGTCGCGGTGCGGCCGGCGGCGATGCCGCCCTCGTCCATGGCCAGGGAGAGGGACTCGATGTGGACTTCCCCGCCCGACCACGAGAACTTGAGGTGGGTCAGGCCTTTGGCGGAGCGGGAATTCCACTCGGCGTCCACGGGCGTGAGGTCCGGGTCGTGGCGGGCGTGGCAGACGAGGCGGAGGTGATCCGGCTCGGGGCCGAGGTCGAACGCGTCGGCTTCGGACGTGAATTTCCAGGTGCGGACGCCGCCGGCGGTTTCCAGCACGGCCTGCTGGTGCTCGACGCCGGTGACGACGCCGGATTCCTTGACCAGGAACCACCGGTCTTTCCAGGCTTCTTCGAGCGCTGCACTTTTCGCCTGGACCGCGAGCCAATCGACGATCGGCGTCAGGCGGACCCGCACCTCGGGATCCTTCGTCGCCGCGAGCACAGCCTTCGCCCGCTCCCACGCCGACCCGTCCGCCGCCCACAGCGCCTTTTCTGCCGAGTCGCGCTTTCCGCTGTCGTCGGCGCCGAGATTCACGAGCGCTTCGTCAATCGCATCGCCGGCGAATGCGGCGGAGGCCAGGAGGAGGAGGGCGAGAAGGGGGCGCATAGGTCGCCGAAGTCTAACGCATCCGCCGAATCCTTGCGTTCCGCGTCGCTTCGCCTTCCCATACGCCAGTGCCGATCCCCCTGACCCTGCGCCTCCTCCCTCCCGTCACCGCGGCGATCGCGGCCGGGGACGACAAGCGCACGGAGCGGGCGGCGAAGCGGGCGAAACGCGCGGGGGTGCCGGCGGAGGCGATTTTCGAGGCGGCGCTTCAGACCTACCTGTTCGCCGGTTACCCCCGGGGAATTTCGGGGCTGGCGGCGGTGGCGAGGGCGGTGGGGTACGCGAAAAAGCCGCTGACGAAGGGCTCGGTTGCGGGGTGGAAGCGCCGCGGGATCAAGTTGTGCCGGCGGATCTACGCGGGCTCGACGGAGCGGATGCTCGCGAACATGCGGGGGCTGCATCCCGCGCTGGCCGAGTGGATCGTCTGGGAAGGGTACGGCAAGGTGCTCTCACGGCCGGGGCTGACGCCGGCGGAGCGGGAGGCGTGCGCGGTGGCGTCGCTGGTCGCGCTTTCGGCCTGGCCGCAGCTCCAGAGCCACGCACGAGGCGCGCTCCGGGTCGGCCTCCCGGCGGCGGCTCTCCGGCTCGCGGCAGGCGCTTCTCCCGAAGCCCGCAAAATCGTCCGTGCAGCAGAACGTGAAATTCTTTCCAACCCCAGGCCCGGAAAGTCGTAAAAGAGAGGTCCACGGCAGGCAGGTCGGCCCCCCAACGGAGGAATCGATGCGCGCATTCGTGTTCGGCATGCTGCTGTGCCTGATGGGAACGCCGGCGCTGGCGCAGGGCGGAGTGACGCTCGAGAACGACGAGCCACCGCACATCGGCCCGAGCGAGACGGAAAGCGTGGTCGGCAAGATGACGGGCAAACTGGCGCGCGGGTTCGTGAACATGCTGACGTGCGTGGGCGAGGTCCCGAACCAGATGGTGAAGACGGGGCACGAAAAGGGATTCTGGGCGGCGATCACGCTGGGGTTCTTGAAGGGACTCGGGATGATGATCGTGCGTTTCGGCGCGGGGGCGTTCGACTTTGCGCTGTTCCTGAGCCCGTGGCCGGACGACTGGAAACCCATTCTCGAGCCGGAATACTTGTGGGAGTGAAAGGGATCGTCTCGCTCCCCTGAAGCCAACACCTCCCGCCCGGAACCAACTTCCGGGCGGCGTTGTTTCCCGCTGATCCGCTACACTACCCCGCCATGAAAACCCTTTCCCATTCCCTTTCCCGTTCCCTTTCCCTCCTTTTTCTCCTGCTCTCCGCCCCCGCTCTCGCCGACCGCGCCGCCTCCGAGTCCGCGGTCCGGGAAGGAGACGCCGCAGTCGTTGCCAAAGACCTCGCGAAAGCCATCGACTTCTACGACCGCGCGGTCGAAGCCGACCACGATTTCGGCACCGCCTGGGGCAAACGCGGCATCGCAAAATACCGCGCCGCCGCCTACACCGGCGCCCTCGAAGACCTCGCCGTCGCCGTCTCCCTCGAGCCCAACACCAAGGACTGGCGCTTCTGGCGCACCCAGGCCTACCTCTATCTCGACCGCGTCGTCGAAGCGCTCGAAGAATCCGAGGCCCTCGCCAAAGCCGTCCCCGAAGACCTCGACGCGATGTCCCTCCACGGCCGCGCCCTGATCCGCGCCGGCGACATCGACGGAGGGATCGCGCTTCAGCAGAAAGCCTTCGACCTGGGCCACTGCGACCCGCAGCTCCCGGTGCGCACCGACGGCTACCAGCGGCAGGCGGACTGGAAAAAGATGCGCGAGGTGGCGGAGCAGGCGCAGAAAGCGGGGGCGCTGAGCACGATCCTGTTTTTTCACCGCGTCGTGGCGTGCGTCGAAGCGGCGGATTTCGCCGGGGCGCAGGCGGCGCTGGACGAGCTCGCGGCCAAATCACCGAACGGGCAGACGACGATGCTGTGCCGGCTGTACCTCGAGTCTTCCCCGGGCGCCGGCGACCGCTTCAAGCCCGCCGCCGCCGACCAGGACGCAATCGACATCCTCGCTTCGTCCTCCGGCGCCGACGCCGTGAACGTCGCGGCCCGCGCCCGGTTTCTCGCCGGCCGCCCCGCCGACGCGCTCGACCTCCTCGAAAGCCGCGGCCGCCGCGCGAACTTCGAGACGATGTTCTGGCTCGGCGCCGCGAACTGGAAACTCGGTCGGCTGGCCGAAGCGCGAGCGGCGTTGCAGGACGCGAGGCGGTACAACCCGTACCTGGCGAAACACGCTTCGCGGGTCGAGGGCTTCGGCGATTTCGTCTCGATGGTGGACAAGGAACTCGCCGGCGAAAACGCGCAGCCCGAGCGCGGAAAGCTAGGCCGCGAGCTCGCGGTGCATCTGCTGACAGTTGCCGAGATTGAAGCGCTCGTCCGCCGGTACCGTTTCGCAAGGGCCGCCGACGAATACGCGATGGTGCTGAAGAGCCTCAAGAGCGAGGCCCGCCGGAAAGAAGTCGAGGAGCGCCTCCCGCAGGTCAAAGGAATGGCCGGCGCGCTGGCGAAACTCGTCGCGGCGATCAACGCGGCCAAGGTGAAACTGAAAACCACCGTCGGCAAGACCGAGCTCACGATCGCGAAGGCGACCGACGAGGTCTTCGAGTTCACCATCGCCGGCGGCCAGGGGCGCTTCCCGTGGGCGTTCCTCGACCCGGGGGTCTTCTGCGATTTCGCCGTGCAGACCAACCTCGGCGCCGACGAGATCTTCGGTCTCGGCTGCCTCGCCTGGGACGCCGGATTGCGGGAGCGCGCCTCGGTCCTTTTCGCGGAAGCCTGGAAATCCAAGCCCGCGCTCAAGACCTCGATCACCGCCTTCATCGCCCGCCGCCGCGGCCTCGCGGCCCCCGACGACGGCTTCACCTGGTTCCGCGGCCAGTACGCGACCAAGGAGGAGAAAGCGAATCTGGAAAAGGGGCTCTTGCCGTGGCAGGGCGGCTGGGTCCCCGCGAAAGACCGCGAGCAACTGGCGAAGGGCAATGTGCTCGTGGACGGGAAATGGCTGCCCGGGATCGAGGCCGACCTGCTCAAGAAGGGCTTCCGCAAGCTCGACGGCAAGTGGGTCACCGCCGAGGCGTGGGAGGAATTCCACCAGAAGTGGGAGAACGCGTGGACCGAGGAAACCGCGCACTACTCGATCCGCACCAACGAGTCCGAAGCGTTCGCGAAGGACCTCGCTTCCGTTGTTGAGCCCGCCTACGAAGCCTTCCGGAAATACCACGACGGCGCGGAGCCGAAGCTCGGCTCGAAGGAAAAGATGACCCTCTACGCCTACCGCACCTACGACGACTACCGCCGCTGGTGCATCGAGCAGAAAGCCGAGGACCGCCTCGCCGCCGCCGGCTACGCGACCAGCACTTCGCTCATCGTCGTAGGCTGGAACAAGACCGCAAACCGCCCGCAGTTTCTCCAGACGATGGTGCACGAAGCAGCGCACCTGTATTACATGCGCCTCGCCCCCGGCGCGAAGGACCCGTCGTGGTTCGCGGAGGGCATGGCGACGTACTTCGAAGGCTTCGAATGGGACGGCAAGATCTGGAAGTTCGGCGCGGTGCCGGAAAGCCGCCTCCCGCGCATCCGGAGCGCGATGCAGGACGAGAAGCAGATCCCGCTCGCCGAGTTATTCAAAGGCGACGCCCTGACGCTGATCAACAATGACGCGCAGAAGGCGCTGCTTTTCTACTCCGAGTGCTGGGCGCTCAACTACTACCTCACCGAGACGTCCAACAAGGCTTATCGCGCGGCGTGGGCTGAATACCGGAAGGCGATCGCGGCGGGGAGGGATGAGCCGCTCGGGAAGTTTCTGCCGGATTTGACGCAGTTTGAGAAGGACTGGGTGAGGTTTGTCACGGGGCTGTAGTCACAAACGGCCTCACACGGAGCGCACTGAGCGCACGGAGCGGCACGGAAGAGGGCGAGACGCGGGGAAAGGTCATGTTCACGAATCCCCACATTCATTCTGACAATCCCTGAAGTGCGTTTTCCTCTCCCCGAATATCGTTGATCTATCCCCGCATGAGAATGTGTTTCACCTGCTTTCATTTTAGATATACCTATATTCATGCTGAGAATACCCCTATGACATTCACTAATCCCCTGATGCCATTGGCACTTCCCTGCATGCAGTTCACACATTTATCAATCCAGGTCTTGGCTCCCCGCATCCCGTTTTGTAGATTCCCGGTGGGGTAGAACAGTTCGACTGTCACTTCGAGCGAGGGAACACACGCCATGGCCCGTGACAAAGCCCGCGAAGCCGCGCTGGGGAGCCGGTTGAGGACTGGATACCTGCTGCTGCAGGCCGGATACACCGAGAAGGTCGCCCGCGCGGAGGCCGCGACCCTCGC
>JAIOPR010000216.1 GCA_021413805.1 Planctomycetota bacterium
TCGAACAGCGGGCGCACCGCCTTCCCGGGATCGAGTTCCAGCTGGCGCGACACCGGGAACGGGGCGGTCTTGACGCGCTCCGACAGGTACGCCCCCGCCGCGGCCATCACGAATCCCGAGATGAAAAACGCCGGCAGGAAGACCACCGCCGACGTGTGCATCATGTCGCGGAAAAAAGTCCGCTCGTAGTCGCCGCCGCGCACCTTCGCGAGCGACACGATCACGATGAGCTGAAGCGCCCCGATCAGGAACCCCAGCGCGAGCGCCGCCGGCACATGCCGCCCGACCTGCCGCCGCCGCCGCCAGAACATCGACCCGGCCGCCGCAAACGACAGCATCGCCGCCGCGAGATACACGAAGACCGCGTACTGGAACCCCTGCGACGGAAGCTCCGCGAGGAGGGTCACTTGGAAAGGTGCCTGATCTTGGGCCCGAACGTCGTGAGGTCGAACGGCGATTCACCCTTCGACAGGCAGGGGCGCTTGTGCTCGTCGTGGCACGTGAGGCAGATGCGCTCGATGACGCAGGTCGGGCATTTCTGGTCGAACGAGAAAATCGTCGTCCGGCGCTCCTCGTCGGTCTTCGCCTCGATGTGCTTGAGGCCGGGGCCGTGGCAGGATTCGCAGCCGACATCCTTAAACTGCGGCGTGGCCGCCTCGCTCGTGAATCCTGTCTTCAGGCCGTACCCCGTCGAGTGGCACGGGAGGCACTTGGGGTCTTCCGCCGAGCCCTTCGCGACCAGCGTCCCGAACGCCTTCCCATGCGCCGTCCCCGCCCACTGCTCGTGCTCCTTCGTGTGGCACTCCCGGCATTTCGCCGAGCCCACGTAGTCGGTCTTCCCGCAGACCTCGAGGTACATCTGGTCCTTCATCCGCCCGATGAAAAAGTGGCGCGCTTCGTAGTTCACCTTCGGGTCGCCGACGGCCGCGTCGCGCTGCGGGTGGCTGACGTAATCCTTCGCGGCCTTGAAGTCTTTGAAAAACGAGAAATTCTGCGTGTGGCACGAGCCGCACACGGCGTAGTAGTCGTCTCCCTGCATCGGCTTCGTGAGCGAATGCGTCCGCTCCGGCAGGTGGCACGCTTCGCACTGCACATCCGCCAGCGCCCGGTGCTTGTCCCGGTCGCTGTACCCGCCCTTCTCCCACCCCACCACATGGCAGCCGATGCATTCCCGGTCCGTGTCGCGGTCGAGGTGAACGAGGTCCTCCAGCGCACTCGAGTGCGGCGTCATCAGCCAGTCCTTGAACTCGCGGCGGTGGCAGCCGGCGCAGGCAAGCGCGCCCTGGAGGCCGGGGGAAGACTTCGGCGTGAAGCGCCGGGCGGAAAGCACGCGCGCTTCGAAGTCGATCTCATACGCGATTTCGCCGAGTTCGAATTTCCAGAGAAGCGGGTCCCACGCGGATCCGGGGAAATGGGCGTGCCGGATTTCGCCGTTGGGGCCGAGGACGAGAAGCGCGGGGCGGATGGGAACGGGGATGGCGGCACCGATTTCCGGGGCGACGGCGCCCGCGGTCCGGGGGACGCCGGCCTTGCGTGCGGCTTCATCGGTCGCCGCGTCGGGGGCCGCCCAGTACGTCCGGACGTCCGCGCCGGCGGCCCCGGCGACTTCGCGGAGAAGCGCGGCCGGGTCTTCGCCGGCAGCGGGGACGACCACGAGGCACGGCCGGCCCTCGACCGGGATCTTCCTGCCGTCGACTTCGAACTTCGCCATCGCAGGCCAGTCGCAGATGACCCGGGCCTGCCAGTCGAACGCGATGTCCAGCGGTCGCGTCAGCGCCGCAGGCCCCGGTTCGGCCCGCGGCTCGCTCGCGCAGCTCGTCCAGACCGCCACGGGGGCGAGGACGAGGAGGGCGAAGAAAAAGCGGGCGCGGGTCATGCCCTGAATTCTACGCGAAGCGGGGCCGCGCCGGGGATCGGGAAACTACTTGCCCCCTGCGATCGCCGGCACGATCGACAGCTCGTCGCCTTCCTTCACGGGCGTCGCTTCGCCCTGCAGGAACCGGACGTCCTTGTCGTTCACGAAGACGTTCAGGTAACGGCGGAGCTTCCCGGTGGCGGGATCGAACAACTTGTCCTTCACGCCGGGGAATTTCGTGTCGAGGCTCGCGATGACGGCGCCGACGGTCGCGCCTTCGCCCTGGATTTCCGGCTGGTTGCCCGTCAGTTTCTGGAGCGGCGCGGGGACGCGCACTTTCACGGCCATCATTTTCTCCCTTGCTGGATATCGACCTTGACGAATTGTGAAGCGTGTTCCGGGAAGGCCATGTCGTCGTCCAGGGCCCACGCGGTCATTTCCTTGTACTTGCCTTTTTCGACGGACGCAATGAGGTAGAGGTAGCTGCCGAAGGCGCGGGAGCGGTCGCCCTCGCTGGGGCGGGCCGGGTGGTCGGGATGGGAGTGGTAGAAGCCGAGGACGGCGAGGCCTCGCGTGCCGGCCTCTTTTTCGATCCGGCGCTGCTGGTCGGGCGAGAGGTCGTACCAGACCTTAGGGCGGTCCGAGTTTTCGTTGGTCGCGGTCGGGGCTTCGGTCACAACGAAATTGTCCCCGTCCCGCTTGCCGACGAGCAGCCCGCATCCCTCGTGGGGATAGGCGCGCTGCGCTTCTTCGACGATCTTCGCCTGGGCCTCAGGGCTAATGACCAGCAAGGATTTCCTCCCACACCGGGGTCGAAAGGTACCGGTCGCCGCCGTCCGGCAGCACGGTCACGACACACGCGCCGGGATTCTCCCGCGCCACCTGAAGCGCCGCCGCGATCGCCGCCCCGCTGGAAAAACCCGCGAGGATCGCTTCTTCCCGCGCCAGGCGCAGGACCATCCGGTACGCGTCCTCCGTTTCGATTTCCATCGCGCGGTCGGCGAGCGAGGCATCGTAAATCGGCGGCACGATCGCGCTCGCCATGTGTTTCATGCCCTCGAGGCCGTGGATCGGCGACGCGGGCTCGACGGAGATGAGCTTGACCGACGGGTTGACTTTCCGGAGAAACCGCCCCGTCCCCATGAACGTCCCGCTCGTCCCCAGCCCGGCGACGAAATGCGTGATACGCCCCTGCGTCTGCCGCCAGATCTCCGGCCCCGTCCCGTCGAAATGCGCCCGCCAGTTCGCGTCGTTGCCGTACTGGTCCGCGTAGAAATACCGCTCGGGACTCTTCGCCACCAGCTCCCGGCACAGCACGATCGCCCCGTCGCTCCCATCGAACGGCGACGAGTACGTCATCTTCGCCCCGTACCCGCGGATCATCGCCTTGCGCTCCGGCGAAACGTTCTCCGGCACGACGAGCTCGACCGGGAAGCCCAGCGCGGCCCCGAGGAAAGCGTAGGCGATCCCCGTGTTCCCCGACGTCGAGTCAATCAACGTCCGGCCCTTCAGCCGCCCGTCCGCAAATCCCTCCGCCACAATGCGCGCCGCAGCACGGACCTTCACGGAACCCGACGGATTGAGCCACTCCGCCTTCGCGAAAACCTGCGACGACGTGTCGGCCGCGAGCTTCCTGAGGGGCAGAAGCGGCGTATTGCCGACGGATTCGGCGAGGGTCGGATTGTTGAGTGTGGAGGTCATGTTTTGTGCCGGGTCGGCAGTCCGTCTGTCTTTTCCTGGGATGGACGGTGGGACGGGATCAGGAAGCAGCGCAACAGACCGCTTCACTCCTTCTTGCCCTTCTTGACTTCGAATTCCTTCTCGTACATCTGCACCAGGTCGGAAAAGCTCCGGCGATCCACGACTTCGCTCATCGCCTCCTGCACGAGATGTCCTGCGGCTCCCGGGCCAGCCGGTAACCGCCCTTCGCGCCGCGTTCGCTGCGGACGAGCCCCGAGCGCTGGAGCTGGATGAGGATCTGCACGAGGTACTGCGACGGAATCGCCTGCGCCTCGGCGACGAGGTGGATCTGGGTCGGGCGAGGCCCCCCGTGCCGTTTGGCGAGTTCGAACATCGCCAGACAGGCATATTCGGCCTTTGCGCTGATCTTCATCGGCTCATCTCGTGGGGCGACATCCTATCCCATCGAAATTGAGGGTCAAGGAGGAAGGGCCGGGGCTTACGGCCGGGGCCGACGGCCGGGGCTTACGGCCGAGGCGAACGGCGGAACGTCAACCCCTCAACCCCTCAACCCACCAACCCCTCAACCCACCAACCCACCAACCCACCAACCGCCGGCAACGCGCGCCAGGCTTCAGTCCCATCGATACCCTGCCGATAGCTCTACATGCGCCGTGCACTCTGGCCCGCCCTCCTCGCCCTCGCCGCCGGCTGCGGTCGCTCCCCTTCTTCCCCCACCCCCATCGATCCCCCGGCACGCACCGCAACGCCTGGGATTGCGGAAGCGATCGCGAAACTCGGCGACGAGAACTACGACGTGCGCCGCAAGGCCGGGGAAGCGCTTCTCGAGGCCGGCCGTGAATCGCTGCCGTATCTTGCGGAAGCGCGGCAGAGCCGGGACCCGGAAGTGCGGGTGCGGGCGGTGGAGTTGACCGAGACGATCGAGCAGGAACCGCTGGTGTGGGTCGGGGTGCAGGACGAGCGGTGGGACAACGCCGAGAACTGGTCGCCGAAGCACGTGCCGGGGCCGCTTTCCATCGCGATCATCCCGGAAGCGCCGGCGCCGCTGAGCGCGCCTGTGATCCGCGGCGAGGCGGAAGTTCGCGACCTGGTGCTGCTGCGCAAGTCGGACCTGACGGTCGAGGAACTGGCGCACCTCAAGGTCAACGGCCGCCTCCGGTCGCGCGGGACTCTTCGCGCCCTCGGCGTGGTGCAGTCCACGCCGTAAGACAACCCGTCTCGCCTAAACGTGACTCCGCGTCCGCCGCGTTGTACTCTGCCTCTCCATCATGTGCGGCATCCTCGGCTTTATCTCGTGGGAACCCGTCGCGCCGCGCCTCGTCGCGGCCGCGGACCGGCTGCAGTCGCGCGGCGAGCACTCGACCGGCGTCGCGACCTTTGACGGCCAGTTCTTCTGGGACCACGCGGGGCTCGGCTCCGCTTCCACCGTCTTCCAGAATTACGACCTGACGCAGCTGCGCGGCTCGATCGGCATCGCGCACACGAGGTACGCGACGACGGGCGGCGGGACGCCCGAGCGGTTGCTCCGGAACCGGCAGCCGGTGGGAAGCGACCGGCCGGGGCTGAGGACCTGCGCGAACGGCGACCTGGTCAATCTGCAGTCGGCGCGGGCGGGGCTGATGAAGAAGGGGTACACCTTCCAGACCGAGGTGGACAGCAAGGTGATCCAGGACCTTCTCATTGAGCGCATGCTCGGCCAGAACATCTACGAGGCGAAGGAGATCGACGACTACGTCGGGCGGCTGTTCAAGGCGGTGGCAGGTATCCATTCCGAGCTCGTCGGGGCCTATTCCGTGCTCACGATCACGGAGCGCGGGCTGCTGGCCTTCAAGGACCCGAACGGGATCCGCCCGTGCTCGATCGCCTTCCGCGAGAAACCGAACGACATGTTCGGGGCGAAGGAAGTCGCGTTCGCGAGCGAGTCGTCCGTCTTCAATTATTTCGGCGACTACCACGACATCCGCGAGCTCGAGCCCGGCGAGATGATCTTCATCGAGAAGGAAACGCTGAAGGTCCACAAGCGCCGCTTCGGCGCGTCCAAGGGCGCGTTCTGCTTCTTCGAGTTCGTCTACTTCGCGCGTCCGGACTCGAAGTTCAAGGGGCGCGTCGTCGAGAGCGCGCGGCGGGACCTGGGGAAGGTGCTGGCCGAGGAGTTCGCTTCCGAAAAGAAAAACATCGATGTCGTGCTGGGCGTCCCGGGAACCGGCGTCTCCGCAGGAGTCGCCATGGCCCAGGCGTGGCACCTCCCGTTCGAGTACGGGATCATCAAGGTCGGTTCCAAGCGCTCGTTCCAGGAGTCGTCCCAGGAAAAACGAGAGAAGGCCATCGACGAGAAATTTCTCTTCATCAAGGAATTCATCGACGGCAAGCGCGTGGCGGTCGTGGACGACTCGAACGTGCGCGGGACGACGGCGCGGAAGCTGGCGCGGCGGCTGTTCGAGCTGGGGGCGAAGGAAGTTCACCTCTACTATTTCTGCCCGCCGGTGATCGGCCCGTGTTTCTACGGCATCGACACGCCCGACGAGTCGAAGCTCGTGGCGGTCGGCCGGTCGCCGGAGCAGATCCGCGAGTGGATCGGCGCGACGAGCGTGAAGTACATCTCCATCGAGGGGCTGATCCGCGGCCTCGGGCTCCCGAAAGCCGAGCTTTGCCTGGCGTGCGTGACGCGGAACTACCCGACGTCGGTGAAGGAAGCGCAGGACCGGGTCGCGTTGCGGAACGCCGAGCAGATGAGCTGCGCGGAGTGGCCGAAGTAGGGACTAGTCCTCGGCCGGGATCCGCCACAGCTGACGCCGCGCCGCCGCCCTGACCTGCTGCGTGTCGTCGCCCGCTTCGATCGACTGGAAGAACTCGCGCAGCCGCGGCTCGCGGTAGTTCCCGGCGGCTTCCACGGCGGCGGTGCGCACGGTCGCGTCGCGGTCCATGCGGCCGACGTCGCGGAGAGTCTCGAGGGAGCCAGGTTCGAGGATGGCGCCGAGGCCTCCCGCGGCGGCGAGGCGGACTGTCGGGGAGGCGTCGTCGCGGATGACATTTTCGAGGAGGGACACGGCGCGGGGGTCGCCGGAACGTCCGACAAGGTCGGCCGCGCGGGCGCGGACGGCAGGATGGGCGTCCGAGCGGACGAGGTCGAAGAAAAGCCACGAGGCGCGCTCACGGCCGACGGCGTTGGCGCCCAGGGCGGTGACAGCGGCGGCACGGACGTCTTCCGGATGACGCTTGTCGAGGCACCCGATGAGCGCCGGGACGGCCGCGGCGTCCTCAATTCGGGCGAGCATGTCGATGGCGAGCAGCCGGAGCCCACGCAGTTCCCGGTCGTCGCCGGCAATCCGGGCCAGCGGGTCAACGGCGGCGGGGCCGAAGCGCACGGCGTCAGCCGCCATGGAGCACGTCTCGCGCCAATCGGCGGTCGGGCCGTCGAACGACTGCCTCATCCTGGCGAGGAGCGCCTGGACGCTGCGCACGTCGGAAGCGGCGGGGAGCGTGGAAGCCAGCCCGGAGCCGCTCACCACCGGGGCGGGCGGCGGCGTGGCGCGCCGGGCGAAACCCGAAAAGGCGCCAGTCTCGGGCGCAAGCCTCTCGGCGGCAAATACGGCCCAGAACGCGCCGGAGACGCACGCGATGAGAATCGCGACGGAGAGGACTGCGATGCGGAGTTTCACCATGACAATCAGATTCTACGACACTTAGGGGCCCCCGGAACTTTGTTTCGCCCGCGAATGCGGAAGAATGTCTCCCGGTTGAATACGTCAAGTCGTCCCCGGGACGCTTCCGAAAGGTATGCTGGACTCCCCCGTGCGCCTGCCCGCCATGGCCGCTGCCTTACGCCGCCCCGCTGCACGCGCCGCGCTGGCCGGCTTGCTCGTTTTCGGCGCCGGGGGCGCGGCGGTCTGGAAATTCCCGCGCCCGGCCCGCGCGACCGCCTTCGTCGGGATCGCGGCCACCCGCCTCCCCGCCGTCGTCGCGACCGCTCTTCCCTCCCTCGACGCCGCCGCTTCCCCCTCCCCCGCCGCCGCCCTCTCCGACCCCGTCCTCCGCATCGCCGTCGCTTCGATGGGCGACCGCTGGTGGCCCGGGCTCGCAGGGCGCGACGAGATTGAGCTCGCGGCATTCGCGAAGGCGGAGGGTGGCGGGGAGCCGAAGCGCCGCAGGGCGTCGGTGGACCGGGTGAAGCTGGATGCGGCGGTGGACGAAGCTCGCGGAATGCTGGTGTCGGAACCGCGGCCGGAAACAGGCGACATCGCGCTGACGGCGACGAACCGGCACGCGGACCTGGCGAAGGCCCTGGCCGACGCCGCGGCGATCGCCTTCTCCGACTGGGCCGCGTTCGACGCCCGCGAACGGGCCCGCATGGCGGCGGAAATGCTGCGCGAGCGGCAGGACGGGGTGCTGAAGCGGCTGACGGAGGTCGAGGAGCGGATCGAAAAGCTGCGCCCGCAGGTGCTGCCGGACGAGATCATGGACCTCAAGCGCCCGGATCTGCCGACCGCGATGCGCCGGCTCGCGGAGCTCGAATCGAAGCTCGCGGACGCGGAGGCGGAGCACCGCGACCTTTCCGCGAAGGTCAACGACCCGAATTTCACGTTCGTGGTGGACGTCGATCTCGACCCGTCGGTGACGGCGTGCATGGGTGAAGTTCTCCGGTCGCAGGCGCGCCTGACCGAGCTCGAGCAGCGCCTCGGCGCGAGCGACCCCCAGGTGAAAACCGCGAAGTCCGAGGTCGAAAGCTGGAACACCCAGCTCCGCGCCGCGCGCTCCGCCGCCGTCTCGACCATGTCCGCCAAGGAGCGCGTCAAGTCGATCGACCACATCCGCTCGCTCGGAGAACAGCGCGATTCGCTGAAGGGCGAGTTCGAGGCGCTGGACGCGCGGGTGGCGAAGGAGCGCAAGGAGTGGGAGGACCTCGTCCAGCAGCGTGTCGCCGCGAAGAGAGGCGCCGCCTCCCCCGAACTCGCGGCGCTCACGGCCGAAGCCGAGGTCCAGCACCGGCTGTTCACGGAAATCCTCACCGCGCGCCTCGCCGTCGAGGGAGCCCCGGCCGCCAACGCACCGGCCCACATTTCTTCGCCCGCCCGCCCGGTCCCGCCTGCCGGGCCTCCCGACTGGGCGCTCTGGTCCGGCGCCCTCGCGCTCGCCGCCGGCGCTTCGGCCCTCGCCGCTCGCGGCCCGCGCCCGCGGAGTGCGAGCGTCCACGGGAAGATCCGCACGGAGCACGACCTTCACCAGGCGCTGAAGATCCCGATCTTCGGCTGCACGCCGCTGGCGCCGCCCGCGCAGCTCATCCTGCATCACCTCGATCCGCGGCACGCCTTTGCGGAGGCCTACAACACCGTCGCGGCCCTCGTCGAGAGCTACGCCGCCGACCACGCCGCCCGCACGTTCATGGTGACCAGCGCTTCGCCCGGCGACGGAAAGTCCACCCTCGTGGCCAATCTCGGCATCGCCCTCGCCCGCTCCGGGCAGCGCGTCATCCTCATCGACGCCGACCTGCGCAAAGGCCGCCTCCACGAGATTTTCGGCGTCCCGAACGACCGCGGGACGAGCGAAGCGGGGTGGGACGCGAGCGGCCAGCCGATCATGGTCGAGGTGGACGCGCTCCTGAAAGACACGACGGAGCCGGGCCTGCGCCTGATTCCCTGCGGCCCGCCGCCGCCCAACCCGGTGGCGCTTCTCAAGGGAAGCGCCTTCAAGGCGATGCTCGCCGAGGCGGCGCAGAAGGCGGACTACATCCTGATCGACGTGCCGCCCGTGCTCGCGGCGGTCGATCCGCTTCTCCTCACCTCGACCGCCGACGGGATCATCGTGGCCGCGGCCGCAGGAGAGTCGAAGCGGGAGGACGTGATCTACGCGAAAAAGCTGCTCGAGAATACGCACGGCCGTTTCGCGGGAGGCGTTCTGACGAAGGCGACGGCGGAGGCGAGGGAGATCCCGGCGTATGAGGTGGAGACGAAGGCCGGGGAGACGTAAGGTGGGGTTTCAGGCAAAAGGGCTTGGCCCACAGAGAACGCGGAGAAAAAAAGGAGGAACGGAGACGGCGAAGGAAATTGGGTTGGGATGGAAGCGGGCGAGCGGGACACGATTTGTCTGCGGTTCGAGGAATGTCCTCGCTTTTTTCTCTGCGCCCTCTGTGGCAAGCGCCGTTTACCGGTCCTCCCGGAATCCGCTACTTGAACTTCGCAGTCTTCGGCCCCACTGGCGGATAGGTCCCGGTGTTCCCGCTCCTGGCCAGCCCCCGGCGCGACTCCGCAAACCAGGTGGCGAAGGCGCGGCCGTCCGACTCGCGGGCGGCTCTGGCGAGGAGCGTTTCCGCGCCGGCGGCGTCGCCCCTCGCGGCGAGGACGACGCTTGCGGCGAGGAGGAGCGGGCACCTCGTGTCGCGCGACTGCCCCGTGGTCCAGCCCATGAACGTCTCGAGCGGCTCAGTCCCTGCAAGCGCCGCCGCGAGGCTGGCCCACGCCGGTTTCCCTTCAGCCTTGCGTGCGAGCGTCGCCTGGATCGGCCCGGAATTGACGCCCGCGCCGGCGGCGAGGGATTCCAGAAGCGCGCTCAGGAAATGCATGCCGCTCTCGCCGGTCGCGTACGTCGCCGCGTGCAGGCCGAGGAATTTCTCCGCTTCCGGCCACTTGCCCTGCGCCCCGGCCACCAGCGCGCGCCAGTTGCGGGCCCAGAGGCCGGCGGACGACGGATGGCTGAGCGAAGAAACGGCGTTCGTGAGCCATTTTTCGGCGCCCGCGACGTCTCCCTCGGCGAGGTGCGTCTCGATCAGCCAGAGGAGGAGCCGCGCCCGGTCGCGGCGCGTCACCTGGTCGGAGAGGTCGAGGGTCTTCTGCAGCGCCTGCCGGACGGCGGGAAGCGCGTCGTGCGGGGCGCCGAGGCGGTTGAGGAAGGAGTGCAGCTCCATCCGGATCCCGAACTGCGTCGGGTGGGCATCGAAGAGCCCGAAGGCCTCGGTGCGCGCCAGGGCGGGCCCGCCGGCGGCGACGGCGAGCCGCATCAGCGCGCCGCACACCTGCGTCACTTCGTGCGGGTGGAGGAACGAGAGCTTGAGCAACCCGAGGTAAAGCATCCGTGCATTCGCCGTGGACTCGCGCTCGACGCGATCGACCGCGCTCAGGACGTTCGTCCAGATCTCCACGCGCAGCGGGTCGTTCCGGTACCGCTCGCACCCCGCCGTCAGCGCCGCCCACGCTTCCTTGAAGTTCTTCGACTTCAGCGCGATCCGCGCGATGCCGGGGGTCTGAAGCGCTTCGTGGCTCGACCCCTGGAGCACCCGCAGCTCCGCCATCCCTTCGTCCTTCTCTCCCAGGTCGATCGAGCACAGCGCCGCCTTGTACCGCGCGATCAGCCCTTCACCCCTCTCCGCATGCGTCTCCGCCATTTCGCGCGCGGCTTTCGACGAGGACGGGGGAAAGGCGGAGGCCAGGGTCGTCGGTGGCGACGGCGAGGACCTGGCCGCGGAGGGGGAAGACGTCGCGGTGTTCGAAGATGCGCTGGCCGTCCACGGAGATCGAGATGCGCTCGCCGTCGCGGGAGACGGCGATGTCGTGCGGCACGTGCGGGTCGGGGGCGATCCCGGGGCGCCGGCCGAGCAGGACGCCGCCGCGGTAGAACTCGACGGCGCCGTCCTCGCCCGCCACGACGCGGCAGAGATACCCGTCGGTGGCCTCCGCGGACCGCACGCCGAGCCAGACGTCCAGGCGCCACGAGGGCCGCGTGGGGGAGCCGACGACGCCGGCGGAGAAGCGCACGTCGCCGTTCAAGCGGGCCTTGTGGGCGACGCGGGCGGGAGCTTTCTGCGCCTGCAGTTCCGTCGGGCTGATCCGCCACTCGCCCGCCACCGGCGACCAGCCTTCCGCGCGCGGCGACCAGGCCACGCGGCCCTCGAGGTAGGCCTCGATCTCCCTCGCCAGCTCCCGGGCGTCCGCGTGCCGCTTCGCCGGGTCGAGCGACAGCGCCTTCATGGCTTCGCCAGCCAGCACCTTGGGCGCATTCCGGCCCAGCGGGCGCTTCTCGATCGGCACGACCTGCCCGCGGATCGTCCGGCCGAGCTGCTCGTCGGGGCGGCCGTCCACGGGGAGCCGAAGCGTCAGGATCTGGTAGAGCACGGCGCCGAGCGCGTAGACATCGGAGGCCGGTCCGGCGGTCATGGCCTGTCCCCGCGCCTGCTCCGGCGACATGTACCCTGGCGTCCCCAGCACCGTCCCCGGCCGCGACAGCCCCGGGCCCTTCGCGACCTTGAGCCCCAGCTCCGCCGCCGCCGTCATCGCCGGGTGCCGCCGGTCCCCGCGCTCGTCCACCACCCGTGCCAGCCCCCAGTCCAGCACCATGACTTCGCCGAACTCCCCCACCATGATGTTCGCGGGCTTCAGGTCGCGGTGGACGATCCCCATGTAGTGCGCGAACGCGACCGCTTCGCAGACCCTCAGGAAAATCGCCAGCAGGGCGGGAAGCGTATACCTCTCGACGTCCTCAGGCCGGTCGTCGCGGATGCCACCCAGGATGTCCGTGAGCGACCGGCCGCTCACCAGTTTCATCGTGTAGAAGAGGCCGAGCTTCGGGTCCGTCCCCACGCGGTACACCGGCACGATCCCGGGGTGCGTCAGCGTCCCCGTGACCACGGCTTCCTGGAGAAGCTGCTCCGTGATTTCCGGCGTCCGGAGCGAAATATGAAGCAGCTTGAGCGCCACCGGCCGGCCCAAAACAGGCTCGCGCGCGAGGTAAACCGTCCCCATCCCGCCCACGCCCAGGACCTTCTCAATCTTGTGCCCGCCGACCTCGGCGGGAAGCGGTTCTTCCTTCGAGAGGTCCGCCTTGAACCCGTGCCCGGTCGTGAGCTCCATCTCCATCCGGCGGCAGGCATCGCAGGTCAGCGCCCGCGTGCCGGGGGGCATCGCGGCACCGCACTGAAGGCACTCTCGCCGGGAGGGATCCATGCGAGGGGCATTTTACAGGGTGGAGGCCGCGTCTGGGTGAAGATGATGGTTCAAGGCAACAGTGAACCGTTCATTTCGACCTCCATTGCAGTTGATCCGTACTTCCGGTGACCGCGACGTCCGCAATTCTTCACCTGAGGCCCGGCCAGAGATTCTTGCCCGATGGGCACCGCTGCCCCCCCCCCCGCTCACCGCTTCTCGACAATTTGGCGTTTCGGGCCGAAAAGCGCAATGTGGGCGCTACTTTTTCACGAAATCACCGAACAGTTCTTCTGTCTCGCAGAAGAGCGTTCCTTGAAAATAGGTGGTGATGGCCAAGAGGCGGTTATCATTCGAAAGAGCTAGTGCTTCAATTCGATCTCCATTTCTGGACGACCTGCCCAATTCACGGCCAGTGGTCGCATCGATCAAGATGAGATCGCCTCCGCTGGTTCCTAGCACGACGAATTTGGCGTCATTCGAGATTGCGATCGAGATTACCATTCCTTCCAAATCCGAAGGAGGCTCAGGAAAAACTATCGTGAGGCCCGACAATTCGGAGATTTGTAGCTTCCCGATACCAGATGACGCGGTAAAGACTGCCACCTTCTTGCCCTGAGCAGAATAATCGTAAAGACGAATGGAAACGTCCGCAATCCGAACCAACTTGAGCCATTCGGAATTTTGCACTTGCGCAAGCCTTCCATCTCTCAGGAGCACGTCACAAATTACGCCCGAACTGCTGGAAGTTCGCACAGACAACAGGCCAATGCAATCCGCGACCGCTGTAACCGGCCTGGCCTCCGATCCGACAATTACACTGATCTCGCCGTGCCGGGAAAGACAATACACTTGCATTAGATCGTCGAAACAAATGTCCGTAAGCAAATCAGTGTCAACTTTGACGATGCGCATTTCGCCTACGGACTGCCGCCAAATGAAAACTCCCCCATCAGCTGTCAGTGCGGCTATCACTTCGCCGTCGCTTGACATTTTCAGGCATGCCGCAAAAGAGGAACCACAAGCGAGGCTCTCGCCCACACCAGTGCTGAGGTCCGTCTTTACGATCTTTCCGTCCCGCGTAAGCGATAAACAAGTATGGCCATCCGGCGAAAAGCACGTGTCAATTGCGTGTGGAATTCTTGAAATTTCATCGGCGGACACGCGTGTCTCACAACTCTTGCAACCGCCAAGGAGGATCAGGTTGCAGGTGCCAATGACGCATGCAATTGTGGCTTTCACGATTGTCAAACGGGAAAGCTCGCGTTTCCGTTTCATTTTACTGCCTTCATTTACCTGTCTGAACATCAAATCCTTTGTGCGCAGCAACCTTGCTTGCGGCAATTGCCGCCTGCAGGTCGGCGACCATCTGCTTACCATTCGCGGGGGCAGTTGCCGAGGGTGTACAGCCGTCCATTGTTACAATCGGCGGGGCAACGAAATTCTCCGCGGCGTCATAATTCAAAACAATCGTCTCACACCACCTCCAGAAGTCGTACTGCTTGCCGTTGCAGTACAGAAAAGTCTCGAATTCACGAAATTCCGTGATGGACTTCACTTTCGATGGCACATTTGGAATTGGAAGATCGTGATTCTTTCTCAGGTCCGCGACCTTGCTCTGAGCCGTTGCCTCATTCACATTGGGATAGTCAATGCTAATGGATCCTCCGGCTGGCTTGCCTGCTGCTGCGGTCGCGCCGTATGGCAATTCTCCGTCGATGGTCCATGCGTCTGGACCGGTCTTGAAAGTTCCTCCTGCATCCCAGAACTCGTAGGTTCTGGAAGTTCGAGTGATCTGGGCCGAAGAGTAGGTGTTGCAAAGTGGAAGATAAAAGACGATGAAAAGGGCGTACCGGCTCCTCTTGTTGGAGAAGATCTCCTTGTCCGGATGCCAAGGCCACCAGAACATTTCAGATCCTTGGGGGGAGGGGACCCGATTTGGCTCTCCTGTGTCTACCGTCGCCAGACTGGGCGGGCCGCCCTTGGGCAGATGACTGACAACGTAAAGGTGGAATTTGCATGTCCACAATCGCAAGCGCAACTCGAACCACGGAGGCAGCAAATTCATGGGTCCATTCGGAGGAATATTATTCGACCAAAATGAATACTCACCGATCCAGGGACAATCGATCCGGACTTTCTGTCCGCCAAAGTGCTCGGCGTGGCGCTGCAATTCGTCGCCCGAATCTTGAACGAGATCCGCATTGGCGCCGTAGCCCGTGGAATTCATATCAAAACAAAGCGTCGGCCCTCTCGCAGCAACTCCCATCGGACGAGCCAATCCTTTCAGCGGCACGTCCCTCGGCAACAGGGGCACAATGCTCGGCGGGATTGGCGGGGCCATTGATTGCAGAAAACCTGCATTCGCAGGAGCTCCCCCGGCAGTCTGCTCACTCCCCGTCAGGATCGCCTGCGTGTTCGGCTGGAGAGCACCCGCATTCCCTTGGCTCGCGCTCACCGCCGCCACACCGAACAACTCGGGCGGCAAGCCCTGCTGATGGGCCAGGGTCCGCAGAAATTCGTCGCGCGTCAGTTCAGGCATGCGTCACCTGCGTTGCCTTTCTCCCGGCGCGTTCGCCGGAACGAGGTCGGTTGATGATACGCCTGCCGGGAGAAGAGCATCGGAGTTTTCTTCTCCTCCCCCGGCGTGGGCTCGTCTTTGAGCTACAGCGACGCCGTGTTGCAGTCGATCCAGAAGACCGCGACGCCGCCTGCGCCAACGCAGGAAATCTTCAGCCTCACCCACTTGAACGCGACCGCTGTGCGCGCCGCCGGGAAGTTCGGGCCGACGCCGTTGATGGCGTACTGGGTGCCGAAAGCGGGGCTCCACGTGTTCAAGTCGTTTGAGCCCAAGGTGTCGATCAGGATGCCGGTCGCGCCTGTTGCCAGGTTCACAATCTGGACGCCGAGCTGAAAGGCGTTCCCGTCCATCGGGAAGGGCTGGGAAAAGTCGGGCGAATTGGCGGTCGTCAGCGATCCCTTGGAATAGATCTCGTAATACATTCTGTTCTCCTCGAGAAAAGGGGCGGAAACGGGCGGTCAGTTTCTCCAGCGCCAGACGCCCGCGGCGAAGGACGCCGTGGCGGCCACGTTGGTGAAGTGTCGAAGTCTGATGAAACGGAACGCGATGTCGTTCAGGGTCAAAGACCGGAGACCGAGGGCTGTAAACCTGACGCCGGTGAGGTTCAGGCTCCAGGTTTCGGTGTCGTTGCTCCCGTCAATAGCCACAGTAAAGATGGCCCCGGCGGTCAAGGCGATGAGGAGCGTGTCGGCGGTGACGCTGTTGACCTCCGCGGGCATCGGGATGGCGGACGAGACCGTGATGGCGCCCGCGTTGATGATGGCGGACCTGATCGAAACCTTGCTGCCAAGCGGCAGGTACCCGGGCCGCGAGCGGTAGACGAGGGGAGGTCGCCGGCCTCCCCGCAGACCGGGGCGCAGCGTGGACAGTGCAGGTGCAGAGATGACTCCGGGCTTCTCGCATCTCGCCCCGGTCTCACATTTTGAACAACAAGCCATCGCCGTCTCTCCCCGCGCTTCGACTCTCAGACTAGGTTCCTGTCCCAGAAAGAGAATGGAACACAACTTGAGAGAGAGAGAGAGCAAGAGGAATCGACCTGGAAAACTGCGATCGAGCGAGCACCCAAGCTCTCCGCAACCCCTCCACCGCCAATAACAAGGGCCGCCCGATGGGCGGCCCCTGATTTTTCTATCCCCTATCCCCTGGCAACTACCTCCCCGAAGTCGTCTTCGGCACCACCGGCTTCGTAGCGCGCCTAAGGAACAGGATCGCAAAGCACGTATCAGCCACGGGATCGTTCCCGCCCGCCGCGCCGCCGCCCTTGCCCTTCCACATCCCGCTCCCATCCTGGTTCGCGAGGAGCCATTTCGCGCCGACCTGGTACCAGTCGTACTGCCCGAACACCGGGAACTCGCCGAGCATGCCGGCGCGCTCCATGGCGTACAGGTAGTAGTAATGCCAGGTGTACTTGTCGCCGGACGGCACCGAGGCTGTGGCCTTCACCTTTTCGTAATTCGCGTTCTCCTCGACCGTGAAATTCTTGGCGATCCACTCCAGGCCGTCCTTCACCGACTTGTCGTTCCGGAAGTCCTGGTTCTCGCCCCACTGCGCCTTCAGGTAGTACTTCACGATGATCAGCGATCCCGTGCACCCGCAGGTCATCGAGCCGTAGCCCGGGTTCTTGTTCACCGTCACCTTCGGGCCGCCCTTTTTCGGGTCCACGCCGCCGTTGTCGAGGTAGTACCCGTAGCTCCAGCTTCCCTTCAGGTCCTGCGCTTCTTCCAGGATCTTCAGCGCCTCTTTCCACGTCTCCTTCGGGATGATCACTTCCGCCACCGCGCACGAACGCAGCCCGAGGATCGCGTACTGCGTGTTCGAGTGGTCGCCCTTCTGCGGCCCGCGCCGGTTGCGCTTGATCGGCACCTTCTTGAGCGCCGTCGAACCGCCGCCGCGCCCCCCGCCACCGCCACCCGCGTTCGATCCGCCCGACCCGCCGCCCGAATCGACGTTCGGCGCGTCCGGCGGCTTCACCGGCGCGTTCGGGTCCGTCATCGGCTCCCCGTACGACCACTGCCCGTTCTCGCACTGGTTGTCCACCAGGAACTGCGCGCACTCCGCGATCCGCGCCTGGTTCGCAACACGGTCGTAGGCTTCCAGGAACATCGCCGTCAGCGCCGCGTTGTAGACCTTCTCGAGTTTCTTGGTCTGAAGCGTCTTCACGCCTTCCAGGAACCGCTTGTCGTCGCGGGGGAACGTGCCGCTATGGAAGAGCGTGTACATGACGAGCTCGAAATGGTCGCCGGCGCCCATGCCCCCGGCGCCCCCGAGCCACTTGGCGCCCTTGTCGATGGCGGCGTCGATGTCCTTCTGGTCCACCTTGCCGGGCGCCGCACCCTGGGCGAAGACGGAAGCGGTGGCGAGAGCCGTGAAAAGGGCGGTCGTGACGAAGCGCATCGAGAGCCTCCGGTTCGGGGATGAGCGGTCAATTCTAGCGGGGAGCGCCGGGGAACGAGTCAAGAATTCGGGGCGGGGCGGTCAATGGCTCCAGATGTTGTACTTGAGGATGCACCAGATCGCCCGGATGCCGTCCTTCAGCCCGATCTTCTTCCCCTGCTTCCAGCTCCGCGGGTGGTACGTGATCGGCACTTCGTAAATCCGCACGCCGAGCCGCGCGACCTTCGCCGTGATCTCCGGCTCGAACCCGAACCGGTTCTCTTTCAGCTTCACTTTCATCAGGATTTCCCGCCGGAACATCTTGTAGCAGGTCTCCATGTCGGTGAGGTTCAGGTCGCTGAACATGTTCGAGAGCCGCGTCAGCATCCGGTTCGCGAACGTGTGCCAGAACTTGAGCACGGGGCGGTTTTCGCGGGGGGCGAAGCGGCTCCCGAAGACGACGTCGGCGCGGCCGTCCGAGATGAGGGAGTAGAGCTTGGTCCACTCCTGCGGGTCGTACTCGAGGTCCGCGTCCTGGACGATCACGATGTCGCCGGTCGCGTGCTGGAAGCCGGTGCGAAGCGCGGCGCCCTTCCCCATGTTCTTCTCGTGCAGCACGAGCTTGTCGTACATCCCCTTGAGCTCGCCGGCCAGCAGGTCGCGCGTCCCGTCCTTCGAGAAGTCATCCACGACGATGATTTCCTTCGGGAGATTGACCTTCCGCACCGCTTCCAGGATGTCGCGGATCGACTTCTGCTCGTTGTAGCACGGGATGACGATCGAGAGCCGGAGGGGCCCCGCGGGGGGCTTCGGCGAAGCGGAAGGGTCCGCGACGGCGTCGAACTCGCGCAGGCTGAAGTTCGCTTCGTCAGCCCCCGCCGAGGTCAAATCGCGGTCGGCGTCGAACTCGCGCGGTTTGGCGGAAGGGGTGTCGGGGGCGAAATCGCCCGGCGAAAGTTCCGGCGTGCCGCCGGCGGGGGTGGGCTCGGAAGCGAAGCCGCCGTGCCCCGGTGTCGGGGGAGGCGGTGGCGGGGCGGGAGAATCGGGCGTCACGGGGAAATTCTACGGCCCGCGACGTCAAACCGAAATGCCTATGTCGGGCGCCCGGCTGTGGTAGAAGGAAACCGCCCGCGCAGTTCACTTTTTCACTCTTCACGGAGCCCGTGATGCCCGAAGCCCCCCGCATCGACATCGGCGACCTGACCGGCCTCGAGGCCGTGGACCAGGTTTTCCTGCTCGCCAACATCGAGGTGCGCCAGAAGAAGAATGGCGAGCCGTTCCTGAACCTCGAGCTTTCGGACCGGAGCGGCCGGATGCAGGCGAAGGTGTGGGACAACGCGGAGGTGGTGCAGCGGAAGATCCGGATCGGCGACTACGTGCGGGTCCGGGGGCAGGTGAAGATCTACAACAAGCGGCTGGACATGACGATCATCTCGATCATCGCGATCGACGACAAGACGGTGGACAAGTCGGCGTTCGTGCCGCGGACGAAGAAGGACCCGGCCGAGCTGGCGGCGGCGCTTCGCGAGATGGTGAACGCGATGAAGAACGACTGGCTGCGGCGGCTGATGCGGACGTTCCTGGAGGACGAGGTGTGGTTCGCGAAGTTCTGCGAGTCGCCCGCGGCGGTGCGGTTGCACCACGCGGTGGTCGGCGGCCTCCTGGAGCACGTCGTGACGCTCGCCCGCGTCGCGATCGCGATCTCCCCCTTCTATCCCGGCCTCGACAGGGACCTCCTCGTCACCGGCATTTTCCTCCACGACGTCGGCAAGGTCCGTGAGCTCTCCAGCGACCGCGTCTTCGCCTACACCGACGAGGGGCGCCTCGTCGGCCACATCGCGATCGGGTCGCAGATGCTGGAAGAAGTCCTCCAGGGGATCCAGGGCTTTCCCGAGGAACTGCGCCTGCGCCTCCAGCACATGATCCTCGCCCACCACGGCCTCCTCGAGTACGGCTCCCCCGTCAAGCCCATGACCCTCGAAGCCGTCGCCCTCCACTACCTCGACAACCTCGACGCCAAGATCTTCGCGTTCGGCAAGGCGATCGAGGAATCCACGGTCGGCGAGGGCGAGCGCTGGACCGAGTACAACAAGATGTTCGACGGGTATCTGTGGAAGGGGCCGTCGGAGGCAGGGGACGCCGCGCCGTAGAGGGGGCTATCGCAGGTTGCCGTTGAATTGAGAATTGGAAATTGAAAATTGCGAATTGAAAATTCGTACTTCTTTCCGTACCGCCTTGGCCCAACATCCCCACCCCCCTCCCCGTACCACCTCCATTCCCCAGGGAGACCCCTCACCATGCTCCGCCTAGCCCTTCCCGCCCTCCTCTTCGCCCTCGTCATTTCCCCCGCCTTCGCCGAGGACGGCGACCAGACCCCCGATACCGCCATCAAGTCCTACGCCCGCGCCGTCAAGAACATGAACAAGACCGACGGCTACCACCTCGAGACCAAGATCGACGTGGACATGGGCGGGTCTTCGATGCCTGGCGGCTCCGTCGAGGGCACGATCAAGAATCCCGACCTCGGCCATTTCAAGGTGGACATCGCCGGCAACGCGCTCGACCTCTACAAGGACGGCGAGTGCGTCGCGCTCAAGAACCCCCAGACCGGGAAATGGGAAGGCCAGGCCGGCAACCAGACCCTCGATTTCTTCATCCGTATCTTCAACCTCGGCACCCTGATGGACGACCTCAAGGACGGCGCCGTGAAGGCCGAGTTCGGCGACTCTGAAGAGCTGGGCAAGCGCGAGTGCCGCACGGTGGAGTTCGGCGTGCCCAAGAAGACGCTGGAGAAACTGATCAAGGGAGACGGCAAGGGCAGCCTCGGCGTGTCGCCCGAGAACGCGAAAATGAAGGTCAAGACCTGGATCGACAAGAAGGACAACCTCCCGCGCAAGATCACCATCGTGATCGATGTCGAGCTGAAGGGCCTTCCCGGCGCGAACGACGGCGGCGAGGACTGGGAAGACTGGGACGAGGAGAAGGACGGGCCGAAGAAGGACGGGAAGAAGAAAGAAGAGGGCGCCAAGGGCGATGAGGGGAAGAAGCCCGCGAAGGACGATGACGGGGACGACGAGATCCCGCCGATGAAGATCGCCATCACGGTCACCGCCACGATCAAGAAGTACGGCCAGGAGCTCGAAATCGAGGTCCCGGAGGCCGCGCGCAAGGTGCTCGACGCCCAGAAGAAGAACGAGGAATCGGGACCCGGGAAGGACGGAGAGGGCGACCCGAAGTAGAATAGAATTGCAGGCGCACGCCGGCGGAAATGAGGACTTACAGGGGCCCCGGTGAATCCGGGGCTCTTTTTTTTAGAACCTGAAAGGTCCGCCGGTCGTCTTACCTGAGTGGTCACGACACGAATTGCCGCACAAAACAGGAGTCCCGCCGTGAAAACCGCCGCCATGATCGCCGCTCTCGCGCTCTTCTCACTCCCCGCCACCGCCGACGACGCGATGGACCGGGTCAAGAAGGCGATCGACGCCCTCGCCCAGCGCGACGGCTACGTCCACGACGCGGACTGGAGCCTGGTGATCGACAAGGTGGCCAAGCCCGTCAAGGGCCACGTCGAGTCCCTCGTGAACCAGAAAAACGACTTCCTCCGCCTCAACGCGAACTTCGACGAAACCCCGGTCACCGTTTACCAGAAGGGGACCATCATCGCCGCGCAGGACCCCGAGACCAAAAACTGGGGCCCCGCCAGCGACGACCCCAAGGCGAAATTCGTCCTCAAGATGTTTAACCTGAAAGTTTTCCTCGCGGAAGCGGCCGGGATGGCGACCAACGCGCGCCTCTCCAAGAGCGACCTGGAGGGCTGCCTCCGCGTCGAGTTCGATGCCGACCAGGAGAAACTCAAGAAACTGCTGGGCGACGCCGAAGCGGGCAAAGCGCTCACGAACGGCACGCTCGAAAACGCCACCATGCGCGTCAGCCTCGAGGTCGAACGCGCTTCCGGCGAACTGCGCCTCCTGACCGTCGATATCGAAGGCGACTCGAAATCCACGACGGCCCGCAAGCCTGTCGGGGACGGCAAGGAAGAGGGCTGGGATGAGTGGGACCCGGACAGCAAGGGCGAAAAAAAGAAGAAGCCCGAACCCGCACCCGCCGATCCCAAGCCCGCCGACCCGAAACCCGAGGAACCCGCCGCGCCGGTCGTCGAGCACATCAAGGTCCACATCGGGACCACCAGCCTGTCCTACAACGCGCGCCTCGAAGTCCCGGTCCCCGACGCCGCAAGGAAGGTCCTCGGGATGTAGCAACTCCCGACTCCCGTCTCCGAACTGCCGTTACTTCTTCTTGGCCTTCGTCTCCGCGCTCCCGGCCACAAACACCTTCTTCTTCGCATCCCAAGACAGCCCCGCGCCCGACTTCTTCCACCACGCCTCGTATTCCTTCTTCGCCGCCTTGCAGCTCTCGACACTCTCGTGGTCGCACGCAATCCCTGCGCCCGAGACGCTTGCCAGCGCCACCGCTCCCCGCTTGCGATACTCGTGTTTCTCGTTCCCGAGGTACTCGATGATCTTGGGAAGCGCTTCGGCCTGCCCGAGCAGCGCGAGCGCGTAGTTCGCGGCGACGCGGACGGTTTCGGTTTCGTCCTGGAGGAAACCTTTCACGGTCTTGACGGCATCGACGCCGCCGAACACGCCGAGCCCGGCGACGCCGTTGGCGCGCTTGGCGGGATCGCGCTGCTTGATGTCGGCAAGGGCCTGGGCTTCTCCGCCCGCAGGGGCGCCGGGAACGCGGTTGAACATGGGAAGGCTCCTATGAAGCGAAAGAGTAGATGCGGGATGTTACGCGAGCGGAATCGATTGCGCCATGAATGCGGGAGGGCTAGGGGGCGCGCCGGGCCGAATGAAGCGTCACGCCGCCGAATGCGAACGACCGCAGGGCAACTTCGCCGAACCCGCACTTCTGCATCAGGTCGGTGAACTGCGTCGCGGTGAGGTGGGCGGCGACGGAGTCGGAATAGTAGGCGTAGGCATTGTGCTTCGAGCCCGAGAGGAGGCGGCCGAGCCAGGGGACAACGCCGCGGCAGAAGAGGCCGAAGCCGAGGCGGCCGAGGATTCCCTGGGGCGGGCTGGATTCGAGGACGTGCAGGCGGCCGCCGGGCGAGAGGACGCGGGCGAGTTCCCGGAGGGCGGCGGCGGTGTCGGCGACGTTGCGGATTCCCCAGCCGACGGTCGCGGTGCGGAAAGCGCCGTCGTGGAACGGAAGTCGAAGCGTGTCGGCGCGGCCGAGCTGGACCGCGGCGCCCGCGATTTTCTGCCGGGCGACGCGCAGCATCCCCTGGGTGAAGTCCGTCCCGACGACCCTCGCGGCGGGCGCTTCGCGCAGAATCGCCAGCGCAAAATCCCCCGTGCCGCAGCAGGCGTCCAGCGCCACTCCCCCGCCCGCCAGGTCTTTCGCCGCTTCACGCGCCGCGACGCGCCGCCAGGCGTGATGCCGCCCGCCTGTCATGACGGAGTTCATGAAGTCGTATTTCGGGCTGATGTCCGCGAACATCGCCTGGATGCGGGAAGGGTCCTTGGACGGGGCGGCGCTCACGCGGGAGAGGGTAAGGGCGGAGGGCGGGGTGTGGAACCGGGATTCTTTCGCGCCCCGCCCCGGCTCTACTTGAGGAACGGGTGCAGCATGTCCCACGTCTCGAGAAGCGTGAGCGGCAGCACCTTCGTCTCGCCGAGCACCGGCATGAAATTGCAGTCGCCGTTCCAGCGCGGCACGAGGTGCATGTGCACGTGACCCGGCAGGCCAGCGCCGGCCGCGCGCCCCAGGTTTACCCCGAGGTTGAAACCGTTCGGGTTCATCGCGCGCTGGATCGCCTTCTTCGCGCGCCCCGTCAGCTTCATCAGCTCAAGCGACTCCGCGTCCGTCATCTCTTCGATCTCGCCCACATGCCGGTACGGTGAGACCAGCAGGTGCCCGTTGTTGTACGGAAACTTGTTCAGGATGACGAAGCACGTCTTCCCGCGGTACAGGATCAGGTTCTCGCGATCCTTCTTCGACTTCGGCAGGCTGCAAAGGAAGCAGGCCGAATCTTTGCCCGCATCCTTGATGTAGGCCATCCGCCAGGGCGCCCAAAGCCGCGCCAGCGCCCCCGCCATCGCCGCCGTTTTCCGCGCCAAGCGTTCCTCGCTGTGTTTTTCGCGCTTAAAAGAAAACAGACGAAGGAAGCGGCTCGGGCGAGCGGCGCGCCAGGTGCGCCGCCGCCCGAGGCACTTCCTTCGTCTGTTTTCTTTTAAGCGGGCGATGGGATTCGAACCCACGACGTCGACCTTGGGAAGGTCGCATTCTACCACTGAATTACGCCCGCGGAACGACCGACAGCATAGCGACCGGAGGCGTCGAGTCAAGGGCGTCAGCGGACCGTCAGAGAGCCCTGCTTTCCCTCGCAAACCAGCTTCACTTCGACTTTTGCCCCTCCCTCCCCCGCACTGGCGAGGTGATAGACCGCCTTCCGGTTCACCGCGAAATCGAGTTGGCTGCCGGGCTGAAGCGGTGCGCACAGCTTGTCGTCGCAGACTTCGACCATGACGTCGCCGACGTTCCTGATGGTGAGGGTTCCCTTGTCGGCGGTCGCCTCGATTTCGGAGCCTTCCTTCGTGAGCGTCAGCTTGAGCTCGTCCTTCGGCGCTTCCGCCGCGGCCGGGGCGGGCTTGTCGTTGCTGGCGCAGCCGAAGAGTGCGAGGGCGCCGAGCAAGAGCAGTTGTTTCACGGGTTTTCCTCCCCAGGGATAGGTGTTCACTTGATGTTCAGGAAACTGTGATGCCCCTCGGACGTGAAATGGATGTCCACCAGCCCTTCACCGTCGCCGTTGCGCGTCACGTAGAGAACCTGCTCGCCTTCCAGGACGAGCTCGCGGACCGAGTGGCAGCCGGCGACGAGCAGCACGAGCGGGAGGAGAAGTATCTTCCTCATTTCTTCTCCGGCACAAACCGGTCCACCCCCATGAACGGCCGCAGGACTTCCGGGATCACGACGCTTCCGTCGGCCTCCTGGAAATTCTCGAGGATGCCGATGACGATGCGCGGTAGGGCGAGGCCCGAGCCGTTGAGCGTATGGACGAAGCGGACTTTGCCGTCCTTGTCGCGGAAGCGGATGTTGGCGCGGCGGGCCTGGTAGTCCTCGAAGTTGGAGCAGGAGGAGACCTCGAGCCAGCGATCGACGCCGGGGGCGTGGACCTCGAGGTCGTACTGCTTGGAGTTCGAGAAGCCCATGCCGGCGGTGGCGATGAAAACGCGGCGCCACGGGAGGCCGAGGCGCTCGAGGAGCGTTTCGGCGGCGCGGGTGAGGTTCTCGTGCTCTTCGTAGGACTTGTCGGGGTGCGTCCAGTTGACCATCTCGACCTTGTCGAACTGGTGGACGCGGATCATGCCGCGCGTGTCCTTGCCGGCGGCGCCCGCCTCGCGGCGGAAGCACTGCGAGAAGGCGCAATGGCGCATCGGGAGCATTTCGGCCGTCAGGATTTCGTCGCGGTACATGTTGGTGACGGGGACTTCCGCCGTCGGGATCAGGTAGAGCTCTTCGTCGCGCAGCTTGTACATCTCTTCTTCGAACTTCGGCAGCTGCCCGGTCCCCACCATCGCGTCGCGCAGCACGAGCACCGGCGGATAAATCTCCGTGTACCCGTGCTCTTTCACGTGCGTGTCGATGAACCACGCCACCAGCGCGCGCTGAAGTTTCGCGCCCAGCCCGCGGAACATCACGAAGCCGCTTCCCGAGATCTTCGCCGCCCGCTCGAACTCCGTGATGTTGAGCTTCGGCCCGAGATCCCAGTGCGCGAGGGGCTTGAAGGGGTATTTCTTCGGCTCGCCGCTCGAGCGCACGACTTTGTTGTGCGTTTCCTCGTCGCCGACGGGCACGTCGGGGTGCGGGATGTTGGGGATGTACATGAGAAGCGCGTCGCGGTCGGCCTCGAGTTTCTTCGCTTCGTCCTCGAGCGCCTTCCGGCGGTCGGAGAGCTCCTTCATCGCGATCTTGAGCTTCTCGGCGGCGGGCTTGTCTTCCTTCATCAGCCGCCCCATGTCCTTGTTCGCGGCGTTCTGCTCCGCCTGGAGCTTCTGCGCGTCGGTCGTGGCCTTGCGCCACTTTTCGTCCGCGGCGAGCACGGCGTCGAGGTCGGCCTTCGCCTTCTTGGCCACGATGGCGGCGCGGACGCGGTCGGGCTGGGTCCTGATCGTGTTCATGTCGAGCATTGAGAAGAAGACTCCTGGTGGAGATTGGGGATGGGTGGACATCATACCGGAGGGAGTGCGAGTGGCCAGCGGCGAGCGGCCAGCGGCCAGTGAAGACTGCCACAGCGCGAGGGTGTCGCTTTGACGCACCGAGTCAAAGCGCGCCGCTGTTGTCGCCGTGGCCGTTGCCGTTCACTCGCCGCTGGCCGCTGGCCGCTCGCCGCTGCTGTTCACTCGCCGCTCGCCACTCGCAACAACCACTTTCGCGGCTATCATGCAGCCGTGGACCGCGATTACTTTCAGCCAACGGACTCAATCGAACGCCGCATCACCGTGGCGCGCATCATCATGTTCGCCTTGATCGTCGTGTTCGGCGTCAACCTCCTCTGGCAATCCGTCTTCTTCGCCGGATCCCCCACCGGGTCTCTCATCGTCCGGCTCTTCGCCCTCCAGCCCCTCCTCGTCGTCACCCGCTTCCACGTCTGGCAGCTCTTCACGTACGCCTTCCTCGAGCGCAACGTCCTCTCGCTCGTGTTCGACGCACTCTCGCTCTGGTTCTTCGGGAAC
>JAIOPR010000190.1 GCA_021413805.1 Planctomycetota bacterium
CCCTGAAGCGCGGGAAGCCTACTCGAACCTCGTGAAGGCGCTTCCGTTCGACGCGGTTCTTCGCGCCTCGCTGGGCGGGCTCCAGGAAACCTACGAGGCGAAGATCGCGGATCTCGACAAGGCTGTGGCGCTGGCGCCGGCGGCCGCGTGGGTCTGGCGCGACCGCGGGCTGATCCACCTTCTTCATGACCGTCTCGAGCTTGCGAACCGGGACCTCCAGAAGGCAATCGCGCTCAATCCTGCGGACGACAACGCGCTCGAAGGACTGTTCATGGCCGCTTCGCTCATCGGCGACGGCGAAGCTGCGGAGTCGTGGGGGAAACAGTCCCTGGCCGCCGACGCGGAGGACTACGACCTGAGCTTCCAGATGGGCATCTTTTACCGCACGGTCGGGCGCCACGAGGAGGCGATCGCGTATTTCGACAGGGCGCTCGTAGCGGACCCGAAGTTCGGCCTGTACCTCTGGGCGCGAGGGAGGTCCCGGCTGAAATGCGGGCTTTCCGCCGACGGCATTCGCGACATGTTCGACGCGGTTTCGCTCGGGGACCTGTCCCCGACGGCGCGCAAGCTGTTCGAGGGAGTACGCTCGACGACGGAAAAACAGGTGGCGTCGGTCACGGACCCGGCGCAGATCGCCCGGTACGCGGAGAACCTGATCGCGATGCTGAATCTACTCATGGGAACCGCGTCCGAGGACCGCAAGCGCCAGTACAACGCCTCGATCCTGACGCTGCGCTGGGTCGTGAGCGACATGTACGAGAAGGCGGAGAAGTGGGACCAGGCGCTCGAGGCGATCAAGCCCTTCGGCGACCCGGGTGCCTGGGACTGGGCGATCCCCTACCGGCGCGCACGCCTCTGTTCGGAGAAAGCGGACTTCGAGGAGGCGAAGCGGCAACTGCGCATCTGCCGCGACAACGGGATGGCGCACCTGGGCGCCATGCGGATGGACGACGGGTTTCACCGTCTGCGCGACACGGACGGGTGGCCGGCGTTCGTGAAGGAGTTCGAGGCGGGGCAGTGACCGGCGCCGACGCGCGGCTTCTCAAGCTCTGCGTGGCCTCGGGGCTCCTGACGGAGGAGCGCGCCGCCGCCGCCGAACGCGAAGCCCGTGACGGGGGGATTCCGTTGCGAATCGCGCTTCTTCGCGACGGAATGCCGCCGGACGTGCTGGCCTCCCTGGAGCGCGCCGCGCTGGCCGGGAGCTCGGCCGCAGGGGCCGCGCCCACCATGGTCGGCATCGCGTCCGGCGCGGAGCCGCCGATCATGGGAAGCGTTGTCGGTAGCGAGCCGGCCCCATCGACGCTTTCCCTCACGTCCTCCCCACACTTCGGGAAATACGAACTCCTCGGCGAAATCGGCCGCGGCGGCATGGGCGTGGTCTACAAGGCGCGCCACCCAGGGCTCGACCGGATCGTCGCCCTCAAGACTCTGCTGGCGGCCGGCCCCGAGGAAATCACGGCTCGGTTTCTCCGTGAAGCGCGGACGACGGCGAAACTCGGCAAGCACCCGAACCTCGTGCAGATCCACGACGTGGACGAAGCGGACGGCGCGCCGTTCATCGTGATGGATTTCGTCGAAGGGCGCTCTTTTGAGCGGGAGATCGCGGATTCGCGGCCGACGCCGCGTCGCGCCGCGGAGGTTGTCGAGCAGATCGCGCGCGGCCTTGCGGTGGCCCACGCCGAAGGCATCATCCACCGCGACCTCAAGCCCGCCAACATCCTCATCGACCGCACCGGCAAGCCGCTCGTGACCGATTTCGGCCTGGCCCGCGACGTCTCTGTGCCCGGGCTCTCCGTCTACGGCCAGGTCCTCGGCACACCGGCGTACATGTCGCCCGAGCAGGCCGAGGGCCGCCCCGAGCGAGTCGATGAACGCGCGGACGTCTACGGGCTCGGCGCCATCCTCTACGAGGCCCTCGCGGGCCGGCCCCCCTTGACTGCCGAAGGAATCGTGGAACTCCTCCGGAAGGTCAGCGAGGAAGACCCCGTGCCCCCGTCGCGCTTCAATTCCGCCGTCCCCCCCGAACTCGATATCGTCGCCCTGAAATGCCTCGCGAAGCGCCGCGAAGAGCGCTACGAGTCCGCCGCCGCGCTCGCCGACGATCTCCGCCGCTGGCTCACTGGCGAGGGGATCCTCGCCCGGCCGCTTCCGTTTGCAAAGCGCCTGGCCCGCCGGGCGCGCCGCCATGCGGTCGCCCTTTCGCTGGCCGCCGTCGCCGTGGCGCTCTTCTCCTGGGGAATCGTCGCCGGTCTCCATGCGCACCGTGAAGGAATCGACCGGAAGCGCCAGGCGGAAGGTGCGGAGGCGGCGCGGCGAGAGTCCGAAACCCGGTCCCGGCGTTCGGCGGACCGGCTGCGACGGGGGCGGACCTCTCTCGAAGAGGCCGAGGCGGCCCTGCGGATCGATCCTTCCGGCGGAGTCATCGCAAAGGTCCCGGAGGACTTCCTGGAATCGACCGTCGGCGACTTCCGCGCCGCCCTCGCCGACACCCCCGACGACTTCGAGGCCAACCTCCTCCTTGCGCGTGCCCTCCGACTCCGGTTTGAGCTTCGCGATGCGTGGATCCAGGCCGGCCGCGCCCTGGCGCTTCGCCCCGACGACACCGCCGCGCTTTACGAGCGGACGCTTGTCGGGTTGAAGCTGTTCGAATCGTCGCTGGGTCATGGGCTGGCGATCACCAGCGATTCGACCCCGCAACTCGGCCGGATCAGCCGCGTGGTGATTTACGTGAAGAAAGACCCGGAGGCGGCCGACTTCAGGGTCACGGCGCGCCGGGACATCGAGCGGCTCTCGCGGGCCGGGCTGGCGGAAGCGCCGGCGGCGTACTGCCGTGCGGTGCTGGCGCACATCGACGGGGACTCGCACACGGCGCTGGAGGAGCTCGACCGTGCGGTGGCGGCCGATCCCTATTTCCTGGATGCGCATCGCCTCCGGGCAAGGGTGCTTTGCGTCCTGAAAAGTCCCGAGGCGCCGGCCGCGTGCCGGCGCTTCCTCGCGGTCCGCCCGGAGGACCGGACGCTCTGGATCGACCTCGCGCAGCGCGAACCGAAGATCGAGGACTCGCTCGCCGACATCGACCGCGCGGCGGCGCTCGAAGACGACCCGGCGTTTTTCGACGCGCTGCGGGCGACGCGGCTGAATTACGTCGACCGCAACGCCGAGGCGGCCGCCGTGGCCGAGCGGGCCATCGCCGCCAATCCGCGCCTTCCACTCGCCCACAACGTCATGTACCTGGTTGCGCTGTCCCGTGGCGACTGGCCCCGGGCCCACCGTGCGCTCGACGAATGGCAGGCAGCGGACCCGGACTCTGTCTACGCGGTGACCAACCGTGCTTTCCTCCTCTACAGCGCCGGCCGCCATGCCGAATCCCTGCCGATCTTCAAGAAGGCGTCCGACGTCAGCGGTAACTATCCCGTCTACCGCTACTGCCTCGGCCGCGCCCGGGTCCTGACGGGCGACTACGTCGAGGGTGCCAGCGACATGCTGGAAGCGGTGGCGGGCGGCGACCTTGACGAGAAGGCCCGCGCAACCCTGGACAAGCAGAAGGCCGGCGTCGTGAAACGAGCGGCCGCACTCAAATCACCGGTTGAGGCAGGGAAATTCCTCGAGGGACTTGCGACGCTCATGATGCTGGCCTTGTCGCCGGATGCGCCTCCCGAGAGGCGGGCGCAGTACGAAGGCTCGATGCGCACGATGCGCGACCTCGCAGCGGAGCTGCACGAACAGGGACAAAGCTGGAAACACGCGCGCGAACTTTTCAAGCTCGTCTCCGCCGGCGACCCCATCCGCTGGAACTACCCCTTCCGCCTCGCCCGGATCGACGCCAAGCGCGAGAAGTTCGCGGAGTCCGCCGCGGAACTCCGCGAGGCCCGCGACAAGGGAATGGACCGCCCCGGCGCCATCGAGCTTGACGAACGGTTTGCCGCGTTCCGCGCGTCCCCGGAATGGGAAGCGCTTCGCAAGGAATTCGACGCACCGCGGTAAATTATTCGATCTTGTCCTTCTTGTTCGGCCGGCGGCGCTTGAGCGGCCAGAATCGGCGCATGCGGTCGAAAGCGCGGAGCTGTTCTTTCTCGGCCTCGGTGAGTTCGTCGGGGAGGACGCGGTTCTTGAGCTTGAGGATCGCAGTGCGGTCCACGTTGCACATGAAACGAAAGACGGCGTTGGGGCGGCTGAAATGGAGCGCGGCGGCGAAGTCGATGATGGCGGGGCGGTTTTCCGAAGTGAGGAGGACGTTCTTGCGCTGGCGGAGATCGAGGTGGACGACGCCGCGGGCGTGAAGCGCATCCACGAGCTCGAGCACGCGGTCGAACGTCCCCTTCGGCAGTTCGGCAGCCGGGACCTTGTAGAGGCTCCGCGCCTCGATGAACGACATGATGAACCCGAAGCGATCGACGGTGTAGAGCAGTTGCGGGACGCCCTCGAGCCCGATGAGGCGCTTGAGGATCGGGACTTCCCAGCGGATCAGCGAGAGGCCGACGGTCAGGCGCGTGGCCATCGGGAGGGCCTTGAAGTCCTTGAGCACCGCCGGCTTTCCGTCGATCTCCAGCAGCCGCACTTCCGGCGCGATCCAGGTGCGGGGCCGCAGCACCCGGACGGTGCGCGCCTCCAGCTCCGCCCTCGGGAATTTCGGGATCAACGCTCGAACTCCTTGAGCAGCGCGACGAGCCGCGGACCGTGCGCCTGGACGGAGTACTCCTTCGCCACCGTCTCTCGGGCCGCGTCGCCCAGCCGGTCGCGCAGAGCCGGATCTTTCGCAAGCCGCGCGATCTTCTCCGCCCACTCTTCCGTGGTCGCCGCCAGGAACCCGTTCGCGCCCTCTTTCACGATGTCCGAGTGCGCCCCGACCGGCGACGCCACGCACGCCACCCGCGCCGCCATGCACTGCAGCAGCTTCGTCGCGCACTTCCCGCGGCTCCACGGGTCGTCGGGAAGCGGCGCGAGCCCGATGTCGAACGACGCAACGTCGGAGGCCTCGTCCGCCTCCGCCCATGTTTTCTTTTCGACAGGGATCGGGCACTCGGCGGGGAACTCGTTGCAAACGACCTTGAGCCGCGCGTCCACGCCCATCGATTTCAGCATCGCCAGCGCGGGATCCAGCGTCCTCAGGAAGGGCAGCGATTTCCGCCCGCCGATCCAGCCGAGCACCACGGCGCCGCGGTTCGCGTGCGGAGGCCGCGGCGCATATTTCCGCATGTCCATCGCCGTGGGGACGATCTGGACGTAGCGGCAGTGCTTCCCCGCCATCTCCGCGAGATACCGGTTCCCTGCCGTCACCATGTCACTCATCGCGCACATCGTCTCGAACCGCTTCATCCGCGCCGGCGCATCCGGCGACTCGTGGCGGCTGGAAGCGAACATGACGGCGTCGTCCACATCGTAGACGATCTTCGCGCCGCCGGCCTTGAGCCGCATGACGGGCCAGCGCGGGGCGCGCTTCTTCTGGAAGAAAATCACGTCCACCTTCCGCCGCTGCCGCAGCACGCCGATCCACGCCGGGATCGACCGAGGGTAGTCGCGGACTTCGTAGTCGATGCCCGCGGTCTTCAGGAACTCCAGGTACTGCGTCACGCGGTACCGCGACGCGGGCTGGGAAGCGCCCTGGATGAGGAAGAGCACCTTCATCGCCGCGGCCCCATGGCGACGATGCGCTTGTAGAAATCCTCGATCGCGGCGGCCTGGACGCGGGGGCCGAAGCGGGAGACGGCGTCGAGGCGGGCGGCCTTGCCGAGGCGTTCGCGGAGGCGGGCGTCGCCGGCCATGCGGACCATGGCGTCGGCGAGGTTTTGCGGGGTGTCCTCGATCACGAGCCCGGTTTTCTCGTGTGCCACCAGTTCGGGGAGCAATCCCCGTTTCGCCGCGATCACCGGTTTCCCGAGCGCCATCGCTTCGCGGACCGCGCGACACGACCCGTCGGAACCGGGCACGAGGAACACTTTGAAGTCGATCGACGCCAGCGTGTCCACGTAGTCCGCCGCGCGGTACCCGGCGAACACGACGCGGTCGGAAACCCCGAATTGCTTCGCCGGCTCGACCGCGACCGACTCCTTGTGCGTCCCGCGGCCGACGGCCAGCAGGCGCAGGTTCGGCGCCCGGCCCGCCGCCAGTTTCATCGCCTCCATCAGCACCGGGAACCTCCGGTGCCGCTGCATCCGCGCCACGATCCCCGCCACCACCGCGTCGGCCGGAAGCCCCAGCGCTTCACGCACCGCATGCGCCTTCCGCGGATCGAACCGGTCCAGGTCCACCGCCCCTTCGACGGCCAGCGTGCGGTTCGCGGGAAGCCCGTAGTTCGCGATGTCCTCGCGCAGCCCCGCCGGCGTGTACGAGATCCACCCGTCCACATACAGCTTCATCAGCACCTTTGCTCCCAACCCCGGCGCGTACGCCGTCCCCTTGTGGTACGTCCGTATCACCACCGGCTTGTTCTTCGCCCGCCTCGCCGCCCACCCCCCGAGCAGATGGTCGTGCGACCCGTGCACGTGCACCACGTCTACCTTCGCTTCCTCGATGTACTTCCGGATCTTCCGCTGGTCCGACCAGTTGTCGCGGAAGTTCATCCACTTGGTGAGCGCGAACAAATGAAGCGGCTCGAGCCCGCGCTGCCGGGCCCGGTCGTCCAGCGCGGCGACCTGGCCGGGACCGGCCTTGCGCGAAGCGAACCAGACTTCGTGGCCGCGCTCGCGGAGCGCGAGGCACAGGTTGACCGTCGGCTCAGCCGGGCCGGTCCACTTGTGGTCGCCGAAGAGGTGGAGGATGCGCACGGGGGTGTATTGGAACCGGAACGGGCGGAAGCTCCTACAAAGGTTGGTGGGTTGAGGAGTTGAGGGGTTGGGGTCAGGCGGAAAGCTGGCCACGGGGAGGTCGGACTGGAGGCTTCCCATGCTGGACGACGCGATCCTTGAGGGCTGAGAGCATCCGGCTGACGGAAGCGCTCCGTTCCAGCAGCGCGTTCAGGGATTCCACGGGCAGGTAGCTAAGTCGCTGGGCGAGGTAGAGCAGCGATTCGACTTCGGCGAGAGAACCCTGTGCAAAGTTCAGGAAGCGCGCGTAATCGGCCGGGAACTCCCGGCGCGCGCCTTCGGCGATGTTGCTCGATATTGAAACCGCGGCGCGTCGGAGTTGGGACGTCAGTCCGAACCGCTCGTCTCGCGGGAAGCCGGCCGAGAGCCCGTAGACCCGGACCGCCAGCTCCTGCGCCATGGCCCAGACATTCAGCTTCACAAAGTTCTGCACGCGCATCATCCTCTCTAATGTTATTGATGTGCCACATTCATAACCAACCAGAAACCCTGAGTCAATCCACCCCCGCCGTTCCCAACCCCTCAACCCCTCAACCCCTCAACCCCCAACAAAACCGCCCCGCGCCGTTCGCGCGAGGCGATTTGTCCGACCACTCCCCACTCTCCCTACTTCGGCTGAGGAACAACCCGCAAGTACGGCTTCACCGTCTTCCAGCCGCCAGGGTACTTCTGCTTCGCCTCTTCGTCCGTCACAGCCGGCACGATGATCACGTCCTCGCCCTGCTTCCAGTTTACGGGCGTCGCGACCTTATGCTTCGCGGTGAGCTGCATCGAGTCCAGGACCCGCAGCACTTCGTCGAAATTCCGCCCCGTGCTCATCGGGTACGAGAGCATCAGCTTGATCTTCTTGTCCGGCCCGACCACGAACACTGTCCGCACCGTCGCGTTCGTCGCCGCCGTCCGGCCGTCGCAGGTCGTGCCCGCGTCCGCCGGCAGCATGTCCCACGCCTTCGCGACCTTCAGCTCCGGGTCGCCGATCATCGGGAAGTTCACCTTCGAACCCTGCGTCTCCTCGATGTCCTTCTCCCACTTCGCGTGGCTCGCAACCGGGTCCACCGACAACCCGATCACCTTTGCGTTCCGCTTCGCAAACTCCGGCGCCAGCTTCGCCATGTACCCGAGCTCGGTCGTGCAGACGGGCGTGAAGTCCTTCGGGTGGGAAAAGAAAATCCCCCAGCTGTCGCCCAGCCACTTGTGGAAGTCGATCGGGCCCTGGGTGGTCTCGGCGATGAAGTTCGGGGCGTCGTCGTTGATGCGAAGCGTCATGGCTATCTCCTGTTTCGAATTGACGTTGAATGTTGAGCGCGGCAGTAAACAATCCATTTCTCGCGTTGTCCAGCGCGAGTGTCGGCGGCGAGTGGCAAGTGTCAGTGGCGAGCGGCGAGCGGCCAGCGGCGAGTGAACGGCTACGGCAACGGCAACACGAGCCAACGCCTCTCCAGCGCAAGACCAAAGCCGTGCTGACGCTGGGAACTTCCCGCAGTCGTTCACCAGTCACTCGCCGCTGGCCGCTCGCCGCTCGCCACTGACACTCCCCCGCCTTCCACGCACCATCGCACGAGAATTGGATAATTCTCGTCATTTCTATCTAACAATCACAGCGGTTCGTTCGCCTAACTCCCGAACACGCATAGAGGCGGTTCAACAAATCGTGTCAGCCGATTTCCAGACCTTCGTGCACGACCACGAACGGATGGTGCGAGCCCTCGCCCTGTCCTGGGTCCGGAGTCCGTCTGCCGCGGACGACGTCACACAGGAAGCATTCGTCCGGGCGTGGAAGTCCTGGGGCACGCTGCGAGATTCGGCCAAGGCGAAGACGTGGATCTACACGGTGACCCGCAACGCGGCCGTTGACTGGCTGCGGCGCGAGAAGCGGCACAAGGCGGAGGAACTCGTGGACGTGGCGGCCCCAGCGATTGAGAAGAAACCGGACGACCGGATCGACCGCGTCGTCGGGATCGTCAATTCGCTTCGCGAGGACTACCGCCAGCTCGTGCTCCTGCGGTTCGTCGAGCAGATGAGCTACGCCGAGATCGCCGAAGTGCTGGGCCTGACCGCTTCGGCGGTGGGCGAAAAGCTGCACCGGGTGCGGAAGATGGTGACGGACCGGATGGGATCGCTGGCGAACGGAGGCACGGACTAGCCATGGAATGCCGCGACTGCGAAGCGAAGCTGTCCTGGTACCTCGACGGTGAGGCGCCGGAGCTGGAGGAGCATCTCGCCGGGTGCGAGGGGTGCCGGGCGAAGCTGGAGGAATTGAAGCGCGCCGACGGGCTGATCGCGAAGGCCGCAGTGCGGTTGCGGGACGAAGCAGCGGGCGGAAAGCCGGTCCAGATTCCTTCACGCGGCGGATGGTTCAAATGGGGATTCCTCGCGGCGGCGGCGGTGGCGCTGATCGCCGTCGGCGGATGGCGGATGTGGATCGAAAAGCAGCAGCCGCAGGTGCAGCAGGTGTCGGTGCTCGGTGCGTCGTCCTGGGTCGAGGGCGCCACGGGCTCGATGCGGGTCCTCGTCCGCGACGGCTCGACGCAGAAGGCGATCGCCGGCGCGAAAGTCGTCGCGCAGATCGAGGGCGGCGCGAAGGTTGAGACGGTTTCCGGAGAGGACGGATGCGCGGATGTCCGGCTACCCGTCCCGGCCGGCCGCGATGCGATCCTCATCCTCACCGTGATTTCGGCAGTCGGCGAAGACCGCATCACGAAGAAAGTCGCGATCGAGCGCCCCGTCCGCGTCCTCATCTCCACCGACAAGCCGATCTACCAGCCCGAGCAGACGGTCCACTTCCGCATCCTCGCGATGGACGACGTCGCTCTCAAGCCCTTCAAGGGCGACGTCTCCCTCGAGATCGAGGACGCGAACGGCAACAAGGTCGAACGCAAGACGCTTCAGACTTCCGAGTTCGGCATCGCTTCGCTCGACCTCGCCCTCGCCGACGAAGTCCTCCTCGGCCCCTGGCGCGCGAAAGCCGTCGCGGGCGGCGTCGAGAGCGAACGCGTCTTCGAGGTGAAGCGCTACGTCCTCCCGAAGTTCCGCGTCGATCTCACGACCGACGAGCGCTTCTACAGCCCCGGCCGCACGATGGCCGCGATCGTGGACGCGAACTACCTCTTCGGCAAACCCTGCGCCGGCGCGGAAATCCGCGTGACCCTGTCGCACTGGCTCGGGGACGACTTCAAGGAAGCGGCGACGGCGGTGATGCGGGCCGACGACCAGGGGCACGCGCGGCTGGCGCTGGAAATCCCGAGGAAGCTGTACGGGACGGAGCTCGAGGGCGGGAGCGCACTGGTGCGCTGCGAAGCGGCGGTCACGGATTCGGCCGGCCACGTCGAGCGCAAAGCGGTCCTGTTCCCCGTGACGGATTCCCTGCTGCGCCTCGTCGCCGTCCCCGAGGGCGGCGAGTACGTCCCCGGCGTCGCGCAGAAAATGTACATCGTCTGCTCCTACCCCGACGGATCCCCCGCCCGCGCCTGGGTCCGCTTCACCGGCCACGGCGAGCGCCAGGCCGATGCGAACGGCGTTCTGGAGGTCCCGATTCCCGGCCCGCGCTTCGAATTGATCGCCCGCGACGAGCAGGGCCGAAGCGGCAAGCTCGACGCGAACCTGGAGCAGTCCGGCGTCGCCGAGCAGGATTTCCTGCTGCGCACCGATTTCGCCGAGTACCGCACCGGGGAAACGATGCAGGTGACGGTGCTCTCGCGGCAGGACGGCCCGGTTTACCTCGACCTGACGCGCGGGGCGTTCACGTACGTCACGAAAACCCTCGACGTGAAGGGTGGCCGCGCGGACATCGCGATCGACCTCCCGCCGGATCTTCGGGGAAGCGCCCGCGTCGCCGCCTACCGCGTCCGCCGCGACGGCCACATCTGGCGCGATTCGAGACCGATTGTCGTGCGACCTGCGAAGGGCCTCGAGATTCGCCCCGCGATCCGACCGGAACCGTTCAAGCCGGGCGAAGAGATGACCGCCGAGGTGCAGGTCTTCGGCCCCGACGGCCGGCCCGCCCCGTCCGCGCTGAGCGTTTCCGTCGTGGACGAAGCGGTCTTCGCGCTGAATGAGGCGCGCCCCGGGCTAGAGGCAACGTACTTCGCGATCCAGGAAGACCTGCTCAAGCCGCGGTTCCAGTTCAAGCCGTCGGGTGCGCTGGGCTCGAACGACCCGACGCCGGCCCGGCTGGCGATTGCGGAGAAGCCGCAGGGAAAATCCTTCGCGTCGAACGACTTCCTGCAGCAGTTGCAGCGATTCTCCTCCTGGCGAAGCAACCGGCTTCGGGACGCCGAATCGCTTCTTGCCCTGATTGTCTGCCTGGTGATCGCGGTGTGGGCCGGCATGTTGATGCGCGGCGCTAATGTGGTCACGAGAGTGGCCTTCGGCGCCTGTGGTGGCCCGATCGCCGGAATCGCGTTGTCGCCCTCTGGCGGCGATGTCTTGTCCGCCGCGGTGGTCCTGGCAGCGCTTTGCTTCCTGCTTGGCGGGATTGCCTTGATTGTCCAGAGCGTCGAACCGAAACGACCCGAGGCCTACTGTTGTGGACTCGCTGCGTCCCTGGGAATTGTCTTCTTGATCGCCGTTGTGTGGACCAACGGATCGATGGTCGTGATGCGATCCCGAACCATGTCGAAGATGATGCGTCCGGAATCCAAGGGAGGAGCCGCCGCGGCTCCGGACGCGATGGCAATGCATTCACGAACGGTCGCCGATGACCAGCGCGCCCATAGCCCTACGAACGCCGCGGCCACTCCCCCCCGTCTCCGCGAATACTTCCCCGAAACGCTCTACTGGAACCCCGAGATCGTTACCGACGACCAGGGGCGCGCGACGCTGCGCTTCCCCGGCGCGGACTCGATCACGTCGTGGCGGATGGGGCTGTCGGCGGTGGACCGGGGCGGGCGGCTCGGGGCAGCGGACGCGCCGATGCGGGTGTTCCAGCCGTTCTTCGCGGACATCGACCTGCCTGTGGCGCTGACGCAGGGCGACCAGGTGTGGATCCCGGTCGCGGTGTACAACTACCTCGAGCGCGAGCAGCGGGTGGAACTGGCGTTCGAAGCGGAAAGCGGGTTCGAGCTGCTCGACGACGCGAAGAAAGTGCTGACGATCGCCGCGAACGACGTGCGCTCCGTGTACTTCCACGTGAGGGCTCGCGAATTCGGGCGGCACAAGCTCAAGGTCACGGCGAGCTCGCCCGAGTTCTCCGACGCGATCCGCCGCGCGATCGACGTCGTCCCCGACGGCCGCGAAATGCCACTCTCCGTCAACGACGTGCTCCGCGACCGCTCTTCCACGAAAGTCACCATTCCCGCCGACGCCGTGGACGGCGCTTCTCGCCTCTTCGTCCGCCTCTACCCAAGCCGCTTCTCCGAAGTCGTCAGCGGCCTCGAGGGCCTCGTGCGCCTCCCGTATGGCTGATTCGAGCAAACTTCCAGCGTGACCTATCCGAACGTCCTCGTGATGGGTTACCTCCGGAAGACGGGTCAGTTGACCCCCGAATGGCAGATGAAGCTCGACGAAGCGCTGAACGCCGGCTATCAGCGGCTGCTGACCTATGAAGTCAACGGCGGCGGGTTCGACTGGTTCGGGCAGGCGCCGGCGAAGACGATCCTGACGGCGTACGGGATTCTCGAGTTCACGGACATGGCGAAGGTGCGCGACGTGGACCCGGAGGTGGTGAAGCGGGCGAAGAACGTGCTGTATTCGCGGCAGGAGCGCGACGGCTCGTGGACGATGGACGTGCCGATGCACTCGTGGAACACGCTCGGCAACGCGCGGCTCCCGCTCACGGCGTACATCGTGTGGGCGCTTCGCGAAGCAGGGCTCAAGGACCCGGAAGTCGAACGCGGCGCGGCGTACGTCGCTTCGCACGCGGCGGAAGCCGGTGATCCGTACGTCCAGTCGCTGGTCGCGCTGGCGCTGGTAAGAGCTTCCGACGTGCAGCCGCTGGAGAAATCGGCGATCCGCGAAACGGCGCTTTCGCACTGGGGCTCGGCGGGCGACGGGCTGTGCGGCGCGCGCGGCGACACGGCGGACATCGAAGCGACGGCGCTGGCGGCGCTGGCGTGCGGCCGGCAGCAGTCGCCGAGGGCGGCGGAAGCGCTGGCGTGGCTCTCGAAAAAGCGTCAGCCGGGAGGAGACTGGGGCTCGACGCAGGCGACGATCCTGGCGATCAAGGCGCTTCTCGAGGACGGCGGCGCGGCGAAGAAACCGGAGCGGCCGGTGCACGTGAAACTGCGCGTGAACGGCAAGGAAGTCGTGGGCGCGTTCCGGGAGATCAACGGGGAGACGTTTGACCTGTACCAGCAGGTGGAGATCCCGGCGGAGAAGGGCGACAACATCGTGGAGCTGGAAGCGGACGGGGCGATGTCGGCGTCGTACCAGGTCGCGGGCCGGTATTACCTCCCCTGGAGCCTCGCGCCGCGTCCGGAGGCACCTCCGCTCTCGATCGAGGTCGCATACGACAAGCAGGAGATCGACCTCGACGGCGTGCTTCACGCGACAGCGGTTTTGTCATATCGCGGCCGCGAAACCTTCATGGTCATCGCCGACCTCGGCGTTCCGCCCGGCTTTGAACCCGACGCGTCGGCATTTGAGAGGCTGAAGGAGAAGGGCACGATCGACAAGTACTCGCTCACCGGCCGCCAGATCACGCTGTATTTCGGCAAGGTGTCGCAGGGCCAGTCGATCCGCCTTGAATACGACCTCCGCCCGCGCTTCCCCATCATCGCCCAGTCCCCCGCCAGCGGCGCCTACGAGTACTACGCCCCGGATAACAGCGATGTCTCCCGGCCGTCGAGGATCGTGGTGAAAGAGCGAAAATAATCAGGAAATCCCGTGAACTCGCAGCGCCCCGGCGCGCTTCATTGGCATCACCAGAACCGAAACGGAGACCCTATGAAGCTCGCATGGCTCGGATTGCCCGCCCTGCTTGTGCTGGCCGCTTGCTGCTCCCAGAAAGAGGAATCCCACGGCGCTGCTTCGGGGAGCAGCCATTCCACGTCGGAAAATGCCCCCGGCTACGACGGCCCCTACCCCGGCGGCGACGCCCAGTCCGCGATGAAGGGCCTCAGCGGCCGCACTGTGAAGAATGCCGCTGGCCAGGAGTGGAAGATCAACTGGTTCGCAGTCGTCCCGAATGACGCTTCGAGGAAAGGCAAAGGCCCGGTCGTGCAGCTGGAGCGCGAGGGTGTGAAGCGGCACCTGCCGATCGAATCGGACGGCGACGCGGCAGATTTCTACCGGCGCGTGACGGGGGAAGATCACCCGACGGTCAAGGGGACGCCGGAGCGGGAGTACCTGGACGGGTGGGCGAAAATCAAATAGCCGCCGGTTCGGCCTTCCGCTCCCCGCCGTCTCCCGCGAACATGGCCGCATGCCGGAGCTGCCCGACCTCACGGTCTACCTCGAACACCTCGACCGCCGGTGCTCCGGCCGCGCGCTGCTGGGCGTCCGCCTCGCCTCCCCGTTCCTCCTCCGCACGGTGGACCCGTCCCTCGACGCGTTTCGCGGGAAAACCGTGAAAGGATTTCGACGGGTTGGAAAACGGATCGTGTTTTGTTTCGATGAAGGGCTTTTCCTCGTGGTGCACCTGATGATCGCGGGGCGGCTGCACTGGAAGCCCGCCGACGCGAAGGTGCCGGGAAAGCTCGGGCTGGCCGCGTTCGATTTCGCGGACGGGACGCTGCTCCTCACCGAGGCCGGCTCAAAGCGACGCGCTTCCCTCCACGCTCTCCGTGGTGAAGCCGCCCTTGCCGCGCAGGACCCGGGAGGGATTGAGCCGCTGACGGCGTCGCGGGAAGCATTCGCGGAGGCGCTTCGACGCCAGAACCGGACGCTCAAGCGCGCGCTGACCGACCCGGCGACGATCGCGGGGATCGGGAACGCGTACTCGGACGAGATCCTGTGGCGGGCGAAACTGTCGCCGATTCTGCTGACGACAAAGCTGACGGACGCGGAAGCTGCGCGCCTTTTTGACGCAGCGCGTCAATCGCTTCTCGAGTGGACCGAGGCCCTGCGAAAAGAGGCCGGCGACGCCTTCCCCGAACACGTCACCGCGTTCCGCGACGCCATGGCCGTCCACGGGCGCTTCAGGAAACCCTGTCCCGCCTGCGGCTCGCCGGTGCAGCGGATCGTGAAGGCGGACAACGAGACGAATTACTGTGTGAAGTGCCAGACCGGCGGG
>JAIOPR010000191.1 GCA_021413805.1 Planctomycetota bacterium
CCCGAGGCGTTCCCAGAGGGCGGTCGAGCCCTGGATGTCGGTGACGGTGAAAACGGGATCGGGCATGGATCAGAAGGTTGATGAGGCGGCTTGCCGGGGTCAAGCATCACCTTCAGGGCGAAGGCTCAGGTTGATACCGGCGCAGCCCTCTCCCTCATCCTTTTCGCTTCCTCCGCGAGCCGGGCGCTTGGGCCTCGCTCGAGCCCGAGCGCCTCCGCAGCCGAGGTCGCCTTCTTCGCCGCTTCCGTCGCGGCAGCGTCATTGCCGGCGGCCAGTTCCGCGTCGGACAGGCCCTGCAGGACATTGAACGCGCGCAGGGATTTTTCGACACCAATCTCCCCGTAGATCGCCATTGATTCGCGCAGCGGGTCCAGCGCCTCCTTATTCCTTCCCATCTTCCCCAGGATGATCCCCACGTTTCCGCGATAGATCGCATACGAATTCCGGAGGTTCATTCGATTTGCGGCCTCTGCAGCCGCGGTGAATCCCCGCAGCGCACCTTCGAAATCCCCTTCGTCACTGAGCACCATCGCATCGTTGCCCTGCACCATCGCGAGCATGGAGTTATCACCGAGCTCCGTGGCGAGACGTCGAGCTTCTTCGAAGGCGGCCCTCGCTTCGGCACTGCGCCGCTGGCCCCTGCGGACACGGCCCAGGTTGTTCGTGTGCGTCAGCAGCGATTGCTTCTGCCCCAGTTCCCGCGCCACCGCAACGGCGTTCTCGGTGAACGGCGCTGCCCGGTCGGGGTCGCCTGCATCCAGCCACGCCATCCCGCGGATTCCCGAGATGCGCGCCGCCATGTTTCTCGACCCGACGATCCCGAGATGGCGCTCGGCTTCGTCCAAACAGGGGAACACGAGGGAAGGGTTGCCGCGGGCCTGGTGCACCGAACCCAGGTTGGTTGCGGTGCGAATAATCTCCGGCGCTTCCTGCGTGCCCCGGGCCAGCGCCAGGCCTTCCTCCGCCGCCGCCAGTGCTTCGTCGAAACGGCCCAGCATCCGAAGTGCCCCGGCTTTGAAGTCCAGGGCCCGCGAGAGCCATTTCGCGTTGCCTTCCTCGCGAAAGATTCGCTCCGCCTCCGATGCGGCAACCACGGACTTGTCCTGGTGCTGGCGTACCAGGAGGATCCTGCAACTCGACAGCTTGAGACGGGCGACGAGGGATCGGGAGCCAGAGCGACTGGCGGCGAGCTCGCCGCGACTCAAGACTTCGTCCGCTTCACGGATGTGCCCGGCCTGGACGCAGGCGTCCACAAGCGCTGCCGCCACCCGCGCTTCCTCCGCGGGGTCGCCGGCATCCAGGGACAAGCGCAGCCTGGAGATCCGTTGATCGAAGGGCCCGCGCCAGCTCAGGAGCGGGTCGGCCGCCATGATGGCGCGCGCCGCCTCGGCAGCCGCCCCGGCCTCGCCCGCCGCCGCCCGCGCGAGGCAGCGGTCCTGGATCGCGAATATGTTGTCGAGCTCAAGGTCGATGTGCTCCAGCGCTTCAGCAGCTCCCGGACCTGTCAGCGCGGCCCAGCGCCGGGCAGCTTCCACGAAATGTCGCGAGTGCCGATCCTCGAGTGCGCGCCAGGCCGTTTCGCCTTCGATGGCCCGCCCTCGCCGTTCACCGAAATCGCGCACGGAGCGGAACATTGAAAAGCGTGTGCCGAAGGGCGTGTCGCTGGTGCGGAGGAGACTGCGGTCGCGGAGGGCCTGGACGGCGTCGATCGCGAAGGGCGCCTCGTCCACGCCGGAGAGGTCGATGACGTCCTCCGCGGACTCGAGGTAGAACCCGCCGCGGAACACGCAAACCTGGTGGAAGGCGCTCGTCTGCCAGGCGTTGAGCAGCCCGTAGGACCACTCGAGCGTGCCGGCGAGGGACTGGCGGCTGCGGGCGCCGGCGGCGGGAGCATCGTGGATTGCGGGCTGGCTTTCGATTTCGCGGAGCATCTGGTCGGGGTCCAGTTCGGCTAGCCGCGCGGCTGCCAGTTCGATGGCCAGCGGGATTCCCTCGAGTTCGGTGCAGATGCGCCCGACGGCAGCGGCGTTCGCATCCGTGAGCGAGAAGTCTGGCCGTACGCGGGCCGCGCGATCGAGGAACAACCGGGCAGCCTCAAAGCTCTCCACCTCCGCCGCGGTCGTCGCCCGCCGTGTGCGATCCGGGGTGGGAAGCGGCCCGAGGGCGACTTCGCGCTCTCCCGAGAGCCCGAGCAGCGAGATCGAGGTGACGAGAATGCGGGCGTGGCGCGCCCGTTTGTTCCACAGCCCGACCGTCGCGCTGGCGTGCTCGACCAGCGCTTCGAACCCGTCCAGGATCAGGAGCAGCGGCTTCCGGAATTCCAGCGCGTCGGCGACGGTCGCGGCGGGATCTTCGCCGGCAGGGAGCGGGACGCCGAGCGCATTCGCGGCCGCACGGGCCACGTCCGCCACGGAATGCGCTTCTGAAAGATCCGCAAACCAGCAGCCTCCCTCGAATTTCGGGAGAAGCGCGATGGCGAGTTCGCGGGCGAGGCGGGACTTTCCCATTCCTCCCGGCCCGGTGATGGTGACGAGGCGCCCGGCGGGGGAGGGGACGAGGGCGGCGAGGTCGTCGAGATCCCTGCGTCTGCCGACGAAGCGATCGTGGTCGATGGCGAGGTTGGAAGGCCGGGCCGAGAGGGTATTGGGCGGCGGAAAGGAGCGGGAGGCAAGGGACCGCGGAAGGACCTGGAAAATGCGCTGGGGGCGGTCGTGGGCCGCCAGCCGGTGGTCGCCGAGGTCGGCCACGACGGCGCCGGCGAGTGCTTCGTCCGACCGCTCCCGCGCTTCGGCGGTGAGGAGAACCTGGCCGCCGTGGGCCGCGGCTGCGACGAGCCGGGCGCGGGCCCCGAGCGTGCCTGCCGCGTCGCCGCCCTCCGGGACTTCGCCTGCGTGGACCCCGATGCGGACGAGAATTTCGCCCGCGGCGGAGGGCCAGGGGTAAAGGTGAAGTGCCTCCTGCGCGGTCAGGGCGAAAGTCACGGCGTCGCTCGCGGAGGTGAACGCGAAGGTGAACGAGTCTCCCTCGGTCATGACTTCGCGGCCAGCCCTGGCGGCGGCCCGCAGGATGCGATTGTGTTCCGCGAGGACCCCGGCGAACGCAGGCCCGAGGCGCTCCCAGAGGCGGGTTGAGCCCTGGATATCGGTGTGCACGATTGCGGGGACGGACGGCATGGGCGACAGGGTCGCGCAGAGTAGTGAAGAACGTCAAGCCCGGCCGCCGTCTCCGCGAGGGACGGCTCCTTCTTTCCCTCCCCGGCTCTGAGCGTGAGAAAAAATCCCCGCGGACCAGGCTGCGTCGGCCCCGTGTTGATTGTTGAAGGGTTTTTCGATTGAGGGTCGACTCCGCCCGGCCCACGGGGATTTTTTTCACGCTCAGAGGGAAAACGACATTTCCCGAGAACCGTCTTGTCCCTCACGTGTTGGAAGAGCAATTCCAACTGGGGAGTGGATTCATGAGCGACACGAAGCGGCTAGAAGCGGGAGAGGTCCGGCTCGAAACGGCAAGGCGTGAGCAGCTGGAATTGGTCCCGACCATTATCGATGAGCTGATTGCCGCGGATCAGCCGCGCGAGGGGCAATCGAAAGCTGTCGCGGCCTGGCGCAGAAGAATGGGGATCTCAAGAGGCCGGGAAATCTACAAGCTCCGCGCCTCCACCGCGGAAACCGTCAACGCCGACCTCCGATGTTTCCGAGGCCTCGACAGATTCCTCGTCCGAACGCTCCCCAAGGTCACCTGCGTCGTCCTCTGGTCCGTCATCGCCTATGACCTCATGCGATTCTTCAAGCTGACTCACTGACCGCCACCAAGTCCCTCGGCTCGTTGTTTTTGGCGAGAGCGCGGGGAAAAAGCGATCGACGGCGCGCGGTCGGGGATCGCGAACCGACGTCGAGCCTTTCCGACGTCGGGGCGCGAGGTCCGACCGCCGACGGCGATCGATTTTTTTCCGCGCTCTCTGCTCCTGTCGGCTAACCTTCCTCCCCATGCCCACCACCTTGACGGACAAGCTCCAGTACCTCGCGTCGAACCTCTTCTGGACCTGGCACCCGGAAGTCATCGGCGTCTTCCGCGACATCGATCCCGAGCTCTGGCGGCAGGTGAACTTCTCGCCCGTCGCCTTCCTCCGCGCTCTTCCGCCCGACGAAATCGAGCGCCGCTCGCTCAACCTGAACCTGGAAAGCCGCATCAATTTTGCCTTTCACCGCCTCGTGGAGTACCTCGGCGCCGAGCACACGTGGGCCAAGGTCCACGCAGGCCCGCTCAACTGCCGCCCCGTCGCCTATTTCTCCGCGGAATTCGGCATTCACGAATCGCTGCCGATCTATTCGGGCGGCCTCGGCGTCCTGGCGGGGGATCACCTGAAGAGCGCCAGCGACCTCGGCGTCCCCCTCGTCGGCGTCGGCCTTCTCTACCACCAGGGATATTTCCGGCAGATCCTCAACCCGGACGGCTGGCAGCAGGAGGAATACGGCTTCATGCCGATCGACGACCTGCCGCTCTCGCCCGCCCTGGACGAGAACGGCAAGATCATCGAAGTCTCAATCGATCTCCCCACCGGCCGCCTCGGCGCCCGCGTCTGGCGCGCCCAGGTCGGACGCGCCACCCTGCTCCTTCTCGACTCCGACGTCGCCGGCAATTCACCTTCGGACCGCGAACTCACCGCACGCCTCTACGGCGGCGACCGCCGCATCCGTATCCGGCAGGAACTCATCCTCGGTTTCGGCGGCCTCCGCGCCCTTCGCGCCTGCGGCTTCGACCCCGGCGTCTACCACCTCAACGAAGGTCACTCCGCCTTCGTCACCCTCGAACGCGTCCGCGAACGCGTTGAAAACGACGGTTACTCCTTCGAGGACGCCTGCCGCGAGGTCTCCCTGCACACCGTCTTCACGACCCACACCCCCGTCGAGGCCGGCCACGACCGCTTCACCCCCGACCTCATCGACGAACACCTCGGCTGGATCCGCGAAAAGCTCCGCATCTCCCAGGACCAGTTGCTCGGGCTCGGAAGAGTCAACACCGGCGACCACGGGGAGGCGTTCTGCATGACCGTCCTCGCGCTCAAGCTTTCGCGGAGCGCAAACGCCGTGTCCGCGCTTCATGGCCACGTCTCCCGTCGCATGTGGAACCGGCTCTGGCCGAACCGGGATGAGCGTGAAGTGCCGATCGGGCACATCACGAACGGCGTGCACATTGCGAGCTGGCTGTCGCCGTCGATGTCGAAAGTTTTCGAGCGGCACGTCGGCGAGCGGTGGTTCCACCGGCTTTGCCACCGGGATGCGTGGGAAGGCGTGGGAAAGATCCGGGACCTGGAGTTGTGGGAAGCGCATCTTTACGAGAAGCATCGCCTGATCGACTTTGTGCGGCACCGGCTGGCGGAGCAGGAAGCGCGGCGAGCGCCGCATGACCCGAGTGCCCCGGCGAAGGCGGCGCGGCTGCTTTCGCGTGGGGCGCTGACGATCGGTTTTGCCCGCCGTTATGCGACCTACAAGCGGGCGGCGCTGCTTTTCAAGGACGTGGACCGGCTGGCGCGGTTGCTGAACGACAAAGCGCGCCCGGTCCAGATCATCTACGCCGGGAAATCGCACCCGCAGGACGACGGCGGCAAGCGGCTGATCCAGCTTGTGGTGCAGATGTCACGGGACCCGCGGTTTGCCGGCAAGATCGTCTTCGTCGAGGACTACGACCTGGGCGTCGCGCGGCATTTCGTGCAGGGCGTCGATGTCTGGCTCAACAACCCGGTGAAACCGCTGGAGGCGTGCGGCACTTCGGGAATGAAGGTGGCGTTGAATGGCGGCCTGAACCTTTCCATCCTCGACGGCTGGTGGGCGGAGGCGTACGACGGGACCAACGGTTTCTCCATCGGTTCCGGCGACGTCCACGCGAACGCGGAGGTCCAGGAGGCCCGGGACGCGGAGACGCTGTACTCGACCCTCGAGAAGGTCATCGTCCCGATGTACTTCAGGCGCACGGCGGAGGATGTCGCGACCGAGTGGGTGGCCCGCATGAAGAACGCCATCATGTCCATGGCATGGCGTTTCAATTCGGACCGCATGGTGATGGACTACATGCTCCAGGGATACCTGCCGGCGTGTGGAGGGGTGTCGTCCAGCATGATGTAGTGGTTCGCGAATCGCCGCCTGCCCCCTGCGGGCATCGGTTAGAATCTCGACGACGTTTTCATGTCCCCGGGGGGAAACCGAGGCGGCCGCGTTCATGGCAGACCCGCTCAACCTAGTCGGGAAGACATTTGCCGGGTACGCCGTCGAGAAGAAAGTCGGCGCCGGCGGCATGGGTGTGGTGTTCCGCGCGTTTGATGAGCGCCTGCGCCGCGTCGTGGCACTCAAGATTCTTCCCCCGAGCCTGGCCCGCGACGAGGAAACGCGCCTTCGTTTCCTGCGTGAAGGACGGACGGCGGCAAAGATCGACCACACGAACGCGGTCAGGCTCCTGGCCGCGGGCGAAGAAAAAGGACTGGCCTACCTGGTCATGGAGTTCGTGGACGCGGGGTCGCTTCAGCAGCGTATCGACCGATTCAAGCGCCTCGCCCCCGGTGAGGTCATCTCCGTCGCGCGCCAGCTCGCACTCGCCCTCGGCGCCGGGCACAAGCTCGGGATTCTCCACCGCGACGTCAAGCCCGCAAACGTCCTGTTCACGAGGGACGGCGATGCGAAATTGGCGGACTACGGGCTGGCGAAGGAAGAGGCCTGCGACGTGAGCCTGTCGATGACCGGGATGGTCATGGGAACGCCGCACTACATGGCCCCGGAGGTTTGCGAGGGAAAAAAGGGCGACGCGCGCAGCGACCTCTACGCGCTCGGCGTGATGATGTACTACATGGCGAGCGGGAACTATCCGTTCGACGGGACCGCAGTGATGCAGGTCCTGATGGCGCACGTCCAGGACGTCGCGCCCCCGATCGAGAATGCGCCCGCCGCCCTGTCGGAAATCATCGACCGGCTCATGGCCAAGGATCCGGCCGCCCGGTACCAGAACGCGGAACAGCTCGTCGCCGCCCTCGACGTCGCCGCCCGGGATCCCGAGACCTCCCTCGCCGGCGCCCGCCCCGCGCAGTCCAGCGGCGTCCGGCCTCCTTCGAACGCAAGCGCCGACCGCTCTCCGTCGGCCACGGGGGCGACCAGTCCATCGAGCCTTCCCGGCCGCACGGCGCCCCTCTCTATCGTCGCCCCGCTTCCCACTCCGCAGTGGCACTTTGCCGCCTACGCCGTGGCCGGCATGGCTTTCCTCCTTTCGGCGGCGCTCCTGATCTGGGTGTTCACGCGCGACAAGGGGCACGGGGCAGGGGAGGGCAACGGCGGTGGCGGCAATGCGAAGATCGAGCAGAAAGTGGACCCTGCGGCGCTCGCCCACGGGGAACTCGTCAAGAAATGGACCGCGTTCCAGGCGCGGGCCCGCCAGGACGGGGCCGACCTCGGCGCATGCCTCGGCCAGGTCGACGAATTTACAAAGGTCGATCCCGCCGGCGTCGAGCGACTCCGCGGCGACCTCCTGGCCCGCTTCAAGATCGAACTCCTGGCGCGAATCCAGAAGCGCTCCGAGCAGCTTGTCACGGATGCCGGGCACGGAGTCGTGGCGGCGCTGAGCGAAGCGGCCATGCGGGACAAGTGGCCCGACGTGCCGTTTGCTGAAGAGCTGAAGGGTGCGGAGGAGGCGGTCGAGGTGCGTGTGTGGAACGCGTATTTCGACAAGCTGACGGGCGATGCCGCGGGCAATGTCGCGTCGGGCGAATATCGTCTCGCGCTTGAGAAATGGGACCACGTCTCGCCGCCGAAGACGGTGGGCCGGTCCCGGATCGAACTCGAGAGAAAGGATCTGCTGGCCAAGGCCCGCGACGCGGCGGACCGCGCAACGGAGAACGCCCACGGGGCCGCAGGGGCCAAGGCGCTGAAGGAACTCGCCCTGCGCATGCCGAAGGACATCGGCACGATGCTCGAGCAGAAGGCTTTCGACATCGAGCAGGCGGAGGACACCGAGGACCCGCTTGCCCAGCTGCCCGGGATGCTCGCGGCCCGGAACTTCGAAGGCGTGCTTCGCCAACTGGACATCCTGGACGCTTCCGGGAAGGTGAAGAACAAGGCGAAGATCGAGCGGGCGCGGACGGTGGCGGAATCCGGGAAACGGGTGATCGCCCGGGCGATGGAGTCATGGCGGGCACGGACGGGGAAGCCGGTCGAAATCCAGCGCGCCGACGCCACCGTGGAGAAAGGAGTTCTTTTCGAGGTCGCCGATGCGGGCGACCAGTTGACCCTTGAGACGTCCCACGGCCAGGCGGTCCTGACGCTGGACTCCATTTCTCCCCGTTCGTTCTCGGAAGCGGCGATGGGGGCCGCTCCCGGGAACGGCGACGTCCAGGATGCGTTTAACTTCGCCCTCGCCGTGCGCGATCGCTCCACGTCCGTCGATCTCTTCCGCCGCCTGGTCCGCCGGGGCGTGCCGCCGGAATCGTGGCAGAAGGAGTCCGTGCTCGGCCTTCTCCCCGCCGACCTCGTCAAGGAGGCCGGCGCGCGTTTTTCGAGCCTGCAGGCCGCCGCCCCGGGCCCCGAGGCCGCTGAGGCTGCCCGTACATTCCTGGACAAGTTCCGCGCCTGGCCGATGCGCACCGATGACCGACTCCTTGTCGAGCGGGTCCTGGCCGCGGGCGCCCAGAAATTCCTGCCTTCCGACATGGACCTGATCGTCCACGGTGCGGTGGAGTCCGCGGCCGACGGCACGGTGAAGCTCACCTGGACGGACGATCTCCTCCTCGAGGACGTCCTCCTCATCGGCGGCGTGGAGGTTTCCGGCGGCGAGGGCTTTACCCTCACGCCGAAGGACAAGGCCGCGGTACTCGTTCTCCCGTTCTGGAAATGGAAGGACCCGAAGATCCGGCTGGAGGCAAAGTCTTCGCAACAGTTCTACGCCATCATGCCCGCCTGGCGCACCTGGTCCGAGGGCCTCCCCTCGTTCCTGTCGCTTCATGATGGCCTTCACGAGTCCGGAATCCTCCCGCCGACCGCCGAACAGTTCTCGCCCGTGCCGACCCGCGAAGACGGATGGAATACGGTCGAAATCGCCGTGACGGGGAGCCAGTACTCGCTCTCCATCAACGGCGCGGCATCAAAAACCCCGCTTCCCCACGTCTGGGACGGCGCCGTGGGGATCGTCCTGACTTCCGCGATGACGATCCGCTCGCTTTCGATCTCGGGAAAACCTGCGTGGCTGACCGACGATGTTGAAGCGGTGTCTCGCGAGCTGTCAGCACTTCTGGCCGAAAACAACGAAACTTCCGTCAACGCCGGGCAGTGGCAGAAGACGCCGACGAAGGAGAACCTCGCGACGGTCCGGGCCGACGACAACGAAGCGTTCCTGCGCCCCCCGTCATGGAGCCAGGGGGCCGACTACATTGTCCGCTTCAATGCCGCGGCCTCCGGAAAAGGCACAACCGAGAAATGGCCGGAGCTGGTGCTGGACTTCCGGTGTGCCGGGAAGATATTCCGCCGGTTTTACCTGAGTGGCAGCAGCCGCGCGGGGTACGTTGCGGGGGACCGTTGGATGACGGCGGGGTTGGCCAAGGACGTCCCTTCCCGCGAATCGCACGATGTGGCGCTCATCGTGAAGGGGGAATGGGGGATGCTGGTGGTGGACGGGGAAGTAGCCTGGATCGGCCACACGGGACCCGCGACGGCGGGCGGGCCCGCGATCGGGGTGAAGAACGGGTTGCTGGAAGTCAAAGACCTCCGGGTGAGGGCGTTGAACAAGTGAAACGCGCGGCGACGGCGCTGGTGAGGGACATCCCGGAAGGCCGCGCCGCCGTGGTGGCCGCGATCCGTTCGGCTTCGGAGAAACTCGGTGGATCGCCGACGGCGGCCATTGTGTTTGCGACGCCGCAGTACCGGAGGGCGGCGCCGGGGATCCTGGAGGAACTGAAGGCCGCGGGGTGTGCGGTGGTGGCCGGCGGGTGTGCGGCAGGGGTGTTGACCGACGAAGGAGAAGCGGAGGGAGGGCGCGCTGTGGCGCTGATGCTTTTTTCCGGGGAGGGTCTGCGCGCCTTTCACGAACCCTCTGCAGAGCGGCTTCGCGGCGCCCTCGACGGGTCCGCGATCGGGCTGATCTTCCCGGATCCTGCGGCGGTTGACCTCGCCGATCTCCTGCGCGGTTTCGACGCCGGCGGCGAATTCGAACCGCTGGTCGGCGGGGCGCTCTCGGGCGGGACCGAGAAGTCCGGACATTTCCAGTTCGCGGGGGACCGGGTCGCGAAAGGCGGCGTTTCCGGCGCCACGGTTCCCGCGGAGTCATTTGCCATCGGCGTGACGCACGGCTGCCGGCCGATCGGGAAGCCCATGGTCATCACCCGCGCGCAGGGCCACCTCGTTCTCGGCCTCGCGGGCAAGCCCCCGCTCGAGATGCTTCGCGATACGCTCCAGGAACACGCCCGCGGCGGCGGTCCCGGCGGCCCTGTCATGGCGGGAATCGCGATGGATTCCTCCAAGTCCCCGCTTCAGCGCGGCGATTTCATCGTGCGCAACCTGATCGCGATGAAATCGGAAGAAGGCGAAGTCCTGGCCGTCGGGACCCCGGTGCGCACGGGCCAGACGCTGGAATTCCAGCTGATGGAGCGGAAGAGCGCGATCGTGGACATGCAGGAGATGGTCGCCGGGGTCAAGGAGGACCTGGAGGGCGACCCGGCGTTCGGCTTCTATTTCAATTGCCGGGGCCGCGGAAAAAATCTCTACGGCGAAACCGACCACGACGTGGTCTCCATCCGCACCGGGCTCGGCTCGTTTCCCCTCATCGGTTTCTTCGGGAACGCGGAGTTCGCCCCCGTCGGCCGGAAAAACTGGCTGCACAACTACACGGGAGTGCTCCTCGCCGCCCGTTGATCCCGGCGGCCGGTGCCCTCGCTTCGGGCACCCCAGGCCGCCGGTTCCCCAGCCCGCCCGCTACTTGTTGAACTCGAGCGTGACCGGGTTGAGCTCCAGTTGTCTGCCGTCGAGGACCGTCAC
>JAIOPR010000192.1 GCA_021413805.1 Planctomycetota bacterium
GGCGCGATCATGAACATCGAGACGGTGCAGACGAAGGTGACGATCAAGAACAACAACTTCGTCGGCAACGGCCTGCTTCACGGCAAGCCCGAGGCGAACGCGGCCGCGCTGATCGCCGGGCGCAAGCAGCCGTTCCCGGTGAACAAGATCGTCGATGAAGAAGAAGACCCGACGCTCGCCGGCAACGTTTCGATCGCGCCGGGGCTCCCGATCGAGCTCGGCAACCCGAAAGCGGTCGATTCCAGCAAGGTGAAGGCGAAGGAAGGCTGGGAGAACGAGGTCGCCCGCCTTCTCGGCAAGCCACTCGACGGCGGCAAGGTCGCCATCAAGGACTTCGCCCCCCGCAAGGAGTACGACACGGCGAACCCGCCCTTCCCGACGGAGGAAGCGGCGAAGAAGTACGGTGCGTCGCCGGATATTTCGAAGTAATTCCGTGGCCCGGAGGTCTCCCGATCAGGGGATCTCCGGGCCCGGTTTGCCGCCGAACGCGCTTCCATCCGGCGGTGCTATGATTCTCCCCCATGAACCGCCTGCTCGGCGTGGCGATCGCCGCCGCACTTGCCGTGTTCGTCGCACTTCTTGTCCCATGGCGGGCCGAGCGGGCGCGCCTGGTGTCGAAGCAGGAATCGGCGCGGGGGGCGAAGCCTGCGGGTGGCGAATCGGGAAAATCGCCGGGGGCCATGGAGACGACCGCTTCCGTCAGTCCGGATTCGCCTGGTGGCGGCACCGCGGAACCCCCCAGCGAGGCCGCTTCAGACGATTACATCCACACCAACCAGCTGCCGCGGGCGCGCCAGGTCGCGCTCCTGGAACAAATATTCGCGGAGTTCCTCGCCGGGCTGCGCGACGCGGGCTCGCTGGCGTGCTACGCCGAGGATTTCAGTCCTGAGGTTGTCCTGGAAGTGATGCGGCGCCGCTGGAGCGAGATCAAGTTACCGAAGGACCGGATCCAGTTTCTCGGCCAGTACAGTTACGGGGATGATCCCGCGCCGGCCCTGCTGGACATTCTCGACCTCGGGATGCGCGATCCCGACGTGAACGTGGTGACGGAGGCGATCTCCAATCTGCAGGGATTCGTGTTCCGCGATTTCCACGGGTCCGTCGAGGAATACGCGGCGTGGCGCGAGACCACGCAGGGTCGCCCCTTCGACGACGTCGTCGCCGAGGCCGCCCGGGCCACCGTGGCAGCCCTGCGCGCGGAAGGCTCCGACCTCGACGCGCTCGACGAACTCAGCTCTCACACCAGCCCGAAAACCGGCACGGACGCGCTGGTCCGGGAAGGGCTTCCTTCTCTCTGGGAAGCGCGCCTGGCCCGCAGTCCCGATCACGCGGCGGACATCCTGGGGCACCTGTATTACCACTCCGGGCCTTGGTCCGCGCCGATCGTCCTCCCGTACCTCAAGAACCCGGATCCCGAGGTCGTGAAGGCCGCCGTCAAGGTTGTCGCCTACCTGAAGGACCTGGAACGAGTCCCGGCCCTGATCGATGCGCTTCGCTGCGCCCGCGACGAAAATGCCGCGGAGGCGATTGTGGCGGAGGGGCTGGAAGAGCTCACGGCGTCTGCCGGGGGCGAACAGCGGATGGATCCCACGTTCTGGGATGCCTGGTGGGCGCAGTACATTCAGGAGAAGGGCGGTGAGTAGCGCCCGCGCCATCGCCGTCGCGGCGCTTCTCGCCCTCATCGCGGGCGATCTGGCTCTCGCGTCGTCGCTTCACCGGATTCGACGCGACGAACGCGCGTTGGAGCAGGAACTGGCCGCTCTGCCGGGGCCAAAGCCCGCGGGAGCCGGTTCGCGGCCTTCTGCGGCGACCGTGCACGGCCCTGCGAAAGGGGAGCGAAGAGGGTCCGAAGCGGACCTGCCTGAGTCGCCGCCGGAAATGCGCTCGCTCGCCCTTGCTGACCTCTTTCCGTTCCTGGAGGTTTCCTACAACGCGGACCGCGCCCTCCTCGAGCTCGACGCGCGGAACCCGGACGAGGTCGCTGCGGCCATCGCCGCCGCGTGGGACAGTCTTCCCCCCGAATCGCGACGCAAACTCCTGCGGCATCAATCGTGGCTCCGTCCGCCCGATCCCCACATTTTTGAACTTCTCGACCGGTGCATGCGCGACAGCGACCCGAGCGTCCGCGGCGAAGCCATGTTCCAGACGAAAGAATGGTCCCTTCAGGACTTCACCGGCCACCCCGAGGCTTACGAGGCATGGTGGAAGCTGGTCCGCGACAAGCCCTTCGATGCCGCCCTCGCCGCTTCTGCGGGCGCGTTCGTCGAGTGGTGGAAGCGGGACGAGGAGCGGAATTTCAACGACCGCTCGGCGAGGGACCTCCTGTGCCACAACTGTCCCGTCGTGGGCCGGCTTGGCGAAGCGGGTTTTCTCGCGGTGCTCGAGCCTCGACTGACCGGCGGTTCCCTGGAAGACCGGAATCATGCGGCCTACATGCTGTCATACCTTCAGGCGGACGAGGCTTACCTCCGGCGGACTGCGCTTCCCCTGCTGTCCTCGGCGGAAACGCGCGAGTGCGGCATGATGGCGCTCGGGCAGCCCGGAAATTCCTGGGCGATCGACCTGATGCGGCCGTTCCTGAAAGACCCCGACGAGTCCATCGTGTTCGCGGCGGCTTCCTGCCTCGCGGATATCGAGGATCGGCGGGTGATCCCGGAATTGATCGAAGCGATGAAATCGATGAAGGATCGGGAGAAGGCCGAATCGATCGGCGAGTACGCTTTGAGTGGCCTGACGGGCCTGACGTGGCACAAATCGCACAATGCCGCGTGGTGGGAAGCGTGGTGGGCGAAGGAACAGCAGAAGGCGAAGTGAAGGAGGGCCGCGCCGGGACTTCCCCGGCTACTTGCGCGCTTCGTGGAGTTTCAAAACCTCCGCGGCGCTCAGCACGAACTCCGGCGATTGCGCGCTCTCGCCGGCCACCGGGTCAAACTCGGCGCGGAAACAGAGTCCGCAACCGTTCGAGGCGGCGAGGTCAATCAGCTGGCTCGTCGAAACCGTGATGCGGCCGGCGGAGTCGAACTCCGGCCACCAGGTCCTCGAGTCGAACGAGTGATCTTCACGCGGATCGTCAGAACCGGCGGGGCGGACGCTGATCCGGGCGACGCTTCCCGCAGGCACAGGAAGGGCTTTGTATTCCGGTTCGACGACGCGGACGTTTTTCCGGACGGTGTACTCGCCCGGAATCGCGTGGCCGAACGGGGAAGACCAGGTCGGATCGACCGCTTCCGAAATCGCGGCGATGAACAGGATGACGCCGACCGGCAGCAGGACGACGGTCAAGGTGCAGATGCCGCCGGCCAGGAGGCAACCGCGGATGGAAACGCCGCCCTCGCGGACTTCGACGACCTCGAGGTTGTGGAACCAGGCGGTTTCGTACTGCATGACCCGGTCCTGGACGGTCGCATATTCGAGCGTGATCGTGCCCTGGGCCAGGTCCCTCGTGTCCCAGTGGAGGCCTTTCGACGGGGTCGGCGAAGGAAGGCGCATGATTTCCACACCGCCCTCGCCGTGGCTGAACTGGCCCTCGCGGCCCCCGAGGACTCGGTAGTTGCAGCCCTGCGCGAGCATCCCGAGCACCGCGAGCGCGGCCAGCACGCCTGCTTTCCGGCTTGCCAGGTTCATTTGCTCTCCCGGTGCCGCTGGATCACGGGCAGGCCGCACGCCGGGCAGGTGTAACTCCACGGATGGTTCGCCTCGTGCACCGCCCAGCCGGCGACGGCCAGCGGCGCGAGAAGCATGAGAACGGCGGCGATGAAGCGCTTCATTCCAGAAGTCTAGCGGCCCAGGGACGTCGAGGTTCACCGAAATGCGAAGTGGAATAGAGCGCGGGAAGGAAATCAGGGATGGGCGGCGCCCGCGCCGGACAGCCAGCCTGCTGCCGGGCGCACCGCGATCCCGCGCGGCACCCCCGGGATCGCGTCGCTGTCCATGCACACGAGGGTCAACGCGGCGCGAGGACGCTCCTTCCGGGCTTCGATCAGGCCTCGGAACTCCCTTTCCTTCGTCGCGGGCTCGTCCAGATCGGCGCAAACCTGGATGAGCTCTTCCTTGCCCCCCGGAAACCGTGCCAGGAAATCCACCTCGTGCCCCTCAGCCGTGCGGACCCAACTGACCTCCGCGCCGCGCCGCTCCAGCTCGATCAGCACGCAGGTTTCCAGCGCATGCCCGAGATTCGCCCGCCCCGTCCGGTCGTACACGGGGATCAGCCCCGGATCGACCGGGTACACCTTGCGCGGGTTCACCATCCGCTTCCGCTCAGAGCCCGTCTCGATCGAAACCGTTCGGATGAGGAACGCGTCCTCGAGGTGGGAGAGGTAGGCATGAAGCGTGTCCTTGCTCACAGGGATTCCCTGCGAGTGCAGGTCGCCGTGGAACTTGTGCACTGTGAAGGGCCCCGACGCGTTGCCCAGCAGGTGCCGGACCATCCAGCGAAGAGCGACAGGGTGGCTGACGGCGTGCCGTTCGACGACGTCGCGGAAGAGCGCGGTATCGACGTACGTGCGGAGGAGTTCGACGCGTTCACGCTCACCGGCGCCGATCGTCTCCGGGAAGCCGCCGCATGTGAGGTAGCCGCGCAGGTCCTTCTCGACCCCCGAGCGTTCCCGCGCCGGCAGGCGGTCGAAGGGCTTTCCGGGCTCCCGGCCGAGGTGCCGCAGGTACTCGCGGAAGCTGAAGGGATGCACGACCGCGGCCAGCGCCCGGCCCCGCATGCTCGTCGCCACCTCGCGCGAAAGAAGCCGAGCGGACGACCCCGACAGGAACAGTTCTACATCCCGCGCGTCGAGCAGCCGCCTCGCGAACGATTCCCACCCGGGCACCGTCTGGATCTCGTCCAGCAGGAACACCGCGCGGCCGCGCATCCCGGGATGCAGCCGGAAATACTCCTCCTCGATCAGGTGCAGGTCGGCCGCGCCCATCCCCGCGAGGCGCTCATCCTCGAAACTGAAATAGAGAAGCGCTTCGCGCGGGACGCCCGCCGCGATCCGGTCCGCGACCACCTGCCAGAGCCGCGTGGTCTTGCCGCTTCGCCTCATCCCGATGACCGCGACCGCCTTGTGAAGGATTTGGGGGAGCCGCACGTCGCGGCGGGTGAACCGCGGGACGGGGGCCGCAAGGGCGTCGAAGAGTTTCTGCCGGAGGAGGTCGCGCATTGTCCTTGTAAGAAGGACAATATACAATACTTCCATACTTGTGAAAAGGACAATGTGCGCAGACCTCGGGTCACCGCTTCCGGTTCTGCCTGATTGAGTCCGGGTGCGGGACGAGCGCGTTCACCAGCACCTCGTCAAGGAGCCCGTCAGGTTCGAACCCGTAGTGACGGTATTTGTCCACGGCGTTTGCATTCCCCGCCGCGACCCAGAGCAGGAAACGTTTCGCCTCGCGATGCACTTCGAAATACCGGCGCATCAGCGCGGAGAAGACGCGGGCCGAGCGGTACGGCTCGGCGACGACGCAGAAGCGGCCGGTGGCGGTGACGCCCTGCCTTTCGAAATAGAAAACTCCGGCAAGCGCGCCGTGGATCCGGCAGATCAGAACCTGGTCGCCCGCGATGGCGGCGCCAAGCTCCGCTGCGTCCGGCAGCGGCTCGCTGAATCGATCGAACGTCGCTTCGAGAAGCTCCATTACGGCCGGACTGTCCGTGGAAGCGGCAAACGCCACCGGATGTCCTTCAGGCGCCGGCGAAACCGGTCCGCTCCCCCGGGCCATCCGGATCACCCGGTCGCGGCGTCGAAAGCCCGCGGCCAGGAGCGCCGCCACCGGGGCGGCCAGGGCCGCTTCCTTGCCGACGATGTCCGCCACGACGCGTTCCGATTTCACCGCTTCCAGCGCGGCGACGTCGCATTGAAGCGACGGCATATCCCGTGCTGCGAAATAGAGCCGCGAGTAGTCCCGCTCTCTTTTCAGGAAGAACGCCGACCCGGCGGCGTGCGCAGAGCGGAGCTGGCCACGCTCGATCCACTCCCGGAGATGCGCTTCCACGGGAAAGAAGTTCGTCACGAACGCCGGTGCGCCCGCCCTGGCGGAATCGAGGGCGTCGAAGACGTCGCCGACATTCTGAACGGGGTTCATGGGGCTGATGAGCAGGCTAGCTCAATGATGGACCGTTGTCGTGGAAGCGGGGAGCAGGCCAGCGCCCGCCCTTCAACCTTCCAGTCCGACCGCCTTTCGAGCGGCGGCAAGGGTCAGTTGCCAGACGGTTAAGGACCAGGCCTTCACGAAGCCCAGCTCGGTGTTCAGGGCGAGCATCCGGGCATTTACGTTGGCGTTGCCTGTGCGGATGACTTTCGCCTCGGGGCAGTCCTCGAGGATGCGCTTCAGCATGGTCGCCTTCATCCACAGGCCGAGGCGATGACCGCGGTGGGATTCGACGACGGCGGTCCCGACCTGCCCGACGACGTGGGAGATGCGGGGATTCCAGGTCGCTTCGGTGAAGCCCACGCCCGCGCCGGTCTTTTCGTGGATGGCAACGACGATCCACAGCCGGTCGCCGGACTGGAGGAACGTGGATTCGCGGTCGCGGATCTGCTGCGCGGTGAGCCTGGCGGGGTTCACCTTCATGTCGCCCTGCGGCATGTCGTTCAACGCGTGAGTCGCCTCGATGTAGGGCGCCACCAGGTCCGCCGGGACGGTGTCATCGATCCGTTCAAGACGGTAGCCTGCCGGCGACATGGCGGCCCACGCGGCGACCTTTTCGCGGTCGACGGCACGCAAGTCGAGCTGGCTGGTCTTCATTTCCAGGCCCGGGGTCGAGCCGATGGCCCGGGCAAATTGCTCACAGGCCGGGACACGGTCCGTCGCCTGGGCC
>JAIOPR010000193.1 GCA_021413805.1 Planctomycetota bacterium
GGGGAGCGGTGGGGGCGGGTGTCGGCGTCCCTGGGTGAGCGGGCGCGACCGGCGGGGGAGTGGCGGGCGCCGCGGGGACAGGAGGGGGTAGTTCTCTCGGAGGGGGCGTGTGCCGTTCGGGCCATACGACGGCCGCGAACCACGCCGCGGCCAGGACGACAGCGGCGAGCGCCGCCGCCTGCCGAACGAATCGCCCCCTGGTTTCCATCGCCCCTCGCTACTTGCCCTTCAATTTCGCCAGCGATGTTCTCGCCGCCGCGGTCAGCGCGGAATCGGCATCGCCGCCGGACAGTTTCTCCAGGATCGCGATCGCCTTGTCGCCGCCAATCGTCTCGAGCACGCTCATCGATCGCATCCAGCGGCGCTCGTCCTCGGTGCCGGGCGACCAGTCCGACTTCACCTCGAGGATCTGCCGCGCCCGCATCCGGACTTCCGGCGAGAGCGGGGGATCGACTTCAAGCGCCTGGCGAAGCGCCGCTTCGGCGCGCGGGCCGAGGCGCGTCAGGGAATCCTGTGCTTTTTCTCGGACGGTGACGTTGTCGTCGTCGAGGTCCTTGATCAAGCGGGCGATTTTCGCGGAGAAATCGGGGTCGGGTCTGGCGGGCTGGAGGCGCGCGCCGAAGAGCTCCAGCGCTTTCTCGGGTTTCGAGATGAGCGCCCGGACGCCGACCCAGGAGCGCGGGCCGTCCGATTGGCCGAGCCGGTCCCAGAGCGCTTCCGCATCCTCGCCGTCCGCCGACTTCGGGCACATCTGGAGCAGCACGAGGTCCCAGATGAGGACGGTGCCGTCCCATGAAGCGGTGGCGAGGCGGGTGCCGTCGGCGGAGAAGCGGGCGCGGCAGATGGACATCTTGTGGCCGCTCAGTTCGAGGAGGGATTCGCCCGTGGCCGTGTTCCAGATCCGGATTTCGTTGTCCCACGACTGGTCCGGCGTGCCGATCCCGCCCTCGGGCTGCATGCCGCCTGACGCGAGGAACGCGCCGTCGGGCGAGACGTCGAGCGCGCCGATGAATCCCCGGTGCGCGGTCCAGCCCGCTTCCGCTTTCCAGTCCGGCGCGATCCATGAGCGGATCCGGCCGTCGCCGCCGCCCGCGAACAGCCGGGAGCCGTCCGGGGAGAAGCACGGGTACCCGAGGTGCGGGCTCGAGGCCTGGATCCTCGGCTGGATGTCGAGCACCTGGAGCGATTGCCCCGTCGCCGGGTCCCAGATCCGCCCCGTGCCGTCCTGGCTCGCCGTCGCCAGCCGCTTCCCGTCGGGACTGATGCAGGCGACCGTGCAGTCCCGGTGGCCGGGAAGATTCCGGATCTCCTTCAATCCCGCCACGTCCCAGATCCGCACCAGCGGGTCGTACCCCGTCGAGAAGAGGCGCTTCCCGTCCGGGAAAAACCCGACCGTTGTCGTGCCCGTGCCGTGGCTCCCGCGCCCGTGGACGTTCGCGAGGCAGCCGGTTTCCTTGCCGGACTGGACTTCCCAGAAGCGGATCGAGCCGTCGTCGCTTCCGGAGGCAAGAGTCCGGCTGTCGGGCGACCAGGCGACGCAGGTGACACGGCCGGTGTGGCCTTTCAGGGTTTGGCTCAGGGTCCCGGTTGCGGGATCGAAGAGCGAAATGGTCGAGTCGAAATCGCCGACGGCGAGGAGTTTGCCGTCGGGGGAGAAGCGGGTATCGCCGACGCCGTCGCCTAGCTTGAGGCGGTGGAGGACGCCCTTGGGCTCGGGCTGCTGGGCCAGGGCCGGGGCGGCGAAGAGGAGGAGAGCGGAAATCCAGGCGAGTCTGGGCATGAAGTTCTCCGAGCGGGTGGTCCGTTTAGCGTTTCACGCCGACGATCTCGAACACCGGCGGCATGAGGATGAACGTGTCAGGGTCCTTCGCGCGCTTCTCCCACTCCACGAGCCACGCGTCGGCCTCGGGCTGCGAGAGGAAACCGTACTCGACGAGCATCGGGACGTAGCCGCGGAAGAACATGTCGGGCCAGGTCCACATTGATTCGCCGGGGCGTGCGATGCGGTGATCGACGGAAAGGTGCGTGACCTCGAGGCCGTGTTTCCGGAAAAGTGCCGGGAGGCGGCCGACGATGTCGGGGTCGCCGCCGCGCGAACGCCACGACGCCGCGACCCCCTCGATCACGCGGCTGAACGCAGGCCCGGGCGGCGCGAGCGTCATGCTCTCGTAGGCGAAATAATCGTTCACGGCGAAGCGGCCGCCGGGCTTGAGGAGCGCGCTGACGCCGGCGACGACGGCATCGGGGTCAGGGATGAAACAGAGGACCCAGCGGGCCCACGCGAGGTCGAAGGACCCAACGCGGGAAGCGAGCACTTCGCGCAATTTCTGCGCATCGCCCTGGACCGCGATGATCGATGGAGCCAGGCCGCGGGCCGCGGCGCCTGCCGTCACCTGCTCGATGTACCGCGCGGATTCGTCGACGCCGACCACGAGCCCGGCGGCGTTGTTCGCGGTCACGATCTGCGCGAGGTCGAACGTCGCGAACCCCGGGCCGCACCCGACATCCAGGATGCGCTGGCCGGGATTGATCCCCGCGCGCCGCCAGGCCGAATGCGCGGCATCCGACCAGAGTCGATGCTGGAGGCCAAGCCGCTGCGCTTCGGCATCATGCGTGCCGAGGATGTACTCCGGTGTGGTGGCAGAAGAAGTCATCCGTCAGCGCTCCAGAATTCGAAGGACTACGGCGCCGGCGCCGCACCTGGGCCGTCCGCTGCGGGGGACTTCCGGAAACTCCGCCACATCCGGAGCGGGATGTTTCCAAGTGCGATGAGCAGCACCTGGGAGCCCACGAACATCAGGAGCCAGAAGAGCGCGGAGTCCATGAACCCGTAGGAGTGGAGGCCGACGCCGAGCATGTTGGTGCCGAACCAGGACCAGCCGGTGACGACATTGCCGAAGACGGCGAGGAGCATGAGGCCTCGCGCCTTGACGAGGCCGGCCCAGCGGGCGTGGAGGATGAGCGCGTTCCAGATGACGATGAGGACGGCGCCGTTTTCCTTGGGGTCCCAGCCCCAGAAGCGCCCCCAGGACTGGTCGGCCCAGATGCCGCCGAGGATGGTGCCGACGAAGGAGAACAGCATCGCGAAGCACAGGATTGCGTAAACCATGCGGGGAAGGACGTGGGCGGGCGCGTCTTCATCGGCGCGGCCGGGTTTGGAAGCGGTGAGCATCGGCGTGAAGATGCCGATGAGGATGTAGGAAACCGCCAGCACGCCGGCGAGGAAGGTCGAGGCATACCCGAGCGTGATCGCCACGACGTGCGTCGCGAGCCAGAAGTTCGTGTCGAGGACCGCCTGCATCTGCTTCATCGTGTCGCCGTCGCCCGCGAGGTGGTGGGCGATCAGGAGCGAAGTGAAACCCATGGCCGAGGACATGACGGTCGCGATGACGTTGCGGTAGAACGACTCGAGGATCGCGGCCAGGAGGACCCCGAACCACGCGATGAACACCGCGGACGAGTAGAGATTCGTGACCGGCGGGCGCCCCGAGATCATGATCCGCGCGCCCAGCCCGAACGTGTGGATCGCCAGGCTCAGGATCAGCAGCCCGAACGCCGCGCGCCCCAGCGGCCGGCTCCAGCCGAGCCATGAAGCGCAGCCGAGGATGAAGCACGTCACGTAGAGGACTTGCGACTGGTAGAACGGGTCGAACCGGTTGAAGAACGCCTCGAACGACGCCGTGCCCGTCTCGCGCGGGATTTTCTGCGCCACCAGCGCCCGGTACGTCGCCAGCTCGGCGTTGAAATCCTTCGGGCTGTTGTCGTGGTACGCGCTCAGGAGATTCAGCATCGACCGCGCCGCCGGGTGCGCCGTCATCGCGGGCGCAGCTTTCGTCGGCATGAACTTCCCGATCGGCTGCCACTCTTCCGTGGCCGACATCGGCGGCACGAGATACAGCGAGGACAGCTCGGAAAGCCTCAGGTAAATCTGCAGCCGCTGGTACAGGTCCGTCACCTTCCGCTGGAACAGGTCCCGCTTCTTGTCCTCCACCCCCATGATCCGCGTGATCTGCTCCTGCAGCTTGTCCTGGTGGACCAGCACTTCACGGAACGAATACAGCCGCGGACTCCGGTCCTCGTCGAGCCCGAGCATCCCGAGCAGTTCCGGGTTGTCGATGCGGAAGATGCGGTACTCGTCGGCCCGGTCGGTATTGGCGAGGACATCCGCGAGCCAGCGGGTGGCGGGGACGGGCTTCCACTTCTCGAAGGGAATCTTTCCCCATTCGGCGGCCGGCGCGTCGGTCGCGGGGACCTTCGTTCCCTGGCGTCCCGAAATGGCCTGGAGGGACGTCCTCGCGAGTGTGTCGAGGGGGAGGACGCGCCCGTCGAACGTTGCCGGGATATCGCCGAAGCCGGCGAAGTCGAACTGGTCGGGCTTTGGCGCGGCGGGCGGGCTCAGGACCGAGACGACGTAGAGGAGTCCCAGCGCCAGCACAGACCCTGGAAACACGAGGGGACCGAATCTCTCTCTCGCCGAGATCGGCCCCGCCTGCCGGCCCGGCTTCATCACCGTGCCCTCGGCATTGCCTCCCTTGACCTGCGCGCTGAGGGGAAGCGCCGCTTTCCGGGAGCGCTTCTGCAGGAAAGCAAACAGGAGCAGCCCGAAATGGATCAGCATCCCCGCGGCGCCGACGGCGCAGGCGATGTAAGGCATGGTCCACGCGGGATTGCGCACGACCTGGAGGATGGTGGTCTTGTCGTCGGGCTTGAAGCTGGCCTGGTAGTACGTCTCGCCGCCGTACCGGAGCGGCTCGTTCATGCGGATGAGGACTTCGCGGTCCACGTTGTTCTGGGGATCGACGAGGCGGACGCGGCTGGAAAAGTTGCGCGGCGTGTCGGTCCCGAGGTAGCGGTCGTGCGAGAACTTGATGAGGTGCATCGTGTACGGCTTGTAGTAGCGCTGGAAGCGAAGGCCGATGAGGAAGGTCTTGCCGTCGACCTTGACCTGCTGGGGTTCGTCGAAAAAATAGGACACGAGGTACGTCCCGAGGGTGCGTTCTCCCGCGGTAAGCGTCACGTACATGGAGGCCATGTCCACGTTTCCGCCGTCGGTGCCGGAAGCGACCTCGCGGGGGGCCACGATGACGCCGCGGCCATCGCCTGCGGTCGCCTTGCTGACCGAGCCCGGCGGCGCCTGTTTCGGCCCGAGGATCTGGCTGTTGGCGAAGTAGTCGTCCACCTTGATCTCGAACGGCAGGAGCGAGTTGCGGAGGACGCGGCCCGGCACGAACGAGGAATCACTGAAGGCCACCACGGTGTCGCTGTCGGGGGACGACGGGTCGATCACGGCGAGTTCGCCGAAGCGGATGTCCCTCGAGAACGCGACCGTCTGCCCTTCGTCGATCGTCATCTGGCTTTCGACGGCGAGAAGGCTCGTCGCCAGCTCGCCCAGCAGGAGCAGGATCAGCCCGAGGTGGATGAGGATGATCCCCGAGCGCCGCGCCGTGAATTTGAACCGCAGCCAGTGCGCCGCGAGCAGGTTGACCAGCATCATCGCGCCGATCGAGTACCCGCCCGGCATCGGGAAACCGCCCGGGACCCGCGCGTGCCCCGCTTCCGGCCGCGGCAGGAAAACCTGGAAATCCACCCAGACCCAGAAGCTGTGGAAGTACGTCTTCTGGACCGTCCAGATTCCCGTATCGACCTGCGCCCACGTCCCGGCATAGACCAGCAGGATCGATGTCGCGAGCAGCGCGATCGTCAATTTCAGCGACGCCAGCGGCTTGATGAGTTCTTTCAGTTTCACGGCAGTCCTACTCCGTCGCGGGTTCGAACTGGATCGACTTCACGAACATCTCGAAGACTTTTTCCTGCTCGACGACGAGCTGCGAAGGGCCGGACAGCTTGAAATACCACAAGCTGGTCCCCTTGGTCGCCTGGACCACGAGCAGGCTCTTCGCGGGCTGCCCGCCGGCCGCCGCCCCGACGAAGTCCATCCGCACGCCCTCGACTTCCCCCAGCTTCACGGTCACCTGCTTCTGGGACTTGGCGTCCGAGATCGATCCCAGCCCGACCTGCGACCGCCAGCGGTTGATGTTGGCGAGCGCCGAGCCCGACTGGCTCGGAAGCGTGCTGATGATGACCTCGCCCTCCAGGCCACCCGCGACGACGTGGAACGTCGCGACGCGCATCGGTTTTGGCTCAGGTTCGAGCGTCCAGCCCGGCGGCGTCGAATAAGTCTTCATCTTGACGTCACCCTCGGCCGCGGGCGGTTTTTCCACTGCCGCGCCCTTGGGAAACGAGATCGACTTCAGGAAGGCGTCGTATTCGGCCTTGTGCGCCGCGACCCCCGCCGAGCCGCCCACGAATTTCAGGAACCAGATCCGCCCGCCGGCGGGAATGATCGCCGCCAGCATCCGCTGTCCTTCCGTTTCACCGGCCGCGGGCGGCGCATTCAGGTCCACGGAGTCGATTTCCAGCCCGTTGCTCTTCAGGTGCGTCACGACCTTCGATAGATCCGCCGCCGGGCTCGGCGGGAGCCCGATCTGCCCTTCCCACCGGTTCACGTTGGCCAGGAGCTGCCCCGATTCCGGCCCGAACGCGTAGACGACGACGTTGAGCTTCGAGTCGGCGGGGTCCACCTGGAATGTGGCGAAGCGCATCTGCTGGTCTTCCAGCTTCGTCCAGCCCACGGGCACAACCCAGCGCGGGTCTTCGCCCTTCGTGTCCGCGGGGCGGATTCCGGTGCCAGTCCCGGTCTTGCCGTGTCCCGCGCCCGGAGCTTCCTTCGGCGCCTGGTAGACGCGCACCGGGTCCTTCTCGCCGCAGCCGGCCGCGATCGCCAGCGCGAGTCCCAGGGAGACCATCGTGGTGTAGTTTCGCAAGGGGATACTTTACCAGCGATTGCCGGGCGCGGCGGCCGAAACCAAAATGGCAGCAGCCCGATGCCGGGCCCCGATCCTCGATCCCTCGCCCCTTTCGCCGTCCCCCGCTAACCTTGAGCCCCATGCCCCCCGCCCGCCCCGAGTTTTCTCCGCTTCCACGCCACGTCGCCGTCATCATGGACGGCAACGGGAGATGGGCCGAAAGCAAGGGTCTGCCGCGGTACAAGGGGCATGAGGCCGGCGCGCGGACGGTGCGCGAGATCACCGAGGAATGCGCGCGGCTCGGCGTGCAGCGGCTGACGCTGTACGCGTTTTCGGCGGAGAACTGGAAACGGCCGAAGCGCGAGATCGACTTTCTCATGAAGCTGCTGAAGCGGTATCTCGCGGGGGAGCAGCCGACGCTGATGAAGAACGGGATCCGGTTCGCGGCGATCGGGCGGCTGCACGAGCTGTCGGCGGACGTGCTCGGCGAGATCGAGAAGACGAAGGCGATGACGCGCGAAAATCCAAAGATGACGATGGTGCTCGCGCTGAACTACGGCGGGCGCGGCGAGATCGTGGATGCGGCGCGGGCGTTTGCCGGGGATGCGCTGCGGCGCGGCAAGGTGCCGGAAGTGACCGAGGAAGATTTCGCGAAGTACCTCTACGACCCCGCCGGCGCCGAAGTCGATCTCCTCATCCGCACCGGCGGCGACCACCGCGTCTCCAACTTCCTCCTCTGGGAAATCAGCTACTCCGAGCTCTGGTTCACGCGCGCCTTCTGGCCCGACTTCGGCATCCCGCAGCTCCACGAGGCCCTGTCCGACTTCGCGAAACGCGAGCGGCGGTTCGGGGGACTCCCCGAGCGATGAAAGCGCGGCTCCTGATCGGAATCCCGATGACGATCGCGACGATCGGGCTCCTCGTCGCCGACCACCACTTCGCCAGCGCATGGGGAATCTGGGCGCTCTACGTCCTCGGGATCACTCTGGGCATGAAAGAATTCGTCCGCCTCCAGCAGTCCGGCGGCGCGAAACTCTCCATCGTCCCGATGTGCGGCGTCACGATGCTCCTCTGCCTCGCCCACGTCATGGAACTCTGGAAACGCGTCCCCCTCGGCCCCGCCGGCGCTTCGCTCCCCGAAACTCTCCTCGTCCTCGTCATGGTCGCCTCGATGTGCGTCGAGGTCATCCGCGGCGAGCCCGAGCGTTTCCGCAGCCTCTCCATCCAGTTCCTCGGCTTCTTCTACATCTGGGTCCTCGGCTCGTACTCCATGAAAATCAGGGCGCTTCCGGCGATCGGCGAAGGGGCGTTCGCGTGGTACATCATCGTGGGCAAATGGACGGACGCGGCGGCGTATTTCACGGGAAGAGCGATCGGGCGGCACAAGCTGATCCCGAAGGTGTCGCCGGGGAAAACGATTGAAGGGGCGATCGGCGGGCTGGTGTTCGGGTGCGCGGGAGGGCTGATCGTCTGGTACCTCACGCCGCTTCGAACCGAACTCCCCCTCCAGGTGTTCATACCCCTGTCGCTCGTCTGCCAGGTGGCGGGGCAGTTCGGGGACCTGGTCGAGAGCCTCATGAAACGTTCGGTCCAGGCGAAGGACTCGTCGCATATGCTGCCCGGGCTGGGAGGGGTGCTGGACGTGATCGACTGCCTGCTGCTGTCCGCGCCCGTGACGTACTACGGTCTCCTGCTTGCGATCCGTTACAAGGACCATTTCTGAGAGGCCCGATGTCGCGCACTGAAAAATCGATCGCCGTCGAGGACCGGGACCAGATCGTGGGGCTGCTGGGCGCCGGCGACCGGCACGCACGGGTCGTCCGCGACGCGTTCGGCGTGAACATCATGTCGCGCGGCGGCGAGGTCAAGGTCACGGGCCAGGCCCCGAAGGTCGAGAAGGCCGTGCGCGTCCTCGACCGGATGCTCCAGCACGTCCGCGAAGAAACGTGGATCTCGCCGGACAAGGTGCGCGAGATGATCGCCGATGAGCAGAAGCTCCCCGAGGCCCACGCGACCAACCAGGCCGACCCCGGCGTCGAGTTCCTCGACCGCCGCAAGCGCGAAAGCGTCGAAATCTCCCGCCGTGGCGCAAAATTCGGCGCGCGCACTTCAGGCCAGGGCGAGTACATCGACGCCATCCGCAGCCACGACATCTCTTTCTGCATCGGCCCCGCCGGCACCGGCAAAACCTACATCGCCGTCGCCATGGCCGTCGAGGCCCTCAAAGGCAACCGCGTCCGCCGCATCGTCCTGGCCCGCCCCGCCGTCGAGGCCGGCGAACGCCTCGGCTTCCTCCCCGGCGACATCCAGGCCAAGGTCAACCCCTACCTCCGCCCGCTCTACGACGGCCTGAATGCGATTCTCGAAACGGGGCAGCTGAAGCGCCTGATCGAAACCGAGGTCGTGGAGATCGTGCCGCTCGCGTACATGCGAGGCCGGACGCTGGACGACGCGTTCATCATTTTGGACGAAGCGCAGAATACGACCCCCGAGCAGATGAAGATGTTCCTGACGAGAATGGGAACGGGGTCGAAGATCGTCGTTACCGGAGACGTCACCCAGGTGGACCTCCCGATGGGGAAGACCTCGGGACTAATCGAAGCCCAGACGTTTTTGCCTGAGATCCCGGGGATCTCGTTCATCTACCTCACGCGCGCGGACATCGTCAGGCACCCCCTCGTGCAGAAGATCGTCGATGCATACGAAAAGATGGAAACGGCGGTTAAGAGGAAGAAGCAGCCGCGGCGCTGAAGTGGAGTGCCATTGGCGAGCGGCGAGCGGCCAGTGGCGAGGAAAGGCAAAAACGACGGTGAAGCGGCGCGCATGCATTCTCGTGCTCTCAATTCAGAAAATCCGTGCCGTTTTCCGCTCGCCGCTCGCCGCTGGCCACAGTCAACACGTTCCTGTAGGTTAGCCCCATGCGCGGCCGCAACTGGGCGAAAGTCGTCGTCGTGGGCGTCGTCTACTCGGTCATGACGACGGTCGGGGTGC
>JAIOPR010000221.1 GCA_021413805.1 Planctomycetota bacterium
GGCCTTCAGTTCTACCAGGGCTACATCCTCGGGGTGTTGGCCAACCACCTGATGAAGCAGGGCCATCCCCATCGCGCCGAACTGGCCTTCCGCGAGTCCATCGATGCCTTGCGCGACCTCGAGGAGGCTGCCCGGACCGGCAACATGTTCTGCATGCGCGCCCTGTGCCTGGTGGCGCTCGGAAAGCGCTTCGAGGCGGCGCCTCTCTGGAACGAGGGAGCGGCGCTGTTGCGAAGGGAATCCGCGGAGCAACTGCTCGATCGGCGCAAAGGGGAGATGCTCAAGGCGTGCGCGAAAGCGGGGGTGAGGCCTCTCGAGTAGATCGGCCCGCTCACCCCGGGATCTTCACCGCCGCCGCCAGCCGGAACCCCACGGTAAAATTCACATACTCCCGTGTCGCCGCGGTGCGGATCGAGGCCCTCGCCTGCGCCGTGGACTGCGGCCACGAGACGCCGCGGATGATGGCCCAGCGGCGGCCGCCGCGCTCGGACTCGGCGAGGGTCCACTGCTGGACGTTGCCACCCAGGCCGCGGAGACCGTACGGCGATTCGTCGAGGGGGAAGTCGGTGACGGGGCAGGGGCGCATGGAGACGGGCTGTGAAGCGTTGGTATTGGAGAACGCGGGGTCGGTGGTGTTGCCCCAGGGGAAGAAGCGGCGGTCGGGGCCGCGGGCGGCCTTTTCCCACCAGGATTCGGGAGGGAGGCAGATGAGGCGGCCGGTCCGCTCGGCGATCCATTTCGCGTAGGCCGCGGCGTCGGACCAGTCCACGCCGAAGATGGGCCAGTCGTCGAGCCAGTCGAGGCCGGCGTAGGCGAGCGGCTTGGCGCGGGCCGAGACGTCGGGCGCCGCCGCCGCGCGCCATGCCGCCGTCGGCGCCGACCATCGCTTCCCGTCGAACGCCCACGACGGCCCGCCGCCGGGCGATTCGCGCGGGGCCAGCTTTGCCGCCGCTGCCGGGTCGTGCTTCTGCACGTCGTTCATGAACGCGGCGTAGTCGGCGCAGGTGACGTCGAATTTCGAAAAGAAAACATCGGTCAGGTCTCGCACCTCGGCGGGCTCGCTGTACGGGTTTCCCGCGTCGCCCTGGAACAGGAATGGTCCTTCAGGCACGGGGGCGAAGCCTTCCGGGATTTCGCCGGGGGCGAAGAGCGTCACGGCGGTTTCGCAGAGTTCCTGGCGGGAGACGAGGACCGGGACGCGGGCGGGCTCGAAGCCGGGCGCCGAGAGGACGAGGAGCCAGGAGCCCATCGGCCACGGGCGGGCGGCGAGCGGCGTGCGGCCGAGGTAGAGGCCGGGGCCGGTGGGGCGGTACGGGGAATCGCCGAAGAGCCGGTCGAGCGCCGCGGCGGGGACGGGGGGGCCCTCGGTCCGGCCGTGTGCGACGACCGGCGGCGTGGCGGGGACCTGCACGCGGTCGCGCTCCTCGAACCGGAACGCCCAGACCTCGGCGCCGGCGAGGTCGCGCGGTTCGCAGGGGCGGCCGTGGACTTTCAGGCGCACCGGCTCCGTCGGCTCCCATTCCCGGCCGCGCTGGTCCGCGTCGTCGCCGAGCCGGCGGCCGCTCCACGGGTGAAAGCCCTCGACGCTCAACTCGTCCGGGCGCACTTCCCGCCCGTCCCCCAGGCAGCGGCACGGGTACGCCCTCGCCCGCACCGCGAGTCCGCCGTCGCCGCGAAGCGCCGCGTCGAGGCTGCCGTCGTTGAATTGTTCCGCGAGCCGGCGGTTGAGAAGCGCCCCCTTTGCGTCGCCGGCGGCCTCGGCCTCGAGGGTGCGTTCCCAGAAGAGTTCGGCGCGGAGCCGTCGCGCGCCCGGGTGCTCGGGGGCGTTCGAGAGGGCGCTCGCGAGGGCGGCGTTTGCGGCGCTGAACGCGCCGATCGCGTCGGAGTCGAGCGACTTCGCGCGGTCCTCCGCTTCCCAGATCGGCCGCTTTTCCGCGGGAGGCGCCGCGGGTTTCCCCGCTTCCCTCAGCGCCCGCGCGTTCGCCGCCGCCTCTCGCGCTTCGCCGCGCAGCCGCCGCCACGCACCGAGCGCTTCCCGCGCCACCTCCGTTTGTTCGTTCGCGACGCGGTCTCGCCGCTCGCGCTCGCGCGTGCCCTCGAGCCACGCCTCGACTTCGGCTTCGAGCGCCGCCGCGGACGGCCAGCGATCGGCCTTCTTTTTCGCGAGCGCCCTGAAACAGATCGCGGCGAGCTCGGGCGGGGCGTCGGGAAGGGGAGCGACGGGGTCCTCGATGACCTTGAGGAGCGTCTCGAGCTGGGTTTTGCCGAGGAAGGGCGGTTTCCCCGAGAGGATTTCGAACAGGATCGCGCCGAGGGAGTAGACGTCGGAGAGCTGGTCCACCTCCTCGACTTTGCCGCGGGCCTGCTCCGGCGGCATGTAGGCGGGCGTGCCGAGCACGTCGCCGGCGACGGTGAGCGACGACCCGCTCTGGCGGACGTTCGTTGAACTGGAAGTGCCGCGCGCGGTTCCGTCCTCGGGCCGGGTTTCGGGCGCGCCGATTTCCTTCGCGAGCCCCCAGTCCACGACGAGCGTCTCGCCGAAGTCGCCGAGCATCACGTTCGCCGGTTTCAGGTCGCGGTGGATCACGCCTTTCGAGTGCGCGTACGCCACCGCCCGGCAGACGTCCCGGAACGCTTCCACCAGCCGCCGCATCTTCCACTTCCCGTCGCGGATCACGTCGTGCATGTCGCGGCCGACGATGCGCTTCATGCAGAAAAAAACCTCGCGCGTCCCCGGCAGCGTCCCCATTTCGTGGACGGGGACGATGTTGGGATGTTCGAGGCGGCCGGTGATGCGGGCTTCGGCCCTGAAACGCTCGAGGGCGTGGTCGGGGGAGCCGGGGTGGGCGAGCTTGAGGGCGACGGTGCGTCCGATTTCGCGGTCGGCGGTTTCGACGACGCGGCCGATGCCGCCGGAGCCGATTTCGCGGCCGAGGAGGTAGCGCTCGGCGGGGGCGGGGGTGAGTTCGGCGGCGGGCGCGGGGGAGCGGCCTGCGGCGACGCGGGTGGCGAGAAGCGCGGGCTCGGGGGTGACGAGGGTCGCGGCGGAACCGCGGGCGCTGTGAAGCGCCGAGCCGGTGAGGAGGCCGCGCTCGACGAGCAGCGCCCCAAGCTCGCGCGGCGGATCGCCGAGCCAGAGCGGGGAAAGCTCGCGAAGCGCCGCGGCGGGGACGAGGCCCCGTGCGGCGAGAAGCGCGGCGAGCGAGAGGTTGGCGTCCCAGGTCATCGACCCAGAGCGTATGAAATCCGGCGCCCCCGTCACATCACTCAGTACCCGAGGGTGAGCGAGAGTCACGCGAGGTCGGGCGGAGTCGGCCCTCCAGGAAAGCCAGCTCTAATGCCATCACTGGGCCGACGCAGCCTGAACCCGCGGGATTTTCGTTCGCCATCGCAGGGTGACGCCGTTCTGGCGCTCGTTACCCTCACCGCCTCCGCCGTCCATTTCGCCCGCCGTAACGAAGAAGTCGCGAAAGGGAAACCGAGTCGCAGGCCGAGGCCAGCGTCGCGGCGGAAGAAGCGCTCTCTGGGATCCGGACGGTCCGTGCGTTAGCTCGCGTCCCCGAGGAACTGCTTACCTGCATGTCATGCTCATCCCGCGCACACGGGCTTCCCATCAATTTCTTGTGCTGAACTGAACGGTTTCGCCAGACCGTGCGTCAATCTTCATTCGGCCAAATACCCGCACACGTGAGGTTCGGCCCTCGGGGTCAGGGTCCCTGTCGATTCTCCGGAGTTGGAACTCGATGTCCCAAATCGGTCGACCGGATGCAACCGCAAACTCGTCCCATGTCACTTCGACCATCAGGACGAAAGTAGGCGCCCCCAGAACTTCAAACTCTGCCGTCGCCTCCGGAGACAGGAAGAACCCTGCGGTCTCGAGCTTGGTTTCCCAGAGTTCTCTCGCGCGCTGTTCCCTCAGCAGGGGATCACAGAAGGCAAATCGAGGTTCAATCCTCTTGCGTCCTTCGATGTTACGCGCATACCAGAGGACCTCGGAGGTCCAGGGGTCGACGCAAACGAGGATCGGGGACCTGGTCACTATCACTTCTCCGGCGCTCTCAATCGGCGCCTGTACGAAGTTCACGCTGTACCATCCATGGCTCACTTCATTCGATCCGCCAACGCTCGGGCCGGCAGTCTCCCAGCCCGATTTCGCAATTCGGTAATTGCGCTCTGCCCAATCGGGAACGAATCGTTTCGCGAATTCCTCCGCGATCGTCTCTGCTTGCGAGACCGAAATTGCCCGCCCCTCCCTTTCTTCCTCCTCCAGCCAACTTGCAAGTCGATCGGTTGCGATGCGCTTTGGCATGTTATTGGATTTGGGACCGCCGAAATCCTTCAGCACCAGCGATGGCCATTCGATGCCGAAGTACCCGCTCGTCCAGCAATGCGTGTCAGCGTCCCACTTGGAATTCTTCAGTATTCGCTCTCTCCACCCTTCCGGAAGTTCGCTCCTCGGATGCGCCTTCCGAAAGACGTCGCCATAGCGTTCAATCACTTCTGGAGGCACGGATTCGGTCGGCGCGTTCCCGGTCGATGGTTTTGTACCTGCATTCGTGGGGGGGGCATCCGGGCCCGGCCCGGTGCCCACCGCATCGACTCCCGTCCTACTGCGCGTTGCAGGTTCAGTGCATGGCTTCTCAAGTGACAAATTCTGATCAGCAGGTCGTTTTTCTATGACAGCCGACTTCGCCCGAAAAACGCCCAAAGCCACAAGTGCCAGGACCAACGCCCCGATGGCGGAGGCGAGTAAGTACGTTCTGTAGCCAGTCGTCGTCATTTCCGACCGTACCTTGGAAGCTCGCTCAGGAAAATCTCCGTAAGGTCAACCTCGTCGCCGACAACCGCTGGAATGCTGGAATTGTCAACGGGTGCACCCGCGACTCTTCGTGCCCTGATGAGGCTCTCCTCAAGAGTTGGAAGTAGCCCCAGATCACCTCCTGAGGCTTGTGATTCGACGAGCTCCTTCAGGAAGCCCTTGATCTTATCGTCGTAAGCGCGGTCAACCCAGCCGATGGAAACATCTGCGCCTCGGTCTCGGCAGACATCGATCAGGGACTTGTTGCCCAGTGCGGCCAGTTTCTCCGCGGTGCAACAGCTCGCAAGAATGACGACTTCTTCGTCCGCCATTGAGACAGGAAAATCGAACAGGACTTTTTTCAAATCTTTCAATTCTTTCGGCAGCAGCTTTGGGTCCTTGGCAACCAACGGCGCCAACGGACTCATGATCGCTGAAAACTCCTTTATTTCCTTCTTGATTTTTTCGTACTCCCCGAACACGTTACCTGAATAAACGAACAGGAATCCGTCGGAGTTATGACCCGCCCAGACGAACAACGCGCTCCCGTTCCAAAGGCCGAGTGTTTGCCCTATTGTCTGGGTCTTGAGCGGCTGCGCGACGTAACCCTCTCCAGCCGGAAGGAGGGAGCTGAGTGTCTCGGCGCGCTTGATCATGTCGGTTCCATATCCGCCCTTTCCGCCGAAGAAGTTCTCAGCGTCCTCGCCGTGATCAATAAATACTTTGTCAATCGTGTGCAGGTAATGCGCAGGATAAATGTTTCCGATGAGAATAGCGTTTGGTCTTGCGACTGAGAATCCAGCCGTACCCCCAGGCTCCCATGTGGAACAAACCCACGCGCTTGCGGTTACAGTATAGGATCCAGCATCTCCACGGACAATTAGTCGATGTGAAGGTCCTTCGTCCCGGCCATCCCATTCAAGCCGGGCTTTGTCGTCTGCCCCAATTCTTGCTTCCTTGCTGAAGAGGACTCGATCCGGAAGCACCGAATTTTCAAATCGCCCGTAGTAGAGGGCAATGAAGGGGGTGAGGTCGTATCGAACCTGGAATGATACGTGCGTCGGCTTTTCCGTGCAGCCGAAGACATAGGTCACCCCCGGCTGGGGCGGGATTTCGATGATCCTTGCCCGGAAGACAATTTTATGGCGTTTTGCCTCTGCTGTGGTCGTGCCCTGCTCGAGTTCAATTGGATCGAACTCTGTCAGAAGTTTTCCGCTTTCGTCCTCCACCGGGAGGATGCCCACCAAGTACTTGTAGGGAAGGAAAACGACGACACTTTCAGCGCACAAGTGATTCGGGGCCGACCCAATGGAGATCAACAGCGCCACTGCCAGAGCAATCCGATTCACGTGTTTTTTCCTCTCGTAAGGAGTTATTCCAATTCTGCGACGAACATCAAGGAATGATAGCCGTTGTTCGGACCAGAACAAAGGTAATTCTTGAGTTCGTCGGGAAGCGGGGCTAGCGCTCGCATGCAGTTGCCAGCGCGTCCGGCTACGCCAATTTATTTCCTTTTCACGCGACCTTGCCACCCTTCGTCCATTCTCTTGATTTGCGGAACGACTGGACCGCCTTGGGTTCGTGGCGGCCACTGGCCCTCCGACGCGCTCGCGCTCGCAGGGTGACGGGCTTGACGTTCGACGGTACTCTCTTCCCCGATGCCCACCCCCTCCCGTGCCGGTTCGTGGCGCTGGTTCGCCGCCCTCGTCCGCCCCTGGCGCGGCCGGCTCGCGTTCTCCGCGCTCTCGCTCTGCATCTCGAGCGGCGTGGCCCTCCTCGTGCCGGGCGTCGCGGGGCTGGCCACCGACGCCGTGCTGGTCCAGAAGTCCCTCGGCAACCTGCGCTTCTACATGGCCGGCCTCTTCGGCCTCTTCGCCGTCGCCTCCGTCCTCGACTTCTTCGAATCGTGGATCCTCCAGTCCGTCGCCGCCCAGCTCCTCCGCGACCTTCGCGACCGGCTCCACGCCCATCTCCTCACTTTGACCCCCGCGTTCTATGACACCCAGCGCACCGGCGACCTCCTCTCCCGCCTCAACGCCGACACCGCCACGCTCGGCTCCGTCCTCACCCGCGACCTCGTCAACGGCCTCCAGAGCACCATCACCGTCGTCGGCGCCCTCACCCTCCTCGTCCTCATCCATGTCCGCCTCGCCGGCGTCATGCTCCTCATCATCCCCCCCCTCGCCGCCACCGCCGTCCTCTTCGCTCGCCGCATCGAGAAAGTCAGCGAGAAGGAAACCGAGTCGCAGGCCGAGGCGAACGTCGCGGCAGAAGAAGCGCTCTCGGGGATCCGGACGGTGCAGGCCTTCGCGAGGGAGCCGGAGGAGCGAAAGCGGTACTCCACGAAGCTCATGCAGCTCTTCAACATCGAGATGAAGAGCGCCGTGCTCTGGGGAATCTTCCACGCGTGCATCCGGTTCTTCGGTTTCAGCGCGATCGGGCTCGTCGTCTGGTACGGCGTGACGCTCCAGCTCCGGGGCCAGTTGTCGCCCGGCAAACTGACGTCGTTCATGTTCTACACGATGGCGGTGGGGAGTTCGGTCGTGTCGCTGACGGCGCTTTACGGGCGCCTTGTGTCGGCGATCGGCGCGACCGCGCGGCTGCGTGAAATCCTCGCCACGAAGCCCGCGCTCGAGGACGCACCGGATGCGAAACCGCTCGGCCGTGCGCTGGGGGAAGTGGCGTTCGAGGACGTCCGGTTCACGTACGCGACTGCCGAAAGGCCCGCCCTCGACGGCGTCTCGCTCCACGCGGCGCCCGGCGACCTTGTCGCGCTCGTCGGTCCCTCCGGCGCCGGGAAGACGACGCTCGCTTCGCTGCTCCTGCGTTTCCACGACCCGCAGTCCGGCCGCGTGCTGGTGGACGCGCAGGACACGCGCACCCTCCGGCTCGCCGACCTCCGCGGCACCATCGGCTTCGTCCCGCAGGACGTCTTCCTCCTCGGCGGCACGGTCTCCGAGAATATTCGCTTCGGCCGCCCCACCGCCACCGATACGGAAGTCCGCGCCGCGGCGGAGTCCGCCCAGGCATCGGGGTTCATCGACCGCCTGCCGAAAACCTACGAGACGATCGTCGGCGAGCGAGGCATCCGCCTCTCCACAGGCGAGCGCCAGCGCATCGCCATCGCCCGGGTTTTCCTCAAGGACCCTTCGATCGTCCTTCTCGACGAAGCGACCTCCGCGCTCGACGCCGAGTCCGAGTCGCTCGTGCAGAAGGCGTTCGAGCGCCTGTTCATGGGCCGCACGACGCTCGTGATCGCCCACCGCCTCGCCACGGTCCGCCGCGCTTCCAAGGTGGTCGTGCTCGAGCACGGCAAGGTCGTGGAAGAGGGGAGACACGAGGAGCTGCTGGCGAAGGGCGGCCTGTACCGACGGCTGTGCGAGCTGCAGATGCTCGCGTAGTCCAAGTCGGATACAGTCCGCGCATGGCCTGGGAACCCGACGAGGACTTCGCGGACTCCGAGTATCCCGAAGAGGAGGACTCGGGGGAGACCGCGCCATGCCCGCATTGCCGCGCCGAAATCTACGACGACGCCGAGCGGTGCCCGGCGTGCGGGATGTATCTCTCTCGCGAAGACACGCTGCCGACGGGATGGCCTGCGTGGATGCGGATCGGCGCGGTACTCGCCGTGATCGGGTGCGCCATCATCGCCGGGGTGCTGGCATTGCCGCGGCTGTTTCGCTGAGCCCGAGAGAAGATCCTGGGGACAAGCTGCGTCGGCCCGGTGATGGTTGCTATGAGGCCTTTCGCCGGAGGGCCGACTCCGCCCGCCCCGCAGGATTTTCTCCCGGCCTCGCTGAAGTCCCGCGGGCGCTTCACGCCACTCACAAAAAAACCGCCCCGAAGGGCGGCCGGTACAACGCGGAGAGCGGTGCGGTCCTCACGGACTCCTACTCCTACGTCCCGTCTGCGCCGGACTTAGATCTCCAGCGCCCCTGACGTGCACGGTCACCAACACCCGCATCCACTCCACCGCTGGGCGCACGTCGCCGGCCGAAGGGCTTTCACAAACCTTCCTCTTCGGCCCGGTCCACGCGAAGGACGCGCGCCCCGACCAAGTCGCCACGACGGATCGGTCACGTCCTCCGGTTCCGCCGCAGTCCCTGACCTTCGTCCGGGGGGTCGCTCGAGGGCCGTGCGGGAAGGTCCTGCTCCATCCACCCGCGGGAGGCTCGTGTTGGGGGGCTTTTTCGCCCGCCTGAGTGTCGCCTCCGGACGGCTTTCTAAGGCGCAAGGTGCGTGCCCGCTGGGCGACGCGCTGAAGCGCTTTTAGCGACGCTTTCCCTGCACGAGTGGCTCCTTTTCCGCGGAGCGGTGGGGAAAGAAAGCCTTCCAAAGCGGGCACAAAAAAAGAGCCGCCGGATACCGGCGGCCCTTGGAAAAAAACTCTTCTGATTACCTCGGATACCCGCCGTAGCCGGGTGCCAGGCCACCACGATCGAAGTTCCCGGTGCTGTTGCCGTGCGGGCCGACGGGGCCGTACGAGGGGTAGGAACCGCCGCCGTAATACCCGCCCCCGTAGTAGCCACCCCCGCCGTAATACCCGCCGCCGTAGTAGCCGCCGCCGTAATACCCGCCGTAGCCGCTTCCGAACGACGCGGAGAAGTGCTTGGAGTGATATGAGATCCCGATGGACGACCCGCCGTAGTAGCGCGGGTAGTACCTCGGCGCGTAGTAGTAACCGTACGGGTAGTACCCGACCGTCCCGGCGTAGAAGTAATCCTCGTCGCGGTAGTCCCTGCCGTACGCCCGGGGCGAGCGGCGCCCGTCGAAATCACTGCGGTCCCGGACCCGGTCGCGCGATTCGTAGAATTCGCGCATCCGCTCGTCATCGCTGATCTCGGACTCGCGCTCCGCCTTCCGCGCCGCATCGGCCAGGGCCTTCTCCAGCCGCCTGCTTTCCTTTGCCGCCGCCGTCGCCGCAGCGCTTTCCTTCGTCATCCACTTGCCGTCCACCTTCACCAGCCCCTTGGCCTTCAAGAGCTCTTCGCCCCGAAGCCAGGCCGTCCCGACCTTCTCGAACCCCAGCCGCTCGCGCGCTTCCTTGTGCTCCGGGTCCGCGACGATCGTCGCTTCGAGCTGGTCGCGCTCGAAATGACCGAGGTTCTTCTCCGCGCACCAGTTGGCGAGTTCGAAGTGCCCCTTGGCGTCTTCCTTCTTGAGTTTCTCCGCCGCGATGTCGTATTCCTCCATCGCGGTGGCGCGGTGCACGACTTTCTGCACCTGGTCCCTGTCGAGGCGGACGGTGCCGCTCGGCATGCGGACGACGAGCTTGTCGCCCTCGATGGAGGTCGTGACGCCCTCGAGCTTGCCGCCGTTCTTGAGCCAGACGGTGTCTGCGGAAACAGCACCGGCGATGGCGGCGAGGAACGCCGCTGTCAGAAGAGTGCGCATGTGATTTTTAGTCCTCCTCGATCCCCCCGTCAGGAACAAGGGTATGGCGAGGGGAGGGGAGATTCAAGCGGGAAATCCAACGGCGAAGGGCAAACGGCAAACGGAAAGGGGAAAACAGAAAAGGGTAATGGAAAAGGAAAAGCGAAAAAGGAAAAGGGCGGCTCACACGCGTGCGCGGCGGTTTTCGTTTTTTCCTTTTCCTTTTTGCTTTGCCATTTTCCCTTTTTCGTTTTCCGTTTGCTCTTGCCCTTCGCCTTTCGCCCTCCCCCGGAGCCTCCACCATGCCCACCCACATGCCGCATAAGCTTGTCACCCTCCAGCGCCACATGCTCGAACAGCAGGCGCGCTTCCCGTTCGCCACCGGCGAGTTCACCTCGATGCTCATGGACTTCGTCGTCGCGGTGAAAATCATCTCGCGCGAAATCAACAAGGCCGGGCTGGCCGAGATCCTGGGCGACGCGGGGGAAGAGAACATCCAGGGCGAGCAGGTGATGAAGCTGGACCAGTTCGCGCAGGACCGGATTTACAAGGCGATGGACCACGGCGGGCACCTGGCGTGCATGGCGAGCGAAGAGGAAGAACACCTGATCCCGATCCCGCCGCAGTTCCCGACGGGGCGGTACGTGCTGATGTTCGACCCGCTCGACGGCAGCTCCAACATCGACGCGAACGTCTCGATCGGGACGATTTTCGCGATCCACCGCCGCAAGACCCACTCCGGCCCCGGGACGATGGAGGACGCGCTTCAGGTCGGCAACAACCTCGTCTGCGCCGGCTACGTCCTCTACGGTCCTTCCACAGTCCTCGTCTACTCCACCGCGAGCGGCGTCGCGGGTTTCACGCTCGACCCCTCGATCGGCGAATTCTGCCTCTCGCACGAGGACATCCGGATGCCGGAGCGTGCCAAGTACTACAGCGCGAACGAAGGCAACACGCCGTACTGGGGAGAAGCGGACCGGAAGTTCATCGAGCACCTGAAGCAGCCGGACAAGGCGAGTGGCCGGCCGTATTCGTCGCGCTACATCGGGACGCTCGTGAGCGACTTTCACCGCAACCTGCTTTCGGGCGGCGTCTTCCTCTACCCGCCGGACCGCAAAGACCCGAAGAAACCGGCCGGGAAGCTGCGGCTCCTGTATGAAGCGGCGCCGCTCGCGTACATCGCGGAGCAGGCGGGGGGCGCGGCGACGGATGGGAAGCAGCGCATTCTCGATATTCAGCCGAAGGGGTTGCATGACCGTACGCCGCTGTGCATCGGTCCTAAAGCTGACGTTGCGCTTTATGAGAAATTTGTGAGGGAGTTCGGCGGGAAGTAGAACGGCAGTGAGAGTGGCGAGCGGCGTGCGGCCAGCGGCGAGTGAACGGCAATGGCAACGGCAACGACAGGGGATAGGGGATAGGGGATAGGGACGGCGAGGCCGGTTGCGGTGAGACGCCGGACGCGGGGGCGCGCCGAAGTTTTATTTTTTCGTTTTTCGCCTTTTACTTTTCCCTTTTCTGTTTTCCCATTTTCGTTTGTCGTTTGCCTTCCGATGAGAATCGTTGCACATAGGGGCGTTCCCCACCTCGCCCCGGAGAACACCCTGGCCTCGTTTGCCAAGGCGCTCGAACTCGGCGCCGCGGCGATCGAACTGGATGTCCACGCGACCTCCGACGGCCGCCTTGCCGTCATCCACGACGAAACCGTGGATCGCACCTCGAACGGCGTCGGCCGCGTTGCCGACATCACCCTCGACGATATCCAGCGCCTCAAAGTCCCCGGCGGCCCGCGGATCCCTTCCCTTGACGAAGTCCTCGACTGGGCGGCTGCTTCGAAAGTGTTTCTCCATGTCGAAATCAAGGTCCCCGCGGCGCTTCGGCCCTCGGTCGAACTGCTGGTGAAGCGCGGTTTCGTCGGTCGCTCGCGCATCTCCTCGTTCTGGCATCGCGCGGTGCAGCAGGTGAAATCGATCTGCCGCGAGCTCGAGACCGGCGTGCTGTACTCCGCCAGCCCCGTGCAGAACACCGCGCTCGCCATCGACGCCGGCGCCGACGCGCTTCACCCCCACCACTCCTACGTCACCGATGAGCTCGTCCGCGATGCCCACGCCCGCGGCCTCCAGGTCTGCGCCTGGACCGTGGATTCCGCCGCCGACATTGAGCGGCTCGCCGCGCTCGACGTGGACGAAGTCGTCACGAACCTCCCCGACATGGCGCTCAAGGTGATGGAGTACCTCGCTGGCCGGAAGGACGCCCCGCCGCGCGAAAAAACGGAGGAGGAGAAGCGCATGGACGCCGAACGCGCTTCCATCCAGGCCCTCATGCGCTCGAAGCCCGGGGAACCGGAAGGCCCGCGGACGCCGGGCCGGAAGCCGGGGTGGTAATGCGATTGCTGATCCCGGTGGCGGTCTTCGCCCTCATTGGATGCGGCTCTCCCGTGCCCCCAGACCTTTCGAAAACCGAGCAGGAAGTCCGCGCGAAATACCCTGACGTGAAGCAACTCTCGACGGCGGACCTGGCGGCGTGGATTGCGGATTCGAAGCGCGCCCAGCCGGTGCTGCTGGACGCGCGGGAGCCGGGGGAATGGAAGGTCAGCCGGCTGGCGGGGGCGAGGAACACGCCGCCCGGGACGAAGCCGGACGCGGCGCTGGCGGGGGTGCCGAAGGATGCGCCGGTCGTCGTGTACTGTTCGGTCGGCTACCGATCGAGCGATTTCGCCGAGAGGGCGAAGAAGGCCGGCTGGACGAACGTCGCGAACCTCGAAGGCTCGATTTTCCAGTGGGCGAACGAAGGCCGGCCGCTCGTGGACGACAAGGGGCCCGCGACGAAAGTGCACCCCTACGACGAAAAGTGGGGGCAGATGCTCAAGCCGGAGTTGCGCGCACCGCTCAAGTAATCCGCTACTTCGCCGCCAGTCGCTGCACCCAGCGCGGCCACGCCGGGTCCGCCTTCGCCCCCGGCTTCATCGCGCGGATTTTCTCCGCCCACGGCAGCTCCTCCTTCGTCAGCCAGGCGCGCAGATCCTTCACGTACGTCCGCTCTTCCGGGCCGAAATATTTCTGGAGAAGCGGCTTGGGATCTTTCGCCTTCGAGATCCACTCGCTTCCCTCGTGCCAGAGGCCGTGGTCGAGCGCGAACGCGGCCTTCACCGCCGCGTCGCCCCTTACCAGTTTCAGCAGGTCGGCCGGCTCGAGGTCCTCGCGGTTCTTCGCCGTGACGTCCACGTCCTTGCCGTCGCGGCCGCGGGCTTTGCCGGGGGTGAGGTCGGGGAATTTCGAAGCGCGGTCGAGGCCGCCCGCGAAATCGGACTTGCTCCAGTCGCGGGCGTTCCCGAACGCGGCGGGGTAGCGATCGTTTCCGCCGCAGTCGAGGAACACGCCCCAATGCCGCTTCTCCGCAGGCTCGATCGTGCCGTTCCCGTTGTAGTCCTCTTTCTCGTAGAAAACGCCGAATCCGACGCGGTCGTCCTTGGGCTGGTAGAGATCGTCGCCGGCGGAATCCTGGAAGAGCGAGATGCCGAGGCCGATGGAAGTGCCGAGTCCGCTCGAGGGGCCGAGGTACTGGTCGTTGCCTGCGCCGTCGAGGAAGAACCCGATTCCGTAATCGACCGACATCGCGGGGCCGTTCCAGCCGCCGACCTTGTAGACGTCGTCGCCGCGCGCGTCGATCTGGATCCCCGCGCCGCCGTGGGCGCCGCTTCCCATGACGTAGACCCACGCTTCGTACGAGTCGTTCCCGGCGAGGTCGAGGCAGGCGCCGACGCCGTTGAAGTAGCCGACGCCCTGGGCCCAGCAGCCGGCCTGGTAGACGTCGTCGCCCCTGAGGTCGAGGAGCATGCCGAAGCCGCCGGCGACGAACGGTTCGCCGTTATGGCCGAAGCCGGCGCCCTGGATCATGTTGGCGTTGTGGGTGGGGTCCTGCGGGGCGGGGGAAGTTACGGGGTCGCCGAACGAGGGGTCGCGGCCCTTGTAGGTGTCGTCACCGGCGCGGTCGAACAGGAGTCCGCAGCCCGCGGCGCCGGCGAATACCTGGCCGTAGTTGGAGATCGTGTACGAGTCGTTACCGGCGTCGTCGATGAGGATTCCCATTCCCTGTTGCCCGGCGCCCTGCGCGAAGACTTCGGCTTCGTACGAATCGTCTCCCGCCGCGTCCCAGAGGACGCCGGTGCCGCCCGCCGCCGCGCCCTGGGCGGGCTGCTTGCCGCCGCGGTAATGATCGTTCCCCGCGAAATCCGCGAGGAACGCAATCCCGCCCTGCTGCGCCCCGCCTTGCGCAAGGTCGGCTTCTCCCGCTTCGTAAGTGTCGTTCCCGCCGGTATCGATCAGCACCCGGACTTCGCCGGCGTTCGCACCGGCCCACGGGCCCTTGTAAGTGTCGTCGCCGCCGAAACGGATGGTGAGGCGCGCCGCGGCGTCGGCCGGCGTCGCGGCGCTCGTCACCACGATCCCGTCCTTTGCGTACGTCACCGCCCCCTTGTGCTCCGTCAGCGCCGGCCGCGCGGCGACGATCGCCTTCCAGATCTCCGCCGGGTTCTTCGCGTCCATCGCCGCGAGAATCGAAGCGACCGGTTGCCGCAGATCTTCCGGCAGCTCCGCGATCTCCGGCGGCGCGTGCAACCCGGCCGCGTCCGACTTTGCGTCCGTCGCCTCGAGAAGCGCTTCGAAAATCTCGCCCTTGATGACCCGGTTCGAGATCCGCTGGACTTCATCCGGGAACGTGACCGGGTCTTTCTGGATCCGCCGGAAGACGGCGAGGTGTCCCTCGGACGATTTCAGGCTCGCGTGCGAGCAGACCCATTCCGGCGGCATCGAGGCCAGGTGGTCGAAATCGAACCCGAAGTCCGCCGGCTTGAGGTTTTTCTTTGCAAGCAGCTCCGCCAGCGCGGCGCGATCGACGGCGACGTCCTGGGCGAAGCAGGGAAGTGCGAGCAGGAAGGCGAGGGGTAGGAAGCGCATGGGGGGCAATCTGCATGGCGGGAGGCGGGGGAGCAAGCGATTCGCGGTAGGCGGAGGTGGGGGTTACGGCAACGGCGCCCACAGAGAGCGCCGAGAACCACGAGAGAAACACAAAAAGGCCTTTTGTTTTCTCCGTTCCTCCCTCTTTTCTCTGTGCCCTCTGCGGCTGCCGTTCCTCGACCTCGCGGATCCCCCCGCGACCGCGTAACCTGTCCCCATGCCTCCCGCCCTCCAACTCTGCTTCGCCATCCTGGCCGCGATCGAATTCGTCCTGCTCGCCGCGGCCACGGCGCACGCCGTCATGTGGCGCCGCGAGCCGCGCTCCGCCGCCCTCTGGATCGCGATCTCCATCCTCGTCCCCCTCGGCGGGCCCCTCGCCTATTTCGTCCTCGGCATCAACCGCACCGTCCGCCGCGCCCGCCGCAAACTGAAAGGCCGCGCCGCTGCCGCCGCCGCCCTCGCGGCCTGCTCCGCGGAAGCCCGCGCTTCGGCCGTCGGCCCGCTCGACTCCCTCGCACGGCTTGGCGACGAAGTCACCACTGAGCCTCTGGTGGACGGCAACCTGCTGGAACCGTTGTGGAACGGGGAAGAAGCGTTTCCCGCGATGCTCGAGGCGATCAACGGCGCTCGCCGCTCCGTCGCGCTTTGCACCTACATTTTCGACGTGGACGAGATCGGGAACCGCTTCGCTGAGGCCCTCGCCGCCGCGGCGAAACGCGGCGTGCCCGTCAAACTGCTCGTGGACGGCCTCGGCTCGTGGTGGTGGTTCTCGAAACTCCAGCGCCTTCTCCGCCACAGCAAGCTCCTCGTCCGCACGTTCGACCCCATGGGATTCACGCCGTCCCGCCTGCTCCATTTCAACCTGCGCAACCATCGCAAGATCCTCGTCGTGGACGGCGAGACCGCGTTCAGCGGCGGGATCAACGTCAGCGCGCGCCATCTCGCCGCGGATTCCGCCCGGCCCGGTTGTTGCCGCGACCTGCACTTCCGCCTCCGCGGGCCGGTCGTCGCCAGCCTCATGCGCGCCTTCGCCGACGACTGGCTGTTCGCCGCGGGGGAGACCCTCTCCGGGGAAGACTGGTTCCCGCCGCTCGCGCCCGCCGGGACGTCGCTCGCCCGCGGCATCCCCTCCGGCCCCGACGCCAACATCGAACGCATCTACTGGGTCCTCTCCGGCGCCTGCCAGACCGCCCAGAAATCGATCCGCATCGTGACGCCCTACTTCATCCCCGAACAGGGCCTCCGCCACGCCCTCATGGCCGCCTCCCTCCGCGGCGTCCGCGTCCACCTCATCCTCCCCGAGGTCAGCGACCACCGCCCCGTCGCCTGGGCCACCCGCTCCTACCTCTGGGAACTCCTCATGGCCGGCGTCGCCGTCTCCTACACCCCCGCCCCCTTCGATCACTCCAAGCTCGTCCTCGTGGACGACCGATGGGCGCTCTTCGGCTCCGCCAACCTCGACCCGCGCAGCCTGCGCCTCAATTTCGAATACAACGTCGAGGCTTACGACCCGGGGCTGGTGAAGGTCCTGGAAGCGCATTTCGACGGGCTGGTTGCGAAGGGGCGCAAGGTGACGCTCAAGGAAATGGACGGGCGTTCGGGTCTGGTGCGTCTCCGGGACGGGCTTTCGAAGCTGTTTTCGCCGTACCTGTAACCGCGCAGTTCTTCACAGCGCCCGGCTCGCGTCGTAGGATTGCGCCCATGAACAAGCACAGCACCACCATCTGGGCCAACGGCAAACTCATCCCCTGGGACGACGCCAAGGTCCACATCATGTGCCACATCCTCCACTACGGCACGGGCGTCTTCGAGGGCATCCGCGCCTACGCCACCGACCGCGGTCCCGCGATTTTCCGCCTGAAGGAGCACATCGACCGCTTCTTCAATTCGGCGAAGGTCTACGACATCGCGATCCCGTTTACGCGGAAGCAGATCCAGGACGCGTGCCTGGAGACGCTGGCGGCGTCGGGGTTGCAGTCGGCGTACCTGCGGCCGCTGGCGTTCTGGGGGTACGGGCAATTCGGGCTGCACGCGACGGGGCTGCCGACCGAGGTGTACGTGGCGAGCTGGGAGTGGGAGAAGTACCTCGGGGCGAGCGGGCTGGAGAAAGGGATCCGCGCGGTGTACAGCGCGTGGCGGAAATTCGCGCCGGACGCGTTGCCGGCCGCTGCGAAGGCGTGCGGGCAGTACCTGTCGAGCATCCTGAGCGGCAACGACGCGCGGCGCCGGGGGTACGACGAAGCGATCCTGCTCGACCACCGCGGACTCGTCGCGGAGGGATGCGGCGAGAACGTCTTCTTCGTGAAGGAAGGCGAGCTTTTCACGAACGATCTCTCCAGCTCGATCCTCCCCGGTATCACGCGCGACTCGGTCATCCGGCTCGCGAAGGACCTCGGCATTCCGTTGACCATCAAGGACATCGCCCCGAGCGAACTTTTCCATGCCGACGAAGTCTTCTTCACCGGCACCGCTGCCGAAGTGACGCCCGTCCGCGAGATCAACGACCGCGTGATCGGCGAAGGAAAGCGCGGGCCGGTGACCGAGAGAATCCAGACGGAATTCTTCAAGCTCGTCCGCGGCGATTCCCCGAAATATCACCGGTGGCTGACCTGGCCGACCGCCGTCGCCGAGAAGAAGAACGGCGGGAAGCGCGCGGTCGCTTCGAAGTAGTCATGGCCGCCCCCGCCGACTTCGTCCTGGACGTGCCGCTGGTGCGCCAGGGGCCGAACTGCGGCTGCGGGTTGGCCGCGGTGACGATGGCGCTGAAGGCGGCGCGGATCACGGCGGAGCTGGAGGACCTGGAGAAGCACCGGCTGATTCTGCCGTCGATGCTGCAGAGCTGGGGGATCGGCCCGGGACGGCTGGGCCGTGTCGCGCTGGCGTGCGGCGCGCGGGCGACGCTGGTGGATTCGTGCCGGCGCGACGTGGGGGAGATTTTCCTGCGAAGCGGCGGGAAGTGGGTGCAGAGGCTGCCTCGCCGGGACGACATCGACCGCTGCCTCGCCGCGGGGCGCGCCCCGGTGGTCTGCATCCCCGACAAGGACCTCGCATTCGGCGACCGGCGGCCGGGCTCGCACTGGGTCGTCGTCGTCGGCGCCGAGGGTGGCGAGTACCGCATTCACGACCCCGCCCCGTGGAGACAGGCGAAAAAATGCTCGCCGGGATACTGGGACCGGTGGGAATGCAGCCTCCTCCTCGTCGAACCCATCGACTCCACGCCCGTCTTCGAGGTGCAGCCATGAAACGCGACCCCGCGATCCGCGTCATTCTCCTCCCGAAAGACACCAACGGCCACGGCACCATCTTCGGCGGCGTCATCCTCTCCTACATCGACATGGCCGGCGCCGTCGCGGCGCGCGGCGTCGGCCCGCACAAGTTCGTGACGGTCGCCATGGACAAGATCGTCTTCCCCGAACCCGTCTACGTCGGCGACGTCGTCAGCTTCTACGCCGAAGTCGAGTCCATCGGCCGCACCTCGGTCACCGTGAAAGTCCGCGTGGAAGCGCAGCGCTTCGCCGACCCCAGCGTGACCGTCAAGGTGACGGAGGCGACGGTCGTCTACGTCTCCGTCGATGCCGGCGGGCGGCCGATCCCGATCAAGGGGGGAATGCCGAAAACCGTGGATTTCGGCAAGAAGAAGCCCGCGGGGCGCCCGATTTCATAGGATGGCTGTCCTATGCCTGAAATCTCCGCCCGTGGCCATGTCTTCCGCCTCGCCTATTCCATGAACGTCCACCCGTGCGAGACCGTCGAAGAGCTCGAACAGTCTCTTCGCGACGGCCCCGCCGAGATCCGCCGGCGCCTGTTCCCCGACCGCCCGACGGGCGCGGGGCTGCGGCTGTCGGCGAGAGCCTCGGAGCAGCTCGCCGCCGACCCGGCGCG
>JAIOPR010000153.1 GCA_021413805.1 Planctomycetota bacterium
AGTCCAGGGGCTGCACAAGGGGCCGCGAACCTGGTTCGGCGTGCAGGTCGGGGACGCGGAGCCGCGGGAGCTTCGCGGCCAGGGCTACGACGGCGGAATCATCGTCAATTCAGTCACCGAGCTGTCGCCGGCCGAACGCGCGGGCATCAAGGAAGGCGACATCATCGTCGAGATCGGCGGGTCGCCGATGGTGAAGGCCTCTTCACTGCGCGATTTTCTCGCACGGAGCTCGCCCGGGCAGAAAGTCGTCGTCACCCTGATCCGCCAGGGAGAGCTCTGGGAGAAGGATCTCGTCATCGGCAGGACACCCGAGAAATCCAGCGGCCGCTAAGAAAACGAAACGGGCCGCGGTGTTTTCCGCGGCCCGTGATTTCTGATGCGCCCGATGACGTCTATTCCTCTTCCTCCACCTCCGCCCGCCCCTGCACAAACCTCTCCAGGATCGTCGCGTACTCCGGCAGCACCCAGCTCTCCACCGCCGGCTTCTCGTCCTTCTTCGCCTTCGACTTCTTCCCGCCATCTTCCTCCTCGCGGGCCAGCGGGATGATCGCCAGCTGCCCGCCGTCTTTCGCGAAGCGCCTGTCGATCAGCGCCATCCCGAGCTGCGCCTTTCCCACCAGCGTGCAGCTCGTCACTTCGCCGATCTTCTGCCCCTTCGAATTCGCAACCGGGTAGTGCGGACGCACCGCGCGGGCTTTGTCGCTGTTCACCTTGAAGCGGACCACGGCGACCTTTGAGGCCTCCTCGCGGGCGATCATCGCGTCGCGCCCGACGAAGAACGGCTTGTGCCGCTTCAGGAACGCCCCGTATCCCGCTTCAAACGGGATGATCTCGCGATCACCGGCAAGCTCGTGGCCGTAGAGCGGGAACCCGACTTCCGTGCGCGTCGAGTCGCGCGCCCCGAGCCCGCAGCGCTGGATCCCGTGCTTCTCGCCGGCTGCGAGCAGCCCGTTCCAGAGTTTCGGCGCGTGGTCGGGATGGCAGTAAAGCTCGAAACCGGTGTTTTCCCCCGTGTACCCGGTCTTGGAAATCAGCACGGGAACTTTTCCGCAAAGCGTCGTCTCGATGAAGTCCGATTTCTTCAGGTCGCGAAGCGCGACCTTGGTGGCCTTGTCATCGGAAGCGCGCTGGAGGATGGCGAGCGATTTCGGCCCCTGGAGGGCGATATCGACGAGCTGGTCCGGGCCGCTGGAATCGTCCTTGAGGTTGCGAAGGACCACGTCCGACTCGATCTCGAGCGCCGGGCGGTTGTTGTCGAGGATGTAGCGGCGGGACGCCACGCCGGAGAACCACGCCCAGAGCTTGTCGGCGTTGGACGCGTTCACGACGAGGAGGAACCGGTCCCACGCGCGGCGGTAGACGAGGATGTCGTCCAGCACCTTTCCGTCCGGGTCGAGGACGTAGGAGTACTGCGTCTGGCCGTCCCGCAACCGCGGCACGAAGTTCGACGTGACCAGGTCGATGAACCTCTGGGCGTGCGGCCCCGCGACTTCCATCGTCCCCATGTGCGTGATGTCAAACAACCCGGCGCGCTGCCGCACCACCTCGTGCTCGTCGCCGATCGACGTGTAAAGCACCGGCATCTCCCAACCCGCGAACGGCACCATGCGCCCCTTCGCGCCTTTCGCATCCTTCTCCTGGTGCTGCGCCCACAGGCACGACTTCTTGAGCGCCCCCTCGTGCTCCTTCCACACGAACTTCTCCTTCTTCGCCGCCGGCGCCGCCACCTTGCGGCAGCCGATGAAGTACGGCTTTGCCAGGTCGGGCTTCGCCTCGTCCCGCTTCGCCGCCTCCCGCGCCTTCGCCCCCACCGGCGTCCCGCCGGCCGCCTTCAGCCGCGACCACGCCCGCTGCGCTTCGTCCGGCTTCACGAACACCAGGTACCACTCTTTCGCCCCCGGCCGGGCGGCGATCACGTGCGCCCCGTCGATGGTGCCCGCCGCCCATTTGCCGGGCTGTATCGCCACGATCCCGGCCTTCTTGAGGATCTCGACGGCTTTCGGTCCCGCGAGACCGAGCGCCACCTGCCGGCGGTCAAGCCGGCGCGTTGTCCGCAGGTCGTCGATCGCGACGGGCCCGTCGATCTTCGAAAAAAGATCGTTCGGGTCGAAGCGGACGTAGCCGTCGGAAATCGCTTCCAGCCACCCCCGCGTCCGTTCATCCGCGTCGAACATCCAGTACTCGTCGGAGCCGCCGGGGCCTTCCGGGAGGCGGATCAGGACGGGCTCGTCTGTCGTTTCGCCGGAGGGCGAGAGCAGGACGGCGGGGCCGCATTCGCCGGGGTTAAAGCGCGTGGAACTCGCGAAGACCTCGGTGACGAAAGGCCGGGCGCGCTCGCCGCGGATGGCGAAGAGCGGTCGGTCGGACCAGTCGAAGAGCGCGGCGCCCTTGTCGATGGCGGCGCGTTCGGCGGTGGGCTCTCCGAAATGAACAGGGGAGAGCCATCCGTCCTTTTCCTCGAGCACAGCCTTCGCTTCGCGGTGCGCCGCGGTGAGCGGCGTCTCGCTGCGTTCGGAGATGACCCGGGTCGTCCCGACTTCCGCGGTGTCCCAGCGTCCCTCGTGGGCCAGTTTCCTCACGCCTTCGCGGATGGACTGAAGGGCCTCGGGAGCGATTTTGGCGCGCCCGGAGGGGCCGGCGCCGCCGTCGATCTCGTAAGGCTCGCACTCCTTGAGGGTCCTCGCGATCAGTGAAGCGAGGGTGGCCATGTGGCTTTCGGTCAGGCCGCGCTGGGTGACGAAGCACGTCCCGATGCGGAGGCCGCTGGGCTTCGCAGCGTTTGCGTCGCCCGGCAGGGTGTTCTTGTTCAGCGTGATCCCGCAGAGGTCGAGGATGTTGGCGGCGACGTCGCCAGCGAGGGCGACGCCCGTCTTCGTCTCGAGTCCCTTGAGGTCCATCGTGAACAGGTGGGTGAAGTTGTGTTCCTTCTTCTTCGCTTTCGGGTCGTTCTCGCCCTGCGCGTTGAGGCGCTCCGGGAGCGCGACGCCACCGGCGAGCGGGATGCCTTCCTTCGTCAGCGCCTTGATGAGTGCCTTCGTGTTCGCGACGACCTGCCGCATCAGATTGCGGAATTTCTCAGTCTTGGCGATGCCGAAGCAGACGGCCTTCCCGGCAATCTGGTGCATGTGCGGGCCGCCCTGCTCGCCGGGGAACACAGCGGCATCGAGGGCACGGGCGTGGCCCGCGTCGGTGGAAATGAGGATTGCGCCGCGAGGGCCGCAAAGGGTCTTGTGCGTGGTCATCGAGACGACGTCGGCGATCCCCACCGGATTGGAAAGCTGCCCCGCGGCGATCAGCCCCGCCGGGTGGCTCACGTCGGCCAGCAGGATCGCGCCGCACGAGTCGGCAATCTCCCGCAAACGCGCCCAGTCGATGTCGTACGGGTACGCCGAGCCGCCGCCGATCAGCAGCTTCGGCTTCGCCTCGCCGCAGATCCGCGCGATCTCGTCGTAGTCCAGCAGCCCCGTCTCGGGAATCAAGTGGTACGACGTCACCGCGTACCGCTTCCCGCTCCGGTTCGCCGGGCTCCCGTGCGTCAGGTGCCCGCCGTGCGAAAGATTCAGCCCCACCACCGCGTCCCCCGGCTTCAGGAACGCCTCGTACACCGCGTTGTTCGCCGCCGCACCTGAAAGCGGCTGCACGTTCACGAAGAGCTTCTCGGCGGGGAACTCCTTCGTCGCGAAAACCTCCGCGGCGCGCCGCTGCGCCAGCACTTCCACGAAATCCGAATACTCCGTCCCCTTGTAGAACCTCCGATCCCCGTACCGCCTGTGATACGCCAGGAACCGCTCGAAGTCGTCCGACCGCTTCGACTCCCGCCGCGCCAGCCGGTTCGACGGATACCCCTCGGCATAAATGTTCGCGAACGCCGTGGACATCGCTTCACGCACCGCCCGCGGCGCCACCGACTCGCTCGCGATCAGGATGATGTGGTCGCCCTGCCGGTCTTCTTCCCATCGCGCCAGGAGGCCCGTGTCCGGGTCCATTTCATCGAGGGATTCGCGGAAGAGGTAGTCAACGACGGGGGTGCGGGGAGGGGCGGGAGGAGGCTTGACGGCTTTCATGGGACCTCGGCGATGAAGCGTGGGAAGGGAAGATGGAAAAGAGGTGCGAATTCTAAGGGGGGCAGCCGGAGGTGTCCACGAAGCAAGGCACTGCGGTGGAGGATCGCAATGGATGCGAAGGTGCCGGCAGAGAGACGCCGCGGCCGGGCAGGAAACTCGCCGGGAACCTTACTTCCCGTCGCCCCCGTCTTTGGGCGGGTCGTAGGAGTCCTCTTTGTCCTTCCACCAGGCCCGGGCTTTCTTGAGCCACCCGGTTGCGTCGTCGGTAAGCGGCTCGATAAACGCTGTCTGGGCGGCGAACGCCTTGGCGCAACACCCGATGAGGTGTTTCTTGTCCTCGTCGGAGGCCGGTACTGCGGAAGAAAACCGCTCGAGAAGCGCGTTGACGAGTTTCTTGCTGTGGATTCCGGCCGACTTGTCCACGGCCTCGGAGGCAAACATGATGTTGTCGCAGTCGATCGCCTTGACGAAATAATCGACGACGTCCTCCCCGCCAAAGGTGCCCAGGCCGTCGAGGCACTCCTTGCTCATGTCGAACGTGTTCTGCCACTCGAGAGCCGCGGGGCTCGAGGCCATCTTCCCCGAGGGCTTCGGCTTGGAGATCTTCCCGATCATTTTCCCGAGGAGCTTCCCGATCTCCTCCTTCGACGTCTTGATCTCCTGGTTCGTCTTGAGGAAGGCGAGCGCCGCCAGTCGAATCCCGCTGTCGGTGTCGTCCAGCATGTCCGCAATCGCCTTCGCCACATCCACGCTCCGCGCGTTCATGTGCTGGTCGTTCAGCTTGCCCAGCTTGTCCAGCGCCGCCTTGCGCTTCATGGGGTCCTTGCTGGACTTCTCCTTCGCAAACGCCTTCAGCGCCTCGTCCTTTTCCTTCCCGTGGCGCACGCACATCTGCCCGGGCATGCACGCGTCGCAGTCGGCGGCGCGGGAAAGGGAAGCGATCGCGAGGACGAATGAGGCAGCCAGGACGAGTCGGCGCATGGGGCAAGTCTCCGTTGGGGACCCTCGGATTTTGCGCCTCCCGGACCGGACGGGCAAGCGCGAAATGAAGCGGATTTCGGCGCCCCTGCTTGCGCGGTCCGCCCGCCCCCGGTAGCATTCCCGCCCGGCGACCTGGCAGCCTCTCCCTTTCAGAGGAATCTCATCCCGATGTTCGGCAAGAAACCCGCTTCCAGCGATCTCAAGGAGATCAACGACAAGGTCCGGTTCAAGCTCATCCGCAAGATTGCGGAGGGCGGGATGGGCTCTGTCTACGAAGGGGTTCTTTCGGGCGCCGAGGGATTCGAGAAGACGGTCGCGATCAAGACGATCCAGGAATCGCTGTCGAACGATCCTGAGTTCGTGGAGATGTTCATCGGCGAAGCGAAGCTGGTTGCCGACCTGGTGCATCAGTACATCGTGCAGATCTACCAGATGGGCAAAGTCGGCTCGATCTATTACATGGCGATGGAGTACGTGGAGGGCGTGAACCTCCAGGAATTCATGAACCGCCACTACGAGCGGCGCCTGAAGCTCCCGATCGAGATCGGCACATACGTCATCTCCCGCGTCTGCCGCGGGCTCGAATACGCGCACCGCAAGACCGACCGCGCGGGCAACCTGCTCAACGTCGTCCACCGCGACATTTCGCCCAAGAACATCATGATCTCGACCGAGGGGTTCGTGAAGCTGACGGACTTCGGCATCGCCAAGGCCCGCAACCTCATGAAAAACCAGGAGGGCGAAGTCCTGATGGGCAAGGCGCAGTACATGTCGCCCGAGCAGGCGCAGTACCTGCAGACGGACGGGCGAAGCGACCTTTTCTCCCTCGGCATCGTCGCGTGGGAGCTGCTCACCGGGCAGACGCTCTTCGGCAGCGAAAACACGGGGATCATCCTCGAGAACGTCGTCTACAAGGAAATCCCGCCGGCGCGCCGCGTGAACCCGGAGATCCCGGAAGAAGTCGAGCGCATCCTCAACAAGGCGCTTCAGCGCGACGTCAACAACCGCTACCAGGACGCGAGCCGGATGGCGTACGACCTCGAGTACTACATGTATCACAACCGTTTCGGCCCCACGAACGTGACGCTCGAGAAGTACATGCAGCGCCTGTACCCGGAGATTTTCAAGGCGACGCCGCGGCGGAACGACAGCGACATTTTCCCTGCGGAGACTGACCCGGCGAAGGCGAAGAAACTCTGATACACGGGATGGGTGCAGGCGGCTGAAGCGCGGCATTCGTGCGCTCGCCCCGACCGCACGTCGCTGATGAATTTCGACAGGTCCAATTTCCCGGCAAGCTCCCAGTTTGCCCGCGCACCATGGTCCGCCGACACCAGAACGTCGATGTTCGTCGGAATCAACTGTAGCTGTTCGCGCTGTCTCCAGCCTCACGGGCCCCTCAACCGGGCGGCTTCGCCGCCACCCTTTTGTCGCCCATGATGTCCTCCCGAGCGCGTGGAACATTCGAGAGACGGCGAGTGGTCGGGGCGAGCGAAGCAACGCCGCAGGCATTTGGGCGGCGTTGCGGAGCGAAGTCCGACCGCCGACGGCGCTCGAATGTTTCACGCGCTCGCACGAGTCCTTGCCGCTTCCGCAACCCTCCGCTAAACTCCCGCCCCTCACGGTGGGTATAGCTCAACCTGGCTAGAGCATCAGATTGTGGCTCTGAACGTTGCGGGTTCGAATCCCGTTACCCACCCTTCGCTTACGATCGGACGCCGGCGGTATGTGGCAGCCCTGGAGTGCTTCGCGCCTGTGCCACGGCGAATGCGGGCTGGCACCTGGCTGCCGGCGGATCGCCTGCCCGAAATACTGATGAGCACATCCAACACGCCGGGAAAGCACGAATCCCGCCCGCCCACGGCGCCGGGCAAGGGATTCCATGACGGCGGGCGTTTCTTCTTCGCCTGCGACTACGCGCCGATTGCCGAGCGCGGTTTCCGCGGGGCGGGCGAAGTGAATCTCTGGATGGAGCAGGAGGGGACGGGCAGCCCGCTTCTGCTCCTTCACGGCGGCCCGGATTTCGACCACCGCGCGTTCCACCCCGGAATGTCGGCGCTCGCGGCGAACCGGCGCCTGGTGTACCTGGACCTGCGCGGCCGCTGCATGAGCCGGACGCGGCAGCCCGTCGGGCTCGACCGCGACGTGCACGACATCGCCTCGATCATCACGACACTGGGGCTGGAAGCGGTGGACGTTCTCGGCCATTCGCACGGCGGCTACGTGGCCGCGGCGTTTGCGCACGCATTCCCGGGACGCGTCCGCCGGCTGGTGACGGTCGGTACGGCGTGGGGCGAGCCGCACGAAGAAGCCCGCGCCCGGCTCCTGCGGACGCCGGCCGCCGGTGTCCCGCGCACCCTCGACGCGCAGCGCCGGCTTCGCGAGAGCCTTTTCTTCCTGCAGCCTCCGGCGGGGGAGTCGAAGCGGCACTACGACCGCAGTGTCGAGTGGATGGAGTCGCCGGGCGCGATGGAATTCGCCCGGCAGTACGCCGACGCGAAGGAGCCGCTTCCCGGCGTCACCGAACTCTCACGCACGGTCTGCCCGATGCTGTTCGTCGCGGGCGAGGAAGACCCGCACGTCTCGATCGAGAAGCTGCGCGCCGCGGCGGCGAAGATCGGCCCGCGCGCGTCGGTGAGCACGATCGCGCAGTGCCGGCACATGCCCTGGGCCGAACAGACGGTTCGCTTCGCCGCGGTCGTTGAGGAATTCCTGGCGAGGTAGGGCCCGGTCGGGCCTACGGCATCGGCGACCAGGTGCGGTTCGTGCCGACCTCGAGGGTCGAGCTGACGGGCGCGAGGAAACGCGACACCGTCTCGAGGAACATGATTTCGTCGGGGGCGAACCCGTCCACTTTCTGCGACTGCGCGTCGAGGATGCCGAGGCAGCGGTCGCCGATGCGGATGGGCACGCAGATTTCGGACTGGACGCCGGGGATCCGCGCGACATACGTTTCGTTTTTCGCCACGTCGCGCACGTGCACCGTCTCACCCAGCCGGAACGCGTACCCGATCACGCCGACCGAAAATTTCTGCGTCGCCCCGGGCACGATGTCGATTTCGCCCTTCGCCCGCTGCGCGACCAGCACGACTTCTTCACGGTCGTAGTCGCCGTGGAAGAGGCCGACATAGAAGCAATCGAGCAGCCCGTTGATGACCTCGACCGCGCGTTGAAGCACCGTCATCGCGGGAAGCACGCCGCCGCCGATGCGCGAGATGTGGTACAGCGCTTCGCACTGCTGCGCTCTTCGCCTCTCGATCTCGTAAATCTCCGCGTTGCGCAGAGCGATGGCGCACTGGGCCGCCATGATCTCGAGGAGCTTGACCTGGTCCTTGCTGAAGCAGTTCTTCTTCGAGGACTCGAGGTTGAGGACGCCGAGGAGCCGGCCCTCGGCCATGACGGGGACGGCGAGTTCGGCCTTGATGACGGTCGAGTCGCCGACGTAGCGCTTGTCCTTCGTGGTGTCGTTGACGATGAGGGGCTTGCGGTGGGAAGCGACCCATCCGGTGACGCCCTCGGTGCGGATGCGCTGGAAGAATTTGCGGTCGAGCTTGTTGTAATGCGGGCCGCTGGCGAGGTGCTGGACGAATTCGCGGCCTTCGTGGTCGAGCATGAGCAGGGTCACGTCGGACACGCGGAAGAACGTCCGCATGAACGACACGATTTCGGGGAGGAGGACGGCCGGGTCGAGGCAGGAGAGCCACCGGCGGTTGATCTCAAGCAGAAGCGCGGCGAGATCCGGGCGTCCGGTGGTCTTCGGCTTGCGAGCGGGCTTCTTCGTGGGTTTGCGGGCCTTCATGGCGGAAAAAGATTAACCGCAGCGGCGGAAGCGGGCAACGCAAACTGAGAGCGTGAGAAACATTCGCCCTACGGCCCGCGACACCAGCCGATCCGGCGCGCGAGAGGTGGTCGGAGTGAAATCTGGTTGTTTCGAGGCGCGCCGGACGGGCCGGCGCCGCGTGCCTGCGGGCGACTGTTTCTCACGCTCTCATGCTTCGTTGCCGAAAGCTTGCGGCCGATCCGAAAGCGGTCAGACCAGCGCGATCACAACTCGACGGAATATGTGAGTCAGAGCGTGACAAGAATCCGCGCGGGTCGGGCGGAGTCGGCCCGAGGGCCATCAGCATCTCAGCAACCGATCACGGTGGCGACCGTGCGGCTACGGCTGGCCGTTGCCGTTCTTCTTGTTGCCGAAGAGCTTGAAGATTGAGAACCCGGCGGTCTTCGGCGGCGGGGTGACGCGGCCGGTGATGTCATTGCCTTCCTTGTCGGGGATTCCTGTGTTCTGGAAGGCGAGCAGGACTTTCTGCAACCCGTTGGTCGCGCGCACGTTTCCGTTGGACATGCTCTCGGCCAGGTCGGGGTGGGGAACCGGCACGGGAGCCTCGTGCGCCGTCGTGTAGACCATGTAGACCATCCCCTCGCGCCTGACCTTCCAGAGCGGGCGACGAAGAATCCGCTCCAGGAGGACCTGCACCTGGAAGTCTGTGAAAGTGGTGGGGGGCGGCGGCATGGGTTCCGCGGTGGCGGGTGAACTCGGCAAGGTAAGCATTTTGAGCCATTTATCGGCTCTAAACAAGCCTGAAGTCCAGCGGCGAATTCCGCACCCCGGCGGAAAATGCCCTTCCCGGGCTCGGCACGCCTTCGCTTGTCCTCGTTCGTTCCAACTCCTACATTGGCGATTCGTCCGTGTCCGCCTGTTCACCGATTTCCCAGGAGGCCATTGTGAAAGATCCCCGCGTCGCCAAACTGGCGAAGATCCTCGTGACCTATTCCTGCCGCGTGCAGCCTGGCGAAAAAGTCCTGCTTGAAGCTTTCGACATCCCCTCGGACGTGGTCGGCACCATCATCGAAGAAATCTCCGCCGCCGGTGGCATCCCCCTCGTCCACGTCCGACAGAACGAAGTCACGCGTGCCCTGCTCGTCAACGGCCGGGAGGAAACCTGGAAAGCCCAGGGCGCCGCCGACCTCGCGCTCATGAAGGAAGCCCAGGCCTATATCGGCCTCCGCGGCGGCTTCAACGTCTCGGAAATGAGCGATGTCCCCAACGGAAACATGCAGTGGTACCAGACCCACTACATGCAGCCCGTCCACTTCAAGCGCCGCATCACCAACACCAAGTGGTGCGTCCTCCGCTGGCCCACCGCTTCATTCGCACAACAGGCCGGCATGTCCACCCGCGCGTTCGAGGACTTCTACTTTGACGTCTGCACCATGGACTACGGGAAGATGGCCGAAGCGATGAAGCCGCTCAAGGCCGTCATGGAGCGGACGAACATCGTGCGCCTCAAAGGCCCTGCTTCCGACACCGACCTCACGTTCTCGATCAAGGGCATTCCCGCCATCATGTGCGTCGGCGACCGCAACATCCCCGACGGCGAGGTCTTCACCGCCCCCGTAAAAAACTCCGTCAACGGGACAATCCACTTCAATACACCCACCCTCTACTTCGGCACGCGTTTCGAAAATATCCGCCTCGAGTTCCGGAACGGGAAAATCGTGAACGCGACGGGGTCCGATACCAAGCGGTTGAATGACATTCTCGACAGCGACGAGGGCGCCCGGTACGTCGGGGAGTTCTCCCTCGGCTTCCACCCGCTCATCAAGAAGCCGATGCTCGACATCCTCTTCGACGAGAAGATCATGGGCTCGTTCCATTTCACGCCGGGGAACGCGTACGACGAGGCCGACAACG
>JAIOPR010000154.1 GCA_021413805.1 Planctomycetota bacterium
CCGAGGAGGGAGGCGCGGGTCCGGAGGAGTGCTTCGGCAGCGGCATGGGCACCGGTGAGGGCCATGAGGGAAGAGAGGCGCCCGAGCGATCCCGCCAGGTGCTTCGGATCGCCGCGGCGTTCCGTAAGGGAGGTGGTGGCCTCGCATTCCCGGATCGCGCCGGCCAGGTCGCCCGAATCTTCGAGCGTCACGGAGAGTTCTTCGTGGGAGGCCGCGCTGACCCGCGGATCGAGCGAAGTGTCGATCGACTCGCGGTGCGCCCTCGCGGCGCCGTCCAGGTCGCCCGTGGCTCGCAATGCAGCGCCCAGCGTATTGAGCGCGACGGTCAGCGATGGCTTTTCACCGACTCTCCGGAATTCCTCCACGGCCTCGAGCGCCAGCCGTCGAGCCGCCGGGAAATCCCCGAGCCGGAAACGGATCTGCGAGGCGATGTGGAGGACAGAGGCCAACCCGGCCGGGGAGCCCGAATCGCGAAAAGCCCGCGCCGCTTCGTCAAGCAGGGTGGCCGCCCGTGCGGGATCAGATTTCCCGATGGCCAGCGCCTCTCCCTGCAGACACCACGCCGCGTTGAAGTTGTCTCCAACTTCGCGTAACACTGGAAGCGCCTCCCGGTAGTGGGCGATCGCTTCGTCGCTTCTGCCGAGCGTGTTGCAGGCGCTTCCCATCGTCGACCGGCAGACGGCCGCGCCGCGCCGGTCGCCCATGGCGAGGCGCCAGGGAAGGACGCGCTCGTAGCACCGGAGCGATTCTTCTCCCCGGCCCTGGGTGCGGTGCAGGTCGCCGAGCGTTCCCCAGGCGACGTTCTCGCCGGCGGCGTCGCCACGGGAGACGGCCAGTTCGAGTGCCTCCCGCGCGGCGGCCTCGGCTTCCGGAAACGCGGCGGAGGAGCGGTGAGTGCGGGCGATGGCGAGAAGTGCCTCGACGCGGATCCGGTCGCGTTCAGGGGCCGGAGGCGACTCGGGAGCGTCGAGCGCTGACAGGGCGGCGCGCGCGCGATCCAGCGACTCCGGAAGTTTCCCGACGAGGCGAAGCGCCAGGCTCTCCTGTGTGAGTGCCCGGGCGAGCCGCTCGCCCGTCGCGGTCGCTGCCGCTTCACGCGCCGCTTCGATCGAGGGCGCAAACTGTCCCATCGCCACAAGTGCCCGGGAACGAAGCAGCCGGGCGTCCGTCGCGAGGTCGCCGCCGCCGGCCTCTGCGCGGGTCGCCGCAGCGACGGCCTCCGAGTTGCGGGACAGTCCGTTCAGGGACCGGGCGGACGCATAGGCGGATTCCGGGCCGGGAGCGAGGCGTTCCGCTTCGCGCGCGTACTCGTACGCCTCGGCCGACGAGTGCGCGTCCGCGGCTTCGCGTGCGGCCGAGAGCCACAGGGCGCCCGCTTCGGCCGGCTGCCCCGCCGCTTCCCGATGCCGCGCCGCCAGCGCCCGGATGCGCCGCCCGCCTTCGGCGACACGCGATTCGAGAAGGCCGGCAGCGAGGCCATGCAGCCGTGCGCGTTCTCTTCGCGTGAGAAGGGCGTACGCGGCGTCTTTGAGCAGCGCGTGGCGGAAGGAGAACTGAGGGTCGCCGGGGAGAAGCGACGCGTCCTGCGAGATGACGATGTCGCGGCGGCGCGCAACCTCAACGGCGTCCGCAGATTCGCGCTCGACGAGCCGCTCCAGGAGCCGCAGCCAGAACGTGCGCCCCACGACGCTCGCGCTTTTCATCACGCGACGCGCTTCGGCCGGCAGGGCATCCAGTTGTGCGGTGAGCAGGGCCGTCAGCGAATCGGGAAGAGGCCCGAGCGAAGCGGACAGCCGGGCGGGGGACCCTTCGACGAGGTGTTCGTCGCGGAGATAGCGGAGGAGCTCTTCCAGGTAGTACGGATGGCCGGCGGTTTTTTCAGTGAGGAATGAGAGGAGTTCGCCGCTCGGGGGCGCCCCGAGCACCGATTCCGCTAGGACCTTGATTGAAGCGGAGGAAAGCTCGCCGAGGCGGATTTCCGCGTAGCCGGCCGGAAGGCGGGCGCCGGGCCGGGCGGTTGCGACGATCGTTGTCCCGCGACCTGTCAGGGCGGTCGCGAGGGTTTCGAGCAGCGAGATGGTTCCTTCGTCGGACAGTGCAGATCCTCGACGATCAGGACGGCCGGGGAGCGGGCGCCGATCCAGAGGGCCCAGGCTCGCCGCATTTCGTCGGCCATGCGCGCGACGTCGAGATTGGCGACGCGCGCGCCGGGGACCGTTCCGCCGAGGGAGATCGCGATCAGGTGCGCGATGTTCTCGCGTTCGACGGGATCGGAAATCGCGGCGGCGAGCGAGCCCGCAATGTTGCCGGCGCCGATGTCCCCGAACGCGACCAGCGGCAATTTCACCGCTTCCAGCGCCCGCCCCGCCGCCACCCACACTCCTTCGCGGGCTTCGGCGACCCGGCGGAATTCCTGCGCAAGGCGGCTCTTTCCCGTCCCCGCTTCGCCTGACAGGACGAAGAACCCGCCCTTCCCGGTTTCGATCGCCGCGGTCAGGCGCGCCAGTTCGTCGGCGCGGCCCACCATCGGGGAGTCGGCCTCCAGCGCTGGCGCGGCCGCTTCGCCCTTCACCGCGAACGCTTCCACCGGCGCTTCGCGTCCCTTCACCGCCACCGTCCCCTCAGCGGCAAACTCGAAATTCCCGCGCGCCGCACGCTCGGTGGACCTCGAGACCCGGACGCTTCCCGGCACCGCGCTCGATTCCATCCGCTGCGCCACGTTGACGGCGTCGCCCATCGCCGAGTCTCGAGCCCCGGCAACACTTCCCCAGAGCGCTTCCCCCGTCGCAATCCCCACCCGCATTCGCAGGTCAACCCCGCGGGCGGCGTTGAACGCGACGATTTCGCGCTGCATTGCCAGCCCCGCGCGCACCGCCCGCGCCGGGTCGTCCCGGTGCGCGACCGGCGCGCCGAACACTGCCATCACCGCGTCGCCGATGAACTTGTCGATCGTCCCGCCTTCCCGCTCGATCAAGGGGCGAAATCGATTAAAGAGCGCATCGACGGTGTCGGCGATTTCCTCGGGGTCGAGCGACTCGCTCATCCGCGTGAAACCGGCGAGGTCCGAGAAGAGGACAGTGACGACGCGGCGTTCGCGGTTATCCGCAGGCATGGGTCGTCATTTCCGCGCGCTGGGATTCACGGGCTACACCCCCAGCGACTTCCGCGCCGTCGCCACCACATCCCGCAGGCATCCCGCCTGGAACGGCGAGACCAGTCCCGCGCCCTTCGCAAGTTGCTGGAACGGCGCTTCGCCCCCGCGGCAGCAAAGCGCGTTGTAGGCCGCGAGCGTCCCCGCCGGGTCCTTCTGAGAGCGAACCCAGAGCTGCAGAGCGCACGTCTGCGCCAGGGTGTAATCGATGTAGTAGAACGGGCTGAGGTAGATGTGGCGCTGCGATTGCCAGAAGCCGCCTTCGCGGACGTGCGGCAGGTCGCCGTAGTCGCGCCAGGGGAGGTACATCCGCTCGACCTCCTGCCACATCGCGTGCCGCTCGGCCGGCGTTGCATCCGGCTTGGCGTAGACGAGGTGCTGGAAGTGGTCCACGGCGACGCCGTACGGGATAAAAAGGAGTCCCTGCGTGAGGTGGATGCGGCGGAACCGGTCGGCGTCCTTCTCGAAGAACTTCTCCATGTGCGGCCAGGAGAGGAACTCGAGGCCCATGGAGTGGATCTCGCAGGATTCGTACGTCGGCCAGAGGTAGTCCGTCAGCGGCTGGTTTCGGCTGCGGTAGCCCTGGTAGGCGTGGCCCATCTCGTGCGTGAAAACCTCGACGTCGTGCTTGGTGCCGTTGAAGTTCGCGTAGATGAACGGCACGCCGTAGGTGGGGAACGAGGTGCAGAATCCGCCGGGAGATTTCCGGTCGCGGTTCTTCAGGTCCGTCAGCCGCCCGTCCACCATCAGCCGGAAGAAGTCGCCGAGGTCTTTCCCCATCCCGTCGAACATCTCCTTCGCACGCTCGACCATCCAGTCGTGGTCGCCGTGCGGCGCGGGATTCCCGAGCTTGTCCTGGACCTGGTCGTCCCAGAACATCAGCCGGTCCACGCCCAGCGCTGCCGCCTGCCGCTTCCGCAACTCCACGCACAGCGGAACGAGATGCTCGCGCACCTCTGCCCGGAACCGCTCGACGTCCTGCTGCGTGTAGTCCACGCGCTTCATCCGCTTGTAACCCAGCCCGATGTAGTCCTTGAACTTCAGCGTCTGCGCCATCGAGTGACGCAGCTTGACCAGGTCGCCGTAGATCCGGTCCAGCGCCGGCCGGTTGTCCGCGAACCACTTCCAACGCGCCATCTCCGCGCCGTGGCGCACATTCCGGTCCGCGTCCTCGCGGAACTTCACGATGCTCGACAGGTTGTGCTTCTCCCCGCCGAACTCGATCACCGCCCCCGCCGCCAGCTCGCCGAACTCCGCCTGCAGCTTCGACTCCGCCACCAGCGACCCCTCGATCGCCGGGTCGAACGACATCACGTCCGCTTCCCACAACGCAAACGCCTGGGGGCCGAAGCGCTTCTCCAGCTCGGGCCGGTACGAGGCGTTGAGGAGTTTCCGTTTGAACGTGACCTCGAGGTCGGTCAGCTTCGGGGAGATCCCGTCCTTGAACTCCCGTGCCTTCTTGAATTCCGCGTTCCCGGTGTCCTGGTTGAAGCGCAGGTCCACGAGGGAGTTCCAGGTCTCGAGGCGTCGGCGGAGATCGTCCCAGGCCTTGACGGCCGCCATCCGGGCCTCCGCCGTCGTGGCTTTGTCGAGCGCGGTGTGCAGCGCGGCGTACTCCTGTGTCACGCTCGCCACGGTTGGTGTGGTGACGCGGATGTCGTCGATGGTGAGGGGCATGGGAATCCTGCTCAGCTGTGGGTGTGGGGAAGTTCCCGGACCGGATGCGAGGACGATCGTAGCCCGATTTTCCGCGGCGACAACAAGCGCTTCGCCACGCGGACGAGGTAAACCCTTTGTCGTCGTCTTTCGAATCGGGCTATGATTTCCATCAGTTCCTGATCCCGCGCCCCCCGTAGTCTGGCTCGCTCCTTGGTAGCCGAAGCATGACATCCCCGCCTCCCTCAGAAACCGCCCTGCTCGAGGACCTGCTCGACGGTATTGACCGGGGCGTGGAAGCACACCTGGCCTGGAACCAGAAGCTCCTGCGGTGTGCGCTTCTCCGGCAATCCCCGGGCGAAGAAATGCTCAGTGCGAATGCCCCGGAGCTGTGCCGGCTTGGTCGATGGCTGAATCGGGTGCGAGTGAGGCTGGACGCTCTCGACGCACCGTTGACCGTGCGGATTGACCGGATCCATCACGAGATGCACAACGCCGTGCGCTCGATGTGCGTCAAGCTGCTCGAAGGGAATCCCTCCCACCCCGATGAGCTCCGGGATTACGAGCGGAGCCAGAGCGAACTGGTCCAGCTGCTCAACACTCTCCGGCAGCAGATCAGCACCGCGACGACCCACATGGATGCGCTCACCGGCCTTCCGCTCCGGCACGGCCTCCAGCACGCATTCGAACTGCGCCGGAAGGACGCTCCGCGCCTGCACTCCACGCCATGGCTGGCCATGATGGATGTCGATCATTTCAAGTCCGTCAACGACACCTGGGGCCACCCGGTCGGCGACCTTGCGCTGAAACACATCGCCGCCTGCCTCTCCGGGTGCCTGCGCCAGAGCGACTACCTCGTCCGCTACGGCGGAGAGGAATTCCTCGGCCTCTTCCTCGTGCACGAATCCGTCAGCGTCGCCGCGCTGGCCCAGCGCCTTCTCGAGTCGATTCGGCGCTCCGCATTCCACACCGGCCAGGACTCCGACCTGTTCATCACTCTGACCGTCACCATCGGCCTGGCAGCCATCAGGCCGGATGAATCTCTCCAAAGCGCCGTGGACCGCGCCGACCAGGCGCTGCTTCAGGGGAAACAGCAGGGGCGCGACCGGTTCGTGGTGGCGCCGGCTTAACGGCGTTCAGGGGCGGTGGGCGAAGGCGAAGCTACTCCGGCGCCGGAATCTGCACAAAATCCCCCGGCGGGAGCGTGCGGTCGTAGGGGATCGAATTCGGGCACCCTTCGGTCTTCGCCGTCTTCCCGTAGAGCGTCAGCACTTTCCCGGCCGGATCCGCGACCGCGAACCCCGCCACGAAGTCCAGCGCTGTGCTTCCCGTGATCTGGAACGTCTTCACGTCGTACGTCTTCATGAATCCCGCAAATGTGAACACCAGGAGTTTGTCGCCAGAAAAAAGCGCGCCCCAGTGCGGCTCTACTCTCCCGATCTCCTTCAGGTCCGCCAGGTCGCTCTTCCCCGGAAGCAGCACCGCGCCCTCTGTCGTCACCGCCATCAGCCCGTCGTCGCTGAACACCGAGAACGTCGCGTTGAACGCCGTTCGGCGCCTCACGATGCCGAGCGATTCGGCCGTGGCGTTGTCGGGCACGTGAACGGTCAATTCCGAGGCGTAGAGGCGGTGCCCGTCGGGATGGAAGCGGAACGCGCCGGCGCGTTCGCCATTGAAGCGTCTCACGATCGCCTGCTTGCTGGGCACGATGGCGGCCATGCCCTCCTGGTCCATGGAGGCGAGAAGCAGATCCGGGCCGACGGGGACGGCGTCGTGAAGAGCCAGTTCGACGCGGAACGACCGGGTGACCTTTCCGGTTTCGGGCTCGATCATCGAGACCACGTCCCTCGCGCACGAGGCGGCGGTCTTGCCGGCAAAATCGAAGCAAAGGGATGTCGTGCCGGCTGGAAGCGGGAATTCGGACTGGAGCGTGAGGGATTCCAGCGAAAAGACCAGCAGCTTCGGGCCGGAAAGGTCCAGGGCATGGAGTGTCTTCCGGTCCTGGGAAACGTGGAAGCACGAGAGCGCCCTGGTGGACGAAAGGCGACGGAGTGCGTTCGCGGGCATCGGGAGAGGCTTCTTGACCGTTCCCGCGGGATTGTTCTCGGGTGAGTTCACCCGGTTCAGGTCCCGCATTTTCTCCAGCGCGACTTCGATCCTTCCCAGGTTTTCGGTCAGGACGGGCCATTTCGCCTGCGGGGTCGTGCCCCCTAAGCGGAGGTCGCCTTTGACCCAGACCATGATCCTGGAATTGTCGAAAGTGATCCGGCCGACGTCTTCCATCCGGACCTTGAAGGTGCCCAGGACCGATTTGATCTCGAGCATCTCGAAATCGAGCGTTCCCTGGACATGGTCGTTGTCCGTGGTTTCAAGGCGCACGATGGGCTTCCCGGCGGGAGGCCGCTCCGGGGGAACCTCGCCCGCCACGGGTGCCGGGCCCTTGATATCCAGGACGAACTGGATCTTGTCCGGCAGTTCGAAACTGCCCAGCCAGGAGGACCGCACCTTCATCGACTTGATGACGATCTTTCCTGTGAGCTCGGTGCCGTCGGCGAGCTTCATCGCCTGCCTGTCCTTGCCGGCCTCGAGGCGGCGGATTTTCGCGCCATCGATGTCGAAGATCCCGATCGACGACTCGATGTGTACCTTGTCGAGTTCCACCTCGACGCCGAGCGAGTCTGCAGCGGAAGTCAACGTCGCGGTGTACCAGTCCGCGCCGGCGCTCATAGCCAGCCCCATCAGGAACGCCATGACGGCGGCTGTTCTCATTTTCCCTCCAGCGGGATTTCCACGAGGTCGCACACCGGGAGATTGCGACCGTAGCTGTATTCCTCCTTCTGGATCGACGCCACCGTCGCAATGAGGCGCTTCCCCTTGCCATCAAGGAGCATCTTCGCGCACCACTTTCCGAGGCTGACGGACGTGCGAAGTTTGAAGGATGGGTAATCGTACTGCTTGATGAACCCATCCCGGTTCGCGGTGAGGAACGAGGTCGCCCCGGGCGCGAAGGCGATGCTGCAGCAGCGCTCGATCCCCGCAACGTACTCCATGTCATCACGTTCGATGGCCGTCTTCGACAGGCGCAGGGCGCTTCCCAGGCACCCCACGATGAATTGCCCGTCCGGGGAAATCTCGAAGTCGTCGCCGAGCGGGCGCTCGCCGTGGTAGCGGGAGTCATAGCTGACAAACCGGGACAGGCGCTGGTCCGGCTTCAGCGGCAGGCAGCGGAAGTCGCCCGGCGAACTCCCGCGGTCCCCGATGTAAACGCGAGTCCCGTCCGGGTGGAGACGGACGAAGGACCACGGGCCGGTCCGCTCCACGTTGGCCACGGCGTCCCGTTGAGTGTCGATGATCACCATGCTCCCGCCCTGGTTCTCGAACGTGAGCACGATGTGCTGCGCCGAAGCGGCGACCGCAGCGGGACGTCCGTGCGTGCGAATCTCCTTCGTGACCTTCATCGTGTCCGTCGCCACGAATTGCACGATCGTGACTCCCGGGTTGGAGTTGTCGCTGGGTTCCGCCGGGTCGAATCCCGCCACGGCGAGCGTCTTTCCGTCCGGCGTGAGCGCCATGCAGCGCACGACTCCCGCCGCGGGAAATTCACCCGTCATCTTCAGCGTCGCCGCATCCAGCCGGACGGCTCTTCCCTGCGAAAGGTCCAGCACGTACACCGCCGCACCGTCGGGCGACACCAGGAGCTCGCCCGTCACGCAGCGCCACCCGGCACTTCGCCCGATTTTCAGCTCGGACGGAAGCGACAGGTCGAAAGCAGGGACTTCGGCGGCCGGGCGCGCCGGCTCCGGCAGCGGGTCCGGTGCGAAGGCGACGTCGAAGGTCAGCGGCAGGGTGAAGTACTCGGCGGCGTCGGTTTCCGTGAGCTTCAGCTGGCAGAGAATACGCACGCTCTGGGCGTCGTCGATGTTCCTCACGAACCGCACGTCCGCAGACGCCGACGCGGTGTCGCTGTCGATGCGAAGCGGCACTTCTTCCATCCCCGCCGAAACCCGGGTCTGTTCTTTCCAGGGAGTTCGCGGGGAAAGCGCCGGGACCTGCGATTCGCGGATGAAGAGAAACGTGAGGTCATGAAGCTGTTCGAGGGGATCGAAGAGCGCGACGTGCACCTGGAGTTTCATGTCTTCCCGGGTCACGGCGGAGGGAGCGCTGGTGATGGTGGACATGTGCCGCCGGAAGAACCGGCGAATCGACTCCGGGGTCAGCACGGTCAGGACCCTGCCCCCGGTCGGCCTGGCGTCGCAGATCCCCAGCACTTCGCCTTTCGCTGTCATCACAGGCGCGCCCGACTGGCCGGGATTCGCCTCTCCCTCGATCGTCCCGCTGGAAAGCGCGCCGTTGAGGTCGCGGGCGACCTGCCGGAACTTCAGGTGCGCCAGCCGGATGGGCGCGCTTGTCTTCGGGCCGTCCCGGTCAACCTCGTACCTGTACCCGGGGAGGAAGACATCGTCGCCATCCTTCAATTCGGGCCGCGCGCCGATCGGCAACGCCTCGGGCAGGTCCTTGCATTCGATCCACAGGCACGCGAAGGTCTCGTTGTCTCCCCGCGCCACCACCGTGCCCTTCAGCGTCCGCTCGGTTTCCGTCCCCATCCCGAACACGACATCCACGGTTTCCTGCTTCTCCACCGCCTGGCTCATTGTGAGAACCCAGCCACCCGCAGCGGTCTTTCGAAAGAGGATCCCGGATTGCGACCAGGTGTTCCGGTTCCGGATGCAGGGCGTCGCTTCACGCACCTGCTTGAACGTGGCCCCGTTCCAGTCCTGGGCGCCCGCTGTGGAGACGGCGAGACCGAGCGCGGCGAAAACAAAGAGCGTTCGAAGCGACATGAAAGAGATCCCTCGTTTCCTGACGGCGATTTCGGAAAGGGATCGTAGCCGGGTCACGAAGCGGAAATCAAGGACGACGCGCGGCAGGCGGGATTCCTGCCGATCTAGCGATCGTCCAGGCGTGCCATGATCCGCTCCGCTTCGGCTTCGTCGATCGGCACGAACGCTCCGCGGTCCTGTTCGTAGGCGAGAACTTCGGCACGGGCGATGTCGAAATACCAGCCGTGCAGGCCGAGGCGTTTCTCGGCGATGGCCTTCCGGACGACAGGATACGTACGGAGGTTCTCCAGCTGGCAGAGGACGTTGAGCTGCGAGAGGTGGTTCGTGGGGCTCCACTCGCCGGGCATGCGGGTCCCCGACCGGAACGCGTCCCGGCACGGGTTCGCGTGGCGCAGCCAGGCGTCGAGGTGCGGCGCCGGGATCGACGGACCTTCCCCGGTCAGCCACCTCATCGCCCCGCAGTCGGAATGGCCGCAGATGATCACGTCGCGCACTTTCAGCCCTTCCACCGCGAATTCGATCGCCCCCGCTTCCGACTCGTCGCTGACCGAGTGGCCGTCGGCGCCGCAGGGCGCAATCAGGTTGCCGGGATTGCGGATGACGAAGAGGTCGCCGGGCTCGGTGGAGGCGAAGAGGTTCGGGACGACGCGGCTGTCGGAGCAGGCGATGAAGAGCGCGTCCGGGGACTGCCCGAGCGCCAGCTGCGCGAATGTCTCGCGATAGCCCGGCCGGACGTTCCGGCGGAATTCGACGATGCCGCGCAGGAGTTTCTTCACATGGGGACGTTAGGCATCCGGCGGAACGGCGTCAAGAAGCCGGAGGGCGTGCGGTGGACGTCCCGCCTCTGCCGATTCCCAGCGCATCCTATTTCCTCTTCAGCGACTTCAGGCAATACACATACCCATCGTTCGCGGCGAGCAGGATTTCCAGGAGACCGTCGCCGTCCACGTCGATGGGGGCCGGGCCGCCCTCGAGGTGGGGATCGCGGGTGCGGAAGGTCCACTGGAGTGCGCCGTCGGGGCCACCGAAACAGCGGAGCGCCCCATCGACGTAACAGGCGAGGATTTCGGGCTTGCCGTCGCCGTCGAGATCCCGGACGGCGAGCGGGCTGATGGAGGGAAAGGGGCGGCCGCCGAGGGAAAGGACCGGTGAGGACCACGCGACAGAGCCGTCGGTGCGGAGGCAGAGGAGACCGCGCCACGTGGTGCCGGCGAGGATTTCGGGCTTGCCGTCGCCGTCCATGTCGGCGACGAGGGGCGGGCATCCGTGGGTTTCGGCGCCGGGGACGCGCCAGATTTCCGTGCCGTCGCGGCCGCGGAACGCGACGAGGTCGCCGCGGGCGTCGCCCTCGCCGAAGAGCGTGAGCACGAGGTCGGGGAGGCCGTCGCCGTCGCAGTCCACGACCGCGGGCGCGTCCTCCAGGCGGGACGAGGGTTTCTTCGACCAGCGCACTTCGCCCGTGGCCGCGTTGAACACGTCGAGGACGCCGTTGTGGAAGGCTTCGATCGCTTCCGGCGGTGAAGTCCCGTCGAGCTCCGCAACGATCGGCGCGAACCACGAGCCCCAGTTGCCCTCTTCCTTTGCGGTCCATGTCCACCGGGGCTGCCAGGTGCGGGCATCGATCGCCTGGAGTTGAGGCGCTTCGCCCCACGAGGCGACGAGGTATTCGGCAACGCCGTCGCCATCGATGTCGGCGGCGCGGGGGGAAACGTAGCTGGGGGGAATCTTGAGTTCGTGAAGGACGGCGCCGTCGCGTCCCGAGAAGAGACGCAGCCACCAGTCGTTGCCGATGTGGCCGGTCGCGAGGAGGTCCGCTCCACCGCCGGCTGCGGAGACGGCGATCGGCGCGTTGTTGTTCGCGCCGGGAGCGCTCCAGCGGATTGCGCCGGTGCGCGGATCGAGCACGGCCAGTTCGGCGCCCGGCTTGAATTCCGCCCAGACCGCGGCTTCCGGCGCCCCGTCCCCGTCGAAGTCGGCCACGAGCGGCCGCGCGATCACCGGCGACACCGATCGCCGCCGCCACACCGTCCGCGCCGGGGACAGCAACGCCGGCCCACCACCCCGCGTCAGCAGGTCCGTAAACCCGTCGCCGTCCACATCCCCCACCGGTGCCATCCGCGTGGCCGGCGCTTCCAGAAAACACGACCCCACAGGCCGCCCCGAGACGTCGAACGCGTTCACGCTCGAATCCTTGCAGCCGACCACGAGCTCGGTGCGGCCGTCGCCGTCCCAGTCATAAGCCGCCGGGCAACTGGATGGGGGCGCCGGGAGGTTCAGGTCGAGCAGGATGCCGCCATTCGCGTCGTGCACCCGGAGACGGGGCCCATCGATTTCCATGGCAGAGGCATTCTTCGGGAAGGCGACGAGGAACGTGGAGCCCCCCGTCGTGAGCGAATAGCGCGTCCGGCCGCTTCGGCCGTCGATGATCGCGAACGCACTGGAGTTGGGTGTGGGGTGGGGAAGCGGCTGGAGGATTTCGGGGACGCCGTCGCCGTCGGCGTCGAGGAGGCCGCGGGAGTCCAGCGACGCGCGTTCGGTGGCGGCGCCGGTTTCCCAAAGGAGGTGGCCATCGGCCGAAGAAATCGCGGCGGTCGCGTAGCCGCCGGGTCTGGCGCAGACGAGGACCAGGTCGTCCCCGGGGAGGTCGTCGAGCGGCGCCGCGGCGTAGGCCGGGATGCCCTGGATGGTGCCGTTCATCAGGACGCGCCCGAGGTCGGGGAGGACTTCGGGGTCGCCCATCTCGAGCGGGGTCCGCCATGCGGTGGCGCCGGCGTGGTCGAAGGCCAGGACCGCGTGCGGCGTCGGGACGACGATGCACCCGCCGGCGGAGACAGCTGCCAGTGGCCAGCCCTCCACTTTCGCGGACCAGAGCAGGCGCCCGTCTTTCCCCGAGTACGCCGGCACCACGTCCTTCCACCTCGACGGCTGGACCACGTCCGCGAGCCCGTCGCCGTCGAGGTCCACGAGCAGCGGTGCCGCGATCGGCTGGACTTCCTCCGTCGCCCCCGTCGGCGCTTCCGTGATCTCCCACAATTTCCGCGGCTCGCGCGCCCCGGCCACCGCGGCGCCGGACCACGCGGTCAACCGGTACTGCGCCTTGTCATCACTGTGCGTCGCGACGAAATCGAGTACGCCGTCGCCGTCCAGGTCCGCCCACGACTCGTACTGCGCCGTCGTCGAGCCCAGCTCCTGGATCCACAGATCCTCGTTCTTCCAGGGGTTGAGCGCGCAGACCTGGCCGAAGCACCGGTAGACGAGGTCCGGCCGCCCGTCGCGGTCGAGGTCGCCCGCGACGAAAAACTCGCTGTTCGCGGCGCGGGCCCGGCGCGACCAGGTGACGGCCGGCGCGAGCGAACAGAAACCGCTCTTCGTTTCCCCGCTGCGCGCCGACCAGCGCAGCCGCGCGTCGTGGAATCCTTCCTTGCGGACAAGAATCTCGTGATCCCCCGTGTCCGGACGGAAATTCACCAGCTTCGACCCGACCTCCGCCCCATCCACGAACACCGAACTCCCCGCGGGCTCGACTTCAAGGTCGAAGCGCCCCTTGAGATGCCTCATCGGCACCGCGACCGTCGCTTTTCCGCCGCGCGTGATCTCGACGAGGTCCTTTCCTTCCTCGTACCCGGGCGCTTCGACGTGGACGGCATAACTCCCGGCCCGGAGGGAGAACGCGGCCTCGTAGCCGATGACAGCCGCGCGGATGTCGCGAAGCGTCACGACGGCGCCGGGGACGGGGGCGCCGGCCTCGTCGGTGACGCGGATGGTGGCGCGGCCGCGGCGGAGGACGGAGGCGATCGCGCCGGGAACGCCGACGAACCAGAGCAGGGCCAGCACGGTCGCGAGGAAAGCGTTCCGCTGCGTCCACCGCGCCGCCCGGTAGGCGAACGACGGCCGCCGCGCGAGGATCGGCTCGCGGCGCAGAAAGCGCTCGATGTCGTCGGCGAAGGCGCCGGCGGTGGGGAAGCGGCGTTCGGGGGAGCGGGCGAGGGCGGTGAGGCAGAGGGTCTCGACGTCGCGCGGCGTCCGTGGCGCGAGCTTCCGGGGCGGCACCGGGTCTTCGTCCGTCACGCGGCGAAGAAGTGCCGCGAGGGAGTCGCCCTTGTGCGGCGGCTCGAGCGTGAGGAATTCGTAGAGGACCGCGCCGAGGGAGTAGACGTCGCTCCGGGCGTCCACGTCGCGCGCCTTCCCCGACGCCTGCTCCGGCGACAT
>JAIOPR010000155.1 GCA_021413805.1 Planctomycetota bacterium
ATCGCCTCCTCAAGCAGCGGGAGGATTTCCACACCCATTTTCTTCAATTCTTCGCTCGCCGCATCTCTCCGGTCCGCGGACTCGTCGTCCAGTTGATGAATCAACTGTTGAGCTCGGGATTCGTCGCCCCAACAGAGTTGGGAAAGGAAGAGGAGCAGCAGCAGGACTCGCAACGGGTGAACCTCCAGACCGAATCGATTCGGGCGCACGCCAATGAGGAAGAATTGAACCGTCGCTTTGGCGGATCGGGATTCATGGTACCCGTACTGCTGATTCGCCTCAGAGTTTCATTCACGCCCCGCGGCGGCGGAGTTACGCTCAAGCCCTTCACTTCACACCCTGAACGCCACTTCCAGGAGACATCCATGTCCGAAGACCTCGTCATTCTCGCCGGCGCCCGGACCGCGATGGCCGAATACGTCGGCACGCCGGGGGGCGGGGCGTTCAAGGACGTGAGCGCGAACGAACTCGGGGCGCACGCGATCAAGGCGGCGCTGGAGCGGGCGAAAGTCAAGCCGGAGGCGGTCGAGCACGTGGTGATGGGGAACGCGATGCAGACGGGCGCGGACTCGATCTACGGCGCGCGGCATGCGTCGTTGAAGGCGGGGATCCCGAACAGCGTGCCGGCGCTGACGGTGAACCGGATCTGCGGAAGCGGCATCCAGTCGATTGTGAGCGCTTCGCACATCATCCTGGCTGGCGAGGCGACGATCGCGGTGGCGGGCGGGATGGAGAATATGTCGCAGTGCCCGCACGTGATCCGGGGGCTGCGAGGGCAGGGGCTGCGGCTCGGGCAGCAGCCGGCGGTCGAGGATTCGCTGATGGTGAGCCTGATGGACGGGTTCTGCGGGCTCTACATGGCGCAGACGGCGGAGAAGCTGGCGAAGCAGTACGGGATCACGCGCCAGTCGCAGGACGAGTTCGCGCTTCGCAGCCACAAGGAAGGCACGCGGGCGGTGCAGAGCGGGATTTTCAAGGAAGAGATCGTCCCGGTGCCGGTGAAAAAGGGGACGTGGGACAAGGACGACCACATCAAGCCGGAGACGACGCTCGAGCAGCTGGCGGGGTTGAACCCCGCGTTCGGCAAGGAAGGGACGGTCACGGCCGGCAACGCGAGCGGGATCGTGGACGCGGGTGCGGCGGTGGTGATTGCGACGGCGAAGCGCGCCAAGTCGGACGGCCTCGCGCCGATCGGGCGGATCGTGTCGTGGGCGACGGTCGGCGTGGACCCGAGCATCATGGGGATCGGCCCGGCGCCGGCGATCCGCAAGGCGTGCGAGCGGGCGGGGCTGAAGCTCGACCAGATCGACCTCTTCGAGATCAACGAGGCCTTCTCCGCGCAATACCTCGCGGTCGAAAAGGAGCTCGGGATCGACCGGGCCAAGGCCAACGTGAACGGCGGCGCCGTCGCGATCGGCCACCCGCTGGCCGCGACCGGCACCCGCCTCATCATCACGCTTCTCGGCGAACTCAAGCGCCGGAACAAGAAGTTCGGCGTCGCCAGCGCCTGCATCGGCGGCGGGCAGGGGATCGCGATGATCGTGGAACGGCTCTAGTCGTGACGCACTGCGTCAAAACATTCCTCGCGGCGGCCCTCGTGGCCGCCGCGTTCGTTTCCAGGGCGTACGCAGAGACGCCGGAAGAGGAAATCCGGCGGACGATCCTGCAACTCGGCAATGACGACGCGAAGAAACGCGACGCGGCTGAAGCGCTGCTGAGGGGGATCGGCCCGGAAGTCATCGCACACTACGACCGGAATAAGGAAGGCGCCGACCCCGAAATCGCGCGGCGGATGAAGTCCGTTTTCGAGGACTGGAAAGTCCGCCCTTGCGCCTCGATGTCCGGCTCCCAGTCCTTCGTCCGGCTCGCTTCGTGGGAATCGCCCGACGAGGTGCCACGCGGGTGGTGGTCCTATGTCGATGACGATCGCATGCGGGACTGGATCAAGGCCCGGGCCGGGAAGGATCTCCAGTGCATGATCTATGGCCTGCAGCTTCCCGGGATGTGGCTCGACGCCCCGACTGTCCAGGCCGCGCTCGCGCTCGATGAGCACCAGGCCCTTGAAATACTCGCCCGCAGGGAAGATCTCGCCTCCCTTTCCGCGGCGGTGCAGCCAGCGCGTGAAGCGGCCCTTCGGCGGGCCGGGGGAAATGGCGAAGAGGGCGCGAACGTTCTCCTCTGGCGGCTCGGCGAGCGCGAACCGCTTCTCCGCTCGATTCGCGAGAAGCGCCTCCGTCTCGATGGTTCCGTCGTGTCCGGCGTTTCCCTCGACGCGGAAGCGTGCGACGCCCTTGCGGACAGCTATGCGGACCGGGAGGATTCCAGGGGAGCCCTGATGGAATCGCACCCGTCGGCCGCCTACCTGGACGCTTACGTCCGGGAAGAACAGGCGGACCTGATCGCGCGGCTCCGGCCTGTCGACGCGCGGAAAGGCCTCCAGGCGCTGCTCGCCGGTTCTCCCATCGCCCGCTTCCAGGCCGCCGTCTGGCTTGCATCGATGGGCGATCAGGTGGAAGGGCTGGACGCGTTCGATGCCCGTGAAATCCGCACCACCGGTTTTCTCCCGGAGTGTTTCCCGGCGATCGCCCTGCAGATCCCGGGAGATCGCGTTGAAATCCGGCTTCGCAATCTTGTCGATGAACCCGAGCTGGACCTGTCCTGCGTCGAGCGCGCGCTCTGCGCCCTGGCGGCGCGCGGCCGCAAAAAGGACATAACGTTCATCTACGCCCACCTGGAATCGATCAACACAGATTCCATGGCGCCCGTCGCCATCGCGTTGGCCCGGCTGGGAAGCGCCGCCGGGATCGGCGTGCTCCTCCCTCACCTGTCCTCCCCCGATCCGCGCGTCCGGTTTCCAGCCGCCCGTGCGCTTCGGGCGATCATCGGCGAGGCCTTCGACTACGATCCTGACGCTTCCCTGGTGGCCCGCAGCCGCTCCGCCCGGAAATGGGCCGCCTGGTGGAAGGACAACAAGTCCACCTTCGAACCCGCGGTCAAGTAACCCCCGCGCGGTACACTTCCCCCATGGCTTCCGTTCTTCCCGACGGGTCGTGGATGATTTTCCTCGGGATGGGAATCCTGTCGGCGCTGATGCTGGTGCAGCGGGCGAAAATGAAGCGGCGCGAGAGGGGGGTGGACTTGGGCGCGAAGGAAAATCCGGCCGGCGGCGGGCAACGCGAAGCGCGGGACTCGATGGAGGCGCTGTTTGTGCAGCTCCAGGAATTCTCGCGCGAGACGGTGGCGCGGCTGGACACGAAGGTGCGGGTGCTGAACGAGCTGCTGACGCGGGCGGAAGCGCGCATCGAGGAGTTGAAGAAGCTAACGGCCTCGCCGCAGGTTTCCGCGCCGTCGCCGTCCCCCTCGCGCCCCGCGAACCCGCTTCATGAGAAAATCCATCGCCTCAGCGACGAAGGAAAATCCGCGCCGGAGATCGCCGCCTCCACGGGCCTGGAGCGCGGGGAAGTCGAGATGATCCTGGGGTTGCGGGGGAAGGGCGCGTGATCGAGGCGGCCGGCCTGGCGTTCCCGCGGGCGCCGCTGGATGCGGCGCTGGCGCAGCTCGCGGCGGGGTCGCTCTTCGACGCGCTGGTGGTGGCGGCGCCGGAGGCGGGAAAGTTCCGACTCAGCGTGCTGGGGGCTTCGCTCGACCTCGAGACGGCATTGCCGCTGGAAATCGGGGAGCGCGTGCGGCTGGCGGTGAAATCGACGGAGCCGCTGACGCTGGAGATCCGGCCCGCGGCGGCGGCGAAAGCGGAGGAAGGTGCGGCCGGGCCGCGGCCGTTGTCCCTGGAACTCGAGTCGGCCGTGCGCGCCTTCGCCGGGGGCGACCCGGTGAAGGAATCGGCGGCGCGATGGATGGCCGCGCGCGGGCTCGGCGTCGATCCCGCCGCGGCGCGCGGTCTGGCCGCGCTGGCGACCCCGGGGGCCGTCCGGGTTCACGGCGGGGAAGTCCCGCCCGCGGACGCCGCTGAAATCGTGAGCCGCGCTGCCGCGGCGATCGCGGGCAAGCCCGCCGGCTTCCTGCTGCAGGCCTCGGAGGGCGCGACGGCGGCAGCGCTTCAATTGTTGGGCGGCCTCGCCGAATTCCGCGCGCTCGTCGAGGCCTCCCCTGAAACGGCCGCCAGGGCATCCGCCGCGCTGAAGGCGCTTCCCGCAGCACGGGAGGGGCTCGCGCTGCTGGAAACCGGCCGCGCGTTGGGCGAAGCGGCTCGGGCGATCCAGGTCCTGAACGGCGACGCGGCGGCGCGCGGGGACGGGGTTTCGTATTTCGTCATCGGCTGGGTGCGCGACGGACGGTCCGAATTCGGAGTCGGCCGGGTGGAGCGCGGCCCGCGCGGCGCCGCCGATCCGGATGGGCCGTCGCGCATCGTCGTCACTCTCGACCTGTCCCGGCTCGGCCCCGTGCAGGTCGCCGTCGGCCTCACCGCGGCCGCCGCTTCCGTCACGCTCGCCGCGCTTTCCCCGGCGTCCCGCCGCCTTCTCGAACGCGACCGGCATGGGCTCGCGGAGGCGCTCGTCCGCCTGGGCCTGCGCCCGGAAGTGCGCTTCGCCGATGGCCCGTTCGAACCCGTTCTCCCGATGGACGCCAGCGGCCTGGACGTGCGCGCATGACCGATCCCCGCGTCGCGGTTGCTCTTCGGTATCTCGCCGGCACGGACCACGCGCCCCGGGTGGTGGCGCGCGGCCGCGGCGACCTGGCGGACCGGATCCTGGCGCTGGCGAAGGAGCATGGCGTGCCGGTGCGCCCGGACCGGGACCTTGTGGAAGCGCTGGCGGCGCTGGATGTGGGGGCGGAGATCCCGCCGCGGCTTTACGAGGCGCTGGCGGAAGTCCTGGCGTACGTCCTGAAGGTGAACGAGAAGGCGGCGCGCTGACCCGCAGGCGAGTTCCCGTTCTCGCGCGCCCCGCTTCCTTGCCTTACAATGCAGGCGGCGTATGATCGCCCACATATTCCCTGGAGTTCCCGTGCCCGAACGCGCCATCATTTCAGACATCCACGCGAACATCGACGCCCTCGAGGCCGTCCTCAAGGACATCGAGTCCAAGGGCATTACGGACATTTACTGCCTCGGGGATGTGATCGGGTACGGCCCCAATCCGCGCGAGTGCATCCTCCGGGCGCGCAATTTCAACGACTGCATCCGCGGCAACCACGAGGACGCGCTTCTGTTCATCGCGGCCGACTTCAACATGGAAGCGGCGCGCTCGATCGAGTGGACGCGCAAGCAGCTGAACCGGAAGGAAGCGCCGAAGGACGAGAACCACTCGATGTGGAATTTCCTGGGCGACCTCGGGGACCGGATCGTGGAGGACAAGGTCCTGTTCATCCACGGGTCGCCGCGGGTCCCGACGCGCGAGTACGTCCGGCCCGCGGACTGCCACGACCACGAGAAGATGGACGAGATTTTCTCGATGATCGACCACCTGTGTTTCGTGGGGCACACGCACGAGCCGGGGGTGTTCACGCCGGACCACAAGTTCATCGTCCCGAAGCTGATGGCCTACACCTACAAGGTCACGGAGCAGAAGGCGCTGATCAACGTGGGCTCGGTCGGCCAGCCGCGCGACCGCGATCCCCGTGCGTGCTACACAACGTTCGACGGGGAAACCGTGCGCTACCACCGCGTGGCCTACGACGTCGAATCCACGATGCGCAAGATCCTCGCCGCCAAGGAGCTCCCGGAGTACCACGCCCTTCGCCTCAAGGACGGGCGCTGATCATGGGCTTCTTCGACCGGCTGACCGGGGCCGCCAAGGGCGGCACTTCAAAGATCCCGAAGGAAACCTCCTTCGCGATGGACTACGAGCACGTGAAGGACCTGCTGCCGGGCGCGATGAGCACGATTGCGCAGGTGCGACACAAGCAGAGCAAGCGGTTGTTCTGCATCAAGAAGGTTCGGCCGGCGACGGAGCAGGCGCGGAAGAAACTCGAACGCGAGCTCGAGGTTTCGTTCGACCTCGTGCACGAGAACATCGGCCGGACGATCGCGTGGCAGCGAAGCGGCGCGGAGACCTGGATCCTGATGGAATGGATCGAGGGGCCGAGTTTCCGCTCGTTCATGCGCGACTGGTACATGACGAAAGAGGCGAAGCCGCCCCTGCTTTCGGGCCGGGATTTCGCGACCGTTTTTGCGCAGGCCGCCCGCGCGCTGCAGTACGTGCACGGGAAAGGGTTCCTTCACCTCGACGTGAAGCCCGAGAATTTCCTCGCCAGCGGGTTGCGTTCGATCGCGGAAGTATCGTCATCGCGGTCGAAGGACACGCAGATATTCAAGAAGGAAGTCCTGCAGCAGGCAGGCGCCATCCTGGTCAAGCTGATCGACTTCGGCATCTCGATCCGCCTCGACGAGCCCAAGGTCAACCTGGGCGGTTCTCCCCTGTACGTCGCACCGGAAATTGTCGGCGGCGTGCAGTCCCAGGCCCTCGTGGGCCCGTGCTCCGACATCTGGTCCCTCGGTGCCATGATGTACGAGATCGCCTGCGGCCGTCCTCCGTATCTGCCCGCGTGGTTCGAGGGCAAGACCAAGCACTGGCAGGCATTGTGGGGCGAGTACGATTCCCAGGACCCGACTGTCAAGAAGGCGTACGACCAGGAACTGCTGAAGAAGCGCCGCGACGTGCCGGCCGACATGGCGCGCCTCCCGTACAGCGACTCGATCAAGGCGATCGTGAAGAAGTGCCTTGAGATTGCGCCGGGACGCCGGTTCACGAGTTGCGCGGCGCTGGTGAGCGAACTCGAGAAGTTCCTGTAGGCCCGCGGTTTACTTCGAGCGCATTTCCCGGATCCGCCAGATTCCTTCTTCGCGAATCGCCTCGATCAGCAGCGTTCCCTGCGGGTGCCCCGGCGCCGAAACCAGCACGCTCGCAATGTTCGGGTTCGCTTCGTCCACCGCCACCGTCTTCACCGCCATGCTCGCCGCCATCTGCCGCATGTCCGCTTTCGAATCGTTCCAGTCCTTGCGCATGTCCTCCAGCGGATACGCCTCCCGCTGCGCCCGGCAGAGCCGCTCGTAATAGGCGTCCGGCCGGTTTTCCTTCATCGCCGCGATCACCTCTTCCGTCACCTTCCGGATCTCTTCCTTCGAACTCTCCCGGTCTTTCGCCGCTTCGGCCTTCGGGTCAGAAGCGCACCCCGCGGCGAGCGCGGCGGCAATCAGGGCGGTGGCGAGTCGTTTCATGGTCGGCGGGATTCTAGGTGAAGCGCGTCCTCGATGGAAGCGCCCGGCGCCGCTACCATGGGGGAGTGCCGAGCATCCACGTGCTGTCCCAGACCGTCGTCAACCTCATCGCCGCGGGCGAGGTGCTGGAGCGGCCTGCGAGCGCTGTGAAGGAACTGGTCGAGAACGCGCTGGATTCCGGCGCGACGCGCGTGGAAGTGGAGTTCGAGGACGGCGGGCGGCGGCTGATCCGGGTGACGGACGACGGTGCCGGGATGGGGACGGACGACCTGGCGCTGGCGTTTGTTCCTCATGCGACGTCGAAGCTCGCATCGGCGGCGGATCTCGCCGAGATCCGCTCGTTCGGGTTCCGGGGCGAAGCGCTGGCGTCGATTGCGGAGGTCGCGCGGGGCCGGATCGTTTCGCGGCCGCGCGGGACCGCGCTGGCCCACGAGGTCGAGGCCGAGGGCGGCAAGATCGGCCCTGTCAAGCCGTCGGCCGGCCCGGAGGGGACGACGGTCGAGGCGTGGGATCTCTTCGGGAATATTCCCGCGCGCCGCAAGTTCCTCAAGACGTCGCCCGTCGAGGCCGCGCACATCGGCGACGTCGTCACGCGCTTCGCCCTTGCGAGGCCCGACGTGCGGTTCGAACTGCGCGGCGATTCGATCCCGATCGCCACGCTGCCGCCGGTCGAGGATATCGCCGAGCGCATCGGGCACTATTTCGGGAAGGAGCTGCGGCAGGCGCTGGTCCCCGTGCAGGCCGAAGCTCGCGGGCTCAGGCTGCGCGGGTACGTCGGCCGCCCGACGTTCACCGTCAACAACACGCGCCTGCAGTTCACGTGGGTCAACGGCCGGTGGGTGCGCGACAAGGTCCTGTTCCGAGCGATCATCGAGGCCTACGCCGACCTCGTGATGGTCCGCCGCGCTCCCGCGGTTTTTCTCTTCCTCGACATCGAGCCGAAAGACATCGACGTCAACGTGCACCCGGCCAAGATCGAGATCCGCTTCGCCAATGGCTCGCGGGTCCACGATTTCGTGCGGGACGAGATCCGGGCGAAGCTGATGGTCGGGGGCGTGCCGCCGCAGTTCGTGCCGAGGGACGCGTGGTCGAGTTTCGTGACGCGGTCGCAGGACGAGCGGAAGGACGACCGGCAGAAAGAGCTGATGGAGTTTTTCACGCGGCCCGCGAACACGCCGGTGTTCTACACGCCGCCTCCCGGGAAGTCCGCGATGGCCGAGCCGCGCGACGTCCCGCCGGGCGTGCCGGACCCGACGCCGCCGATGCGGCCGATCGCTTCCGGGGGAAGGGCCTACCAGATGCACGATGCGTACATCGTGGAAGAAGTCCCGGGCGGGTTCAACCTGATCGACCAGCACGCGTTGCACGAGCGGATTCTTTACTACAAGATCCGGGCGCGGGTGCTTTCGCACGACGTGACGCGGCAGCGGCTGCTGGTTCCCGCGATCGTGCGGGATTCCGGCCGCGAAAAAGTTGTCGCGGCGGCGCGCCCGATGCTCGACAAGCTCGGGTTCGAGGTCGAGGAGTTCGGGCCGGGGGCGCTCGCCATCCACGCGACCCCCGACTGGATCGGCTCAAAGGATCCGGCCGGCGTCGTGCGCGACATCCTTTCCGATTTCGACAGCGCCACCCCGGGGCGCGCCGCCGAGGACGCCCTTGACCATTTCATCGCCACCTGCGCCTGCAAGGCCGCCATCAAGGCCGGAGAGCGCCTCGCGCCGGAAGAAGTCCACGCCCTCCTCGAGGAGCGCGCGCGGATCGACCATTCGCAGACCTGTCCGCACGGCCGCCCGGTGACATTGAGGATCTCGCTGGAAGAGCTGGAAAAGCACTTCGGGAGAAAGTAGCAGGGCCGGGGCGCGGGGATTCAGAGCAGTCATTCCTTACGTTCCCGGCCGCGGATCGGTTCAATTCACGCGCGTCCCCGCCCCTCAACGCCACGGAGCCTCGATGACCCCCGCCGGAAAGTGGTCCGACTTCCACATCTACGATCTCGATTCGAAGATCAAGCTCTTCGTCCAGCCCACAGGCCGCTTCAAGAACGTCGCCCTGCGGCTCTTCGTGCGCGCGCACCTGGGCGAGGATCCCTCGGCGACCGCGGTTCTCCCTCATGTGCTTTCGAGGGGGACGCGGAAGCGGCCGACGATGGCGAAGATCACGGAGCACCTGGACGGGATGTACGGGGCGGCGGCGGATGCGGAAGCGGTGAAGATCGGGGAGAACCACGTGCTGTCGTTCCGCGTGGACTGTGTGGCGGACCGGCACTTGCCGGGGCGGAGCGGGAACGTGAAGGCCGCGATGGAGTTCCTGATGGAGATGGCGACCGACCCGGCGAGGAGCGGGAAGTCGCTTCGCGAGGATTACGTGGCGCAGGAGGTCCACAACCAGCAGCGAGCGCTGGAGGACATGATGAGCGACCGCGCGGAGTGGGCGTCGCAGCGGTGCCTGGAAGCGATGTGCAAAGGGGAGGCGTACGCGACGCACGAGATGGGGACGCTGGCCGGGCTGAAGAAAGTGACGGCGTCGTCGCTGGCGGCGCGGCACAAGCTGTTGTTTGAGACGCACCCGATGGAGCTGTACGTGGCCGGGCGGGTGGAGCCGGACGAAATCGCGGCGCTGGCGAACCGGATCTTCCGCATCCGCGGCCGCAGCACGGTGTGCGGAATCCCGGAGACCGTCGTGGACGTCCCGGTCGGCGAGCCGCGGCGCGTCACCGAGACGATGGACGTCGAGCAGGGGAAGCTCGTCATCGGCATGCGCACCCGAGTGACCTACCGCGACCCCGACTCCACCGCGCTTTCGTTCTTCAACGGTATCTTCGGCGCCTTCGCCCACTCCCGCCTTTTCGTCAATGTCCGCGAGCGCCACGGGCTCGCGTACTCGGCGGGGTCGTCGCTGGAGAAAACAAAAGGCCTGATGATGATCCACGCCGGGATCGACGTGGCGAAGTTCGAGAAGTGCCTGGAGGTGATCCTGGCGGAACTGGAGTCGATCCGGGCCGGGCGCATCAGCGACGGGGAGATTGAGGCGACGCGCCGGGCGATGATGGAACGCGCCCGGGCGGTTCTGGATTCGCCTTCGCGCGCGATCGCAGGACTTTACGAAAGGCGGTTGTCGGGAAAAGTCCTGACCGTTGACGAGGCCCTCGGCGAAATCGCGGCGGTCGGGAAGGAAGCGGTGGTGGAGGTCGCCCGGAAGGCGAAAATCGACACGATCTACTGGCTGACCTCCAAATAGCCGGCGGCAGCAACTCCGGAACATTTCAAGCCCCTCGGCGTGGAATTCGCCCGTGAAGTGACGTAACCGATTGGCACTCAATAGTTTGCGTCATTGAATTCCGGCGTTTTTCCTCGCCACTTTGCGCCCGGTCGCGGGTTTAACTCAGGACACCCATTGGAGTTCCTCCTCATGATTCGTCCTTTCGTTGCTCTCGCCCTGTCCCTCGCCCTCGCCGCTTCCACCTTCGCCCAGGGCGCCGATGACAAGGAAGCCGCTGCCGCCGCCGCAGCAGCCGCCAAGACGAAGGTTGAGGAACTCAAGGTTGCGCTGAAAGGCAAGGACGAGGACCCGAAGATTGCCGCCATCACTGCTTGCGGCGAAGCGCCTCACTCCACCACCGCCGCGGCGCTCGCGCCGCTTCTCGGCGATCCTTCCGACAACGTCCGCACCGCGGCCGCCAAGGCCCTGGGCCACATGAAAGGCCTCGCCGACGCGGCCAAGGCACTTCATGCCGGCCTCGGCGCCAACGAGGACAAGACCAAGGTACTCGGGGCGATTTTCGACGCCATCGGCGAGGTCAACAACCCGGCCTCCGTGGCCGTCGTCAAGGACTGGGTCAACCACCGGATGGCCAAGCGCGACGGGTCCGACGCGCCCGGGTTGACCGAAGCGATCGACTGCATGGGGGCGCTCAAGTGGAAATCGTGTGTGAGCGCGCTGATCGACCTCGGGAAGAAAAACATCGTGGCGAACGGCGCGCGCGGCGGCCACGGGATGCGCGCCAAGGAAGACAACAAGTTCCAGAGGGCGCTTCAGCGCCTCACCGGCGAGAAGCTCGAGGACATGGACGCGTGGGACGACTGGTGGAAGAAGAACGCAGGAAGTTTCAAGGACGACCTGACCGCGAAGTAGCCGTTCCGCCTGCCCACTCGAGGGAGACCCGATGCAACTGGTTCCGGCCATGATCCTGGCTTGCATGATTGCCCTGCCTGCCCTTGCGCAGGACGCACCGGCGCCGCCGAGCGACGCCGACGCGAAGGCCCGGGTGGACGCGTACAACGCGGCTGCGAAGGAAAAGAGCGAGGACGCGAAGCAGACCGCGATCGGGGCGATGGCCGATTGCCCGCATACCTCGGTGATCGGTCTGCTCGCCAAGATCCTCGTGGGCGACACCGACGACTGCCGGATCGCCGCAGCGAAAGCGCTCGGCCGCATGAAGAACGACGCCAACGCCGCGAAGGCGCTTCATGGGGGCCTCGCGCCCAACGAACAGAAATCAAGCGTGCTCAGCGCCTGCTTCACCGCGATCGGCGAGGTCAACCACCCTTCGAGCGTCGGGGTCTGCAAGGACTGGGTGAATCACCGCCTGGGGTCGCGCGACGGCGAGGATCTGCCGGGGGTGGACGAAGCGGTGGACGCGCTGGGGGGGCTGAAGTGGAAACTGAGCGTGGAGGCGCTGATCGACCTCTGGCACAAGAACAAGGTCGTGGGGCGCGACCCGGCGAGCAAGTTCCGCGAGAAGGTGCGCAAGCACTGCGCGCAGGCGCTGTCCCGGCTGCTCGGGGAGAAGCTGGGGAACCAGGACGCGTGGGACGACTGGTGGAAGGACAACAAGGGGAAGTTCAACGACGACCTTTCAGCGAAGTAGGCGGAGAGAGGGGAGGGGCCGCATGAAGAAAGCCGCGATGGTCTTTGCCCTGGGATTCTCTGCCTGCGTGGCGCGTGCCGGCGATCCGCCGGCGGTCCCGACCGACGAAGAGGCCAAGGCGAAAATCGAAGCGATCGCCGCGGCGGTGAAGGGCGGGGAAGTCGCGGCGATCAAGGATGCGATCAAGGCGTCGGGGGACTGCCCGCATGTGAAGGTCATCCTCGTGCTGCGCGACCTGGTGAACGGCGGCAACCCGGATGAGTGGCGCGTCGCCGCAGCCGCAGCGCTCGGGCGGATGAAAGGCAGCGCCGACGCCGCAACCGCGCTCAACGGCGCACTGGAGTCCACAGCTTCCAAACGCACCGCTTTCCGCGCCGTCTGCAACGCCATCCAGGATCTCGCCAGCCGGTCGTCCATTTCCCCGCTCACCGCGTTCGTCCGCTCCCGCGTCTCAAAGCACGAACAGGAGGATCTCGACGCGATCGATTCCGCGCTCGACGCCCTCGGGGCGATCCCGTGCAAGGCGAGCGTCGAGGCGGTGATGGACTTGTGGCAGAAGTGCAAGTACTCGGGCCGCGACCCGCACCAGAATTTCAAAGACAAGGTGGCGGGATCGTGCCGCGCGGCCATGCGGCGGTTGACCGGCGAGAAGATTGACAACTACCGCGACTGGGACGACTGGTGGGACCACACGAAGGACAAGCTGAACGACGACCTGTCGAAGAAATAGCGCCGCTCGCCGCTCACATCTTGTTAACCACGAAGTCCTTCCAGTCCTTCTCCATCTGCTCGATGTCCAGTTTCCCGAACGTCTCCTTGAACGCGGCCTCCGCGTCCTGCGTCTGGCGGAGCTTCTTCATGAAGTTCTCGATGACGCCCTTGTACTTCTCGTCCGTCGTGCGCCAGAGGAAGTAGGCGACCGACCATCCCTCCGCGTAACACAGTCCCGCGTTCGAGTAGTACTGCGACTGCGTGTACTGGAACAGTTTCGCCAGCGGCACGAACGAGCCGTCGCGGCAGGCCTGGCGGATCGTGTCGATGCGTTCCTTGTTGACCCCGATCGTGAACCGGCCGGACGCGTCGTTGAACTCGCCGCCGAAGAAGTACTCCGCCATTCCCTCGTTGAGCCAGATCGGGATGCGGACTTCTTCGCCGAAGAGCGCGTGCAGGTACTGGTGCATCGCTTCGTGGTACATGATGTGGATCGAGAGCTTCTTGCCTTCGCTGACCGTCTTGTACCCGACGAGTTCGTTCTGCATCGGGCTGAAATACGCCGCCGCGCCGCCGACGCCGTTGGAAGCGGCGTAGCTGTCGAATTCTTCCTCCTTGCCGAAGAGCTTCACCGTCATCCGCTCGAGCGTGACTTTCTGCGTGGAGGGCGCGGCTTCTTTCCCCTCGACGGTCTGGGGCCCGCCGCCGAATGACTCCAGCGGAAAGAACTTCTGGTACTCGAGCAGGATCGCTTCAAGCTGTTTCCCGATGACCATCGCGAACGCCGCATCGCAGTTGTACTGGACGTCGTAATGAGCGGTCTTGTTCACGGCCCACCCGGGGAGCAGGATCGGTCCCCGCTTGCGAATGGCCGCGATGTCCTTTTCCTTCAGGAACTGAAAGGACTGCATGATCGGCAGCCACTCGGCGATTTTCTTCTCGCCACGCGCGAGGCCGCAGGAGAACTCCATCACGAATGACTTTTCACCGTTGCTGACGATTCCGCTGATGTTGGCAAAGGCGCTCCGCGCGCTGGTCGCGGCGAAGAAAAGTTTTCCCTTGAAGCGGCCGTTCGGGAGGATGAAGTCCTGCTCCTTCTTCACATCGAAAGTCCCGCCGCGCCCCGATTTTTCTTCCTTGTAGGCCTTGATCGCGGCGTCCAGGTCCTTTGCGTCCTTGATCGAGTACAGCTCCAGGGACATCGCGTAGTTATCTGCGTCAACTCCCGGCGCGGACCACTTCGCGACCATCTTGACGTGCTCCTCCGGCGCCCACTCCTTGTACTTCATCTCCTTCGGCGTCGGGATGCACTTCCATTTGTCCGGCGGCATCAGGTAGATCCCGTTGTCCGCATCGACGTAGGGAGTCTGCTTGGACTGGGCTAGAACGGGGAGGGCTGAAATGGCGAAAAGCGCGAGAGTGAGAAGGCGCGGAAAGGGCATTAAGGGGGCTCCTGAGATTGAACGGGTCGTCCTATAGACGCTTCCACCACGCGAATAGTTTGCCCCATCCGGAATTCTCCCCATCTTTGTTGAAAAGGGTGCGGGGCCAACGAGTTGCGGTTATCGCGCCCGCCGCGATCCCCGCCGCGTTCCGCCCCTGGAACGTAACGTCCTGTACACTTCCTGTATCTCTCTGTGCCAAACCCCCTCGAAAACGAAGGCGTCCGTTGCGAACCCGCCCCGGGTTGCCCGCTTTGCGGCGTCGAAGGAAACCAGGCGCTGGCGGAGGCGCGGGACCGGGTCTACGAGGCACCGGGGAAGTGGCTGGTGCGTGAGTGCGCCGGGTGCCGAGTGGCGTGGCTCGACCCTCGTCCGGTGCCGGAGGAAATCGGAAAACTTTACGCGGGCTACCACACGCACGCCGCGGCCCCGGTGCGCGCTGCCAGTTCGTTCCGGGAGCGGATTCGACGCGGGTTTCTGCGCGTCGCGTGGGGATACCCCGGTGGAAACGTCCTTCTCGGGGCGTTCGCCGCGTGTGTGCCGGCGCTTCGGGACGTGATCGGTGGATCGGCCCTCTGGCTCCCCGCGAAGCCGAGCGGGCGGCTGCTGGACGTGGGGTGCGGAAGCGGGACGCTTCTCCGGTCGATGCGGGAACTCGGATGGGAAGTCGCGGGGCTCGAGCCCGACCCGGAGGCGGCGCGGGTGGCGAAGGAAACGCACGGGCTGGAAGTGCGGGTCGGGACGCTGGACGGTCCCGAGTTCCGCGACCGCGGGTTCGACGCGATCACGGCGCACCACGTGATCGAGCATGTCGCCGACCCGGCTGCGTTTCTTCGCGAAGCGGCCTCTCGCCTCGCGCCCGGCGGCCGGCTCGTCGTCGTGACGCCGAACATCCGCTCGCTCGGCCGTCGGCGCTTCGGCACAGCCTGGGTGCACTGGGATCCACCGAGACATCTCGTGCTGATGTCCCGACGGTCGCTCGCCGCGTTCGCGCAACGCGCCGGGTTGCGCGTCCTCCGCCTTCGCACGACCGGACGCGCCGCGCGGCTCGCGTGGGCGCAGAGCCGGGCGATTGCGCGTGAAGGGCGCACGGGCGCGGGGGGCGCCGGACCGCGCTGGAGGGCGCTTGCGTTCCAGCTGCGGGAACAGGCGCGGCTGTGGATGGGCAGGGAAGCGGGCGAAGAGCTCTTGATGACGGCGGCCCGCATGGACGATCCCGTGACCGCGCGATAGCATGGCGGCGATGCACGATTTCGTGAACGCCATCCACATCCGGACCAACGAACAGGGCGACGCCCTGGACGCGGTGACGGAAGTTCTCGCCCGCGCCGGCTACGACCCGGCGGCGATTCTCGAGCCGGGGGACGACCCGCCCATCGAGGACCCGACCAAGGCGCGCGTCCGCCATTTCCTCGTCAGCCCGCCCAACAACGGATGGGTTTCCATCTTCGACGAGAACTTCGTCGAAATTTTCGACCTCGCCCCGCGCCTCTCCGCCGAAATCAAGTGCCCCGCACTTCTGCTCTGGTCGCAAGGCAACCGCAGCTGGGGATACCAGCTGGCCGACGAAGGGCGCACCATCGACCAGTACGCCACGGACCTGAACTACCTCGACGGTCCATCGGCCGGCCGTCCTGAAGTGCTCTGCGAGTATTCGAAAGGGACGGTCGAGCAGTTCCGGCTGTTGTTCGAAGCGGGGAAGGGAGTCGCGCGGGGATCGATGAAAATTTTCGCGAAGCTGTTTGAGATCGAGAACTGCGAGACGGACTATGAAAACCTGGCGGCGGGGGATCACGCGGGGGTGGAGCGGTTCGACGAATTTGTGCAGATGACCTTTGTAAAACGGTGAACGCGGGGTCCGGCAGACCTGGAGAAAACTGGCCCTAAAACGGCGACCGGCAATGACTTTCAGCCCAGCAGGGTGGGATTCTCGGGTTTTGGGCCTGGCGCGGAGCGTCGTGATTGCGCGTTCGAAGTCGTAAAGCGTTACGGATATTCAAGTTGCGAAGCCACTGCGCTCGCTTGGCCGCTGGTCCCGTAACCTCCTGAATTCCTCGCAAATACACCCTTCAACCCTTGACTTGTCACTTTCATGTTTTATACTTTATAATCTGTAAAGCAGTGGCCCGCATCACTCACGGAGAGGGAACCCCGCCGCCATGCAGCTCAAGAGCCTCGAAATGCAGGGCTTTAAGTCATTCGCGGATCGCACCCAGTTTGCCTTCGACCCCGGCATCACCGGAATCATCGGCCCCAACGGCTGCGGCAAATCCAACGTCGTGGACGCCCTCAAATGGGTTCTCGGCGACCTCTCCGCGAAGTCCATCCGCGGCGAAGAAATGCTCGACTGCATCTTCAACGGCTCCGGTAACCGCCAGCCCGCCGGGTTCGCAGAAGTTTCGCTCACGTTCGACAACTCCGACGGCAAACTTGCCACGGAGTACCTCGAAGTCATCATCACGCGCCGCCTCTACCGCTCGGGCGAATCCGAGTACCTCATCAACAAGCAGTCCGCCCGCCGCAAGGACATCCTCGACCTGTTCATGGACACCGGCGTCGGCACCGACGCGTACTCGATCATCGAGCAGGGCCGGATCAACGTCGTGCTGGAATCGTCGCCCAAGGACCGGCGCGCGCTTCTCGACGAGGCCGCCGGCATTTCGCGTTACCGCGCCCGCAAGAAGGAATCGATCGCGCGGCTCGAGCGCGTGGACAGCGACCTTCTCCGCCTCGGCGACGTGCTGCGCGAGATGGAGAGCCAGATCCGCTCCCTCAAGATCCAGGCGGGTAAGGCCCAGCGCTACGTCCAGTTCCAGGAGGAGTGGCGCGGCAAGAAAACGCTGCTCGCCCTGATCAGCTTCGATTCGCTTCGCGCCCAGTTCGATGCCATCACCGCGCGGCTCGTCGATGCCCGCGGCGACCGCGAGCGCGTCGAAGGGACCATCGCTTCGCTCGAGCAGTCCGCGCGCGACGCGGCGCACTCCGAGGAAGAAGCCCGTGCGGCGTTTGCGGCGGCCCACGGCCGGCGCGAAGGCGCGGCGAAGGAAGTCGAGGCGTGCGGCAAGTCGATCGGCGATGCGGAGTCGCTGGCGCAGCACATGGAAGAGCAGGCGGCGCAGGCGGCGGCGGATCTCGAGGCGCGGCAGGCGGAAGCGGCGGAGCTGGCGCGGCGGGAGCGCGAAGCGCGGGAAGCGATCGACGCGGCCGAGGAGCAGCTGGCGGGAATCGAGCGCGAGATCGAGTCGCGTGAATCGGCGTGCGCCGCGGCCGCCGACGCCGTCCGCCAGGTGGAGCGCGAGCGCGAATCCAAGCAGCGCGAATCGCTCGACGCCATGCACAAGCGCGCCCAGTACCGCAACGATTCCGCGACGGTGGAAGCGCAGCGGCGCGGGCTGGAGTCCCAGCGCGTCCGCGCGGCCGAAAAGGCGCAGCGCCTGCGCAGCGAAGGCTCCGGACTGGAAGGACGCATCGCCGGGATCCTCGCGGAGAAGTCCGGCATCGATGCCGAAATCGCCCGCCTCAAACAGGAGCACACCACCAGCGACGCACGCCACAAGGACGCCCGCGCCGCTTCCGCCGACGCCGGCCGCAAGCTCGCGGAGAAGCGCGAGATGCTTGCGAAGTCGCAGGCGCGCCTCGAAACGTACAGGGACCTCGAGCGACAGATGGAAGGTGTCGGGGCGGGAGCCAAGCGCCTGCTGGAAGCGGCGAAAAAGAACGGCGTCGCGGGATTCCGCGGGCTGGTCGCGGACCTCGTCGAGTTCGACCCGGCGATCGCACTGGCGGCGGAAGCCATCCTCGGCGACCGGGCGCAGGCGGCGGTTTTCGAATCTGTCGAAACGATGCGCGCAGGGCTCGCGATCGCCAACGGCCGCGTCGCCATGCTGGCGCTCGACCGGTTCCGCGGGAGCCGGATCGTGCAGCAGGCGGAAACGCTCGGCTCGTGCGGCGCGGACTTCCTCGCTGCCCCTGAGGCGGATCCGTCGAACTCGGACTGGCTTTACCTCGCGGAACAACTCAACCCGGAATTCTACGGCGCGACGTTCGGCTGGCTCCCCGGCGGCGCGCTGCCCGAGCCCGAGGCCGACTTCTTCGCGCAGTTCGCCGTCCCGACCGGCCCCGAACTCGTCGAGCAGCTCTTCCCGGAGAAAACTCCGCGCGGACTGCTGTCGGATTTTGCGAAGTGCGCGCCGGAATTCCGTCCGCTCGTCGCGGCGCTGTGCGGCCGTGCGCGGATCGTGGGTTCGCGCGAAGAAGCGCTTCGGCTGCTGGCGGAAGGCGAGCTGGATTCGCCGGCGGCGACGCTCGAGGGCGACATCGTGCACCCGGACGGGCTCGTCGTGGCCGGCGGAGCGCGGGCGGGGCTGATCCGTCGGCGCGCGGAGGCGAAGGCGCTGGCGGCGGATGCGGAGCGGCTGGCCGTCGAAGCGGAGGAGTGCGGCAAGGCGCGGGCGGCGCGGGTTGCGGAGGAATCCGAGCTCGAGGTCCGTTGCCAGGCGCTCAGGGGCGACATCCTTGACCGGTCGCACGACTCGATCGAGCGCAAGAAAGAGGCGGAGGGCGTCGAGGCCCGCCTGAGCGTGATCCGCGGCGAACTCGAGATGAGCGAGCGCGAGGATTCCGATGCGCGGGAGCAGGAAGCCCGCCTGGCGGAACGCGCGCTGCGGCTCGCGGACCTGATCGCGGAACTCGAATCCCTGGAAGCGCGGCTCAAGGAAGAAGCCGAGTCGCTCGTGCAGAAGGCGGTCGCGGCGGCGGCGACGGCCGATGAGGCGCGTCACGCGCTCGAGGCTCTTCGCGTCAATCGCGCGCAGGCCCAGGGCCGGCGCGACCAGGCGGCCCACGCGGCAACGGACCTCGCGAAGCAGATCCGTGTGGCGGAGGCGGCGGCGAGCCAGGCGCAGGTCCGGATCGCGGAGTGCGAAGGCCGGCACCGCGCGGCGCTCGACGCCGTGGAGGAGAGGCGCGCGCGGCTGACGGATCTTCAGCAGACGCTGGAAGAAGCGGCGCGCGATGCGGAAGCAGCAGAAGACGCCCGCAAGGCGGCGGTCGGCGCGGCGAGGGAAGCGGCGGCGCGCAAGGGCGAAGCGGACACGGAACTTCGTGCGGCGGAGCAGCGGATCACCGAGCTCCAGATCGAGGAGAACAAGCTGCACTCGCGCGAGGAAATGCTCATCGGGAAATATCGCGAGGAGCTCGGGATCGACATCCGCGAAGTCACGGCGACGATGGAGCGCGACCCGAACGCGAACGAGGAATCGCTCACGAACGAGGTCAACGAGCTCCGCCGGCGCCTGGACAACATGGGCGGCGTGAACCCGGAAGCGATCAATGAACTGAAGGAGAAGGAAGAAAGGTTCACGTACCTCAAGGGCCAGGAGCAGGACCTTGTCGGCACGAAGGCGCAGCTCGAGGAACTCATCCGCAAGATCAACCGCGAGTCGCGCGAACTCCTGCTCGCGACGCTCGAACAGACCCGCATCAACTTCAACGAGGTCTTCCGCAAGCTCTTCGGCGGCGGCAAGGCCGAGATCGTGACGGAGGAAGGCCAGGACGTGCTCGAGTGCGGCATCGACCTGCTGGCAAAACCCCCGGGCAAGGAGCCTGCGACGATCGCGCAGCTCTCCGGCGGCGAAAAGACGATGACCGTCCTCGCGTTCATCATGGCGCTCTTCATGCTCAAGCCCTCGCCGTTCTGCGTCCTCGACGAAGTCGATGCGCCGCTCGACGAGGCCAACGTCGCCCGCTTCAACGACCTCATCAAGCACTTCGCCACCGGCACGCAGTTCATCGTGATCACGCACAACAAGAAGACGATGGCCTGTGTCCGCGCGCTCTACGGCGTGACGATGCAGGAGCGCGGGGTGTCGAAGAAGGTGAGCGTGAAGGTGGTGGATGCGGTGGAAGCGGCGGTGCCCGCGTTGGTCTAGGGCGAATCCTGCCGGGAAAATTGCCGGGCCGGCGGATTTCACCTTCATCCCGCACGCCCTCGTTGTCGAAACATCTCTGGACCATCAACAACGAGAGGGGATCCCGATGTTCCAGTCGATCCAGCGTCACGCCGTCACCGGCGAAGCCATCATCCGCGGCACCCAGGTGCCCGTGGATTTCGTGTTCGACATGCTGCGCGAGGGCTACGAGTTCGAGGCCATCGCGCGCGTCCTCATCCACGAGGGCGAGGAAGATGCGCTGCAGGCGGTGCACTGCGCGCTGCTCTTCCCGGAAGCGTTGCTCGGCTCGCCGAACTAGCCCATGGCCGCGGTCCCGCTGCGGGGGTTTGTGAAACCTGCGGCGTTTGCCGCGGCGCTGCTGTTGGCGTGCCGCGCCGGGGCGGGGGAGACGGTGCAGACCCTCGTCGAGAAGGCGCGCTCCGCCGATCCCGCCGCGCGCATCGAGGCGATCGGGCGGCTCGGGATGCTGCGCGCGGAAGAAGGCCTCCCGGCGATCCGCGAAGCGGCCGCGACCGGGGAAGTCGAGACGCGCGTTGCCGCGATCGAGGCGCTCGGGATCTACGCGCGGGACGACCAGCTCGCGTTCCTCGGAGCGTTCGTAAACGACGCGGACTCGAGGATCGCCGGCGCCGCGGCGAGAGCCCTCGGGCGCGGCGCGTTCAAGGCGCTTCCGTTCCTGATTGACGCACTGCGTCATGAATCCCCGGGCGTCCGCGAGGCCGCCGAGTCCGCGATGCAGCGCGCCAGCGGCGTTCGCGCCGACGGCGCGCTTCTCGCGGAAGCGGCCAGGAAATCCAGGGGAGACCGTTTCGTGTTCCTCGCCGCGATTCTCGAGGGCGGCGCGAACCCGCGGGCCTCGGCGGACGCGATACGCGCGCTGCCGGACGCGCCGGAATCCGCCGCGGTGCTTGTGAAGGAGCTGGCGGCGGAATTCGAGCCGGTGCGCGAAGCGGCGCGGAAGAAACTGGAATCCCTCGCGTGTCGCCGGCTCGACGACGCCGGCTGGCGCGAGTGGCTCCGTGAGGAACCGCGGGGACCTGTACTCACATGGCGGTCGAAATCCCTTCGCGATCCCGCCAACCCTCTTCGCGCCGCCGCAGCCCGAGCCCTCGCCATTCCCCAGAAGGCCGCCGTCGAAGCGCTTTTCGCGTGCGCCGCCGACGGCGTCGTGGAGGAGGAGGCCCTGAAGTCCCTGGCCGTCGCGACCGGGTTGCGGCCCCGCCCGCGCGCCGAGTGGATTCCCTGGTGGTCCGCCAACCGCGACCGCTCCCGAACCGAATGGCTGCTGGCGGCGCTCATCGAAACCGCCGACGCCCCCAACCGCGCCTCCGCCGCCCGGGCCCTCGCCGGCGAACGGGAGAAAAGCGTTGTGAGCCACCTCATCGCCTACGGCCTCAAGGATCCCGACGCGGTCGTCCGCATCGCGGTTGCCGAATCGCTCTCCTCCCTCCTGAAAACGAAGTGCGCCACCGCCGCGGAATGGGAATCGGCCTGGAATGCCCGTCGTGAATCCTGGAAATGAACATTCGGTCTCGCTTTTTCTCTCGTTTTTCTCAGTGATCTCTGCGGCCTCGCCGTTGCCTTTACCTCCACTCACCGCCCCCCGTTCTTCTCGCTTGGGCATCCCACACCGCTTCCCCTATGATCGCCCTCGCGTGATCCGCTTCCGCTGCCCGACCTGCACCCAGAAAATCAAGCTCCGCGAAGAAGACGCGGGGCGGCTGGGGGACTGTCCGAAATGCAAGGCGCCGGTGGAGGCGCCGCGGGTCGAGGTGACGCTGCCGGGGTCGGGGGAAATGCGCGACGACTTCGAGGCCGGCGACGAAGTTGGCGAGTACACGCTCGACAAACTGGTGGGGAAGGGCGGGTTCGCGCAGGTCTGGTCGGCGCACAAGAAGGGCGGGCTTCCGGTCGCGATCAAGATCCCGCACGACACCGGCGCCGTGCGCGAGCTGCTGAACGAGGGGATGCAGCTCCGGCGCCTGAACCACCCGAACATCGTGCGGACGATCGATATCAATCTCAAGGCGCTTCCGCCCCACATCGTGCTGGAGTTCGTGGACGGGACGTCGCTGTATACGCTGGTGAAGCGGAACCGGACGGCGGGGGAATTTTTCTCGCTGGCGTTCATCGAGAAGATCTTCCTGCAGGTGCTGGACGGCGTGGAGCACGCGCATGGCCAGGCGCCGCCGGTGGTGCATGCGGACCTGAAGCCGCACAACGTGCTGGTGGCGGACAGCGTGGCGCGGATCGTGGATTTCGGGCTGGGGCGCGAGGAAAAGAAGATCGACCGGATTCTCTCGACGTCGGTGCAGCTGAAATCGAAACGGCGGCTGCTGGGGACCGAGGCGTACATGGCGCCGGAGCAGAAAAAGGGCGAAGCGACGGACGAGCGCACGGACATTTTCGCGCTCGGGATGATGCTGCAGGAAATGGCGTGCAACGAGGTCTATTGCGGGCACTCGCTTCCCGGTGCACTGAACCCGCTGGCCCGGCCGCTCGACGCGGTGGTGAAGCGCGCGACGTCGGCGTTCCC
>JAIOPR010000016.1 GCA_021413805.1 Planctomycetota bacterium
ACGCCGTTCTGGTGGGAGTCGCCGGCGGGAAACCGCGTGCTGGTGTGGGTGGACGACGACAGCTACACGGCGGGGTTCACGAAGTGGGCGGTCGATCCGGACTGCGCGCGTTTTTTCGCGCCGAAGGAATTCGACCCGAAGACCGGCCCGCTGGAAACGATGGCGAAAGGGATCACGGCGAAGGTCAAGGACCTCGCTTCACCGCGCGGCGCGGCGATCGTGCAGCACGCATTCGACAACTGGGATTGCGGCCCGGCGAAGAAACTGCCGGGGTTCGCGAAACAGTGGAACGACTCGAAAAAGGGTCCGCGCATCGTCCTCGGCGGCCCCGAGGCGTTCTTCCGGGACATTGAAACCCGCTGCGGCAAGGACCTGCCCGTGCGCCGCGGCGAATGGGGCGGTTCCTGGGACGCCGGCCGGGCCTGCGCGCCGGTCTGGAACTGGCGCCTCCGGACGGCGATGAAACGCATGAAGCGCGATGCTCCCTTCGCGACCAAAGCCCTTCTCGCCACCGCCATGGAACACAGCCAGGGCCTCGGCGCCGGCTGGCCCGGGATGCTCACCGAGGAACAGGTGCTCGCCCACAACGTGCAGGTCGCGGACCTCTTCCGCCGCGCCGTCCAGTCCGTTGACCCGCAACTCGCCGACGCGGTCCCCACCGACATCTCGATGCCGCGTTGCGATGGCGACCCCGTGAAATGGAAGGAGACGCTCGCTTCCGCCAAAGGCCGCGTCCGCGCGGGACAGCCCTGGCTCGGGCCGTTCGTGATCGCGTCGGCCCCCGAAATCCGCGCCGAGGTCGTCTACTGTCTCGACCAGGGCGTCTACACCCTCCGCGCGCGGCTCGACCGCGGCACCCTCGGCCCCGCCGATGCGGCCGCCGTCATCGAAATTCCGCTTCAGGGCGAAACCGCCAAGGTATCGCTAGCGCCCCACGGCTCCCCCGACGCCCTCGAGGGCCGGTGGCTCCGCGGCGAAGCGCCGCCGTTCGTGGTCGCGCCCAACGGGGTTGTGGTGAAGGGCCTGGCGCACCCGATCCGCGTCACCTGCGATTACGTGCAGTCGTGGTGCGTCGTCGCGGACAAGGACGATGCGAAGAAGTGCTGGCTGCAGGGCCTCATCGTCCGCCAGTCGCGCCAGTGCGAGTTCAAGGACAAGACCGCGAAGGTCCTCGAGTTCGGGGCGCTCTACGTCGGCGAGCCGCAGACGATCCAGGTCGATGTCCGGGCCGAACTGCTCGACAAATAATCGGCGGGACTCGCGCGCTTCTCCCCCCACAATGCGCCGATGCCCCCCTCCGAAATCGTCCTCATCACCGGCGCCTCTTCCGGCATCGGCCTCGAACTCGCCCGCGCCTTTGCCCGCGACAGGTCGGATCTCGTGCTGGTCGCGCGACGTGCCGACAAACTGGAAGCGCTGGCCCGCGAGCTGAAAGAAAAGCACGGGATCGACGTCCGCGTGGTGCCGAAGGACCTGGCGCGCCCCGAATCCCCCGCGGAACTTTTCGAGGCGCTTCGCAACCGCGGCGTCGCCGTGGACGTGCTGGTGAACAACGCGGGGTTCGGGATGCACGGCCGGTTTGCGGAGCTGGATGCGGCGGGGCAGCTGGAGATGGTGCAGCTGAACGTGGTCGCGCTGACGGCGCTGACGCGGCTGTTCCTGCCGGGGATGATCGCGCGGCGCAAGGGCGGCGTGCTCAACGTCGCTTCGACGGCGGCGTTCCAGCCCGGGCCGATGCTCTCCGCGTACTACGCGACGAAGGCGTTCGTGCTGTCGCTGACGGAGGGGATTTCCGAAGAACTGAGAGGGACCGGCGTGCGGGCGACCTGCCTGTGCCCGGGGCCGACGACGACGGAGTTCATCGCGCGCGCCGACATGGCGGAGTCGAAGCTGTTCCAGGCGGGGGCGATGAGCGCGGAGCGGGCGGCGCGGAAAGGGCATCGCGCGTTCCGTCGCGGCAAAGTCGTGGCGATTCCCGGGATCGTGAACAGCCTGGGCGCGTTCGCGACGAGGCTTTCGCCGAGGTGGCTGGCGCGCAAGGTCACCATGATCCTGAATGGATGAGCGCGAACGCTGGGTCTTGAAACGCCTCGACGACAACGGCCGCGAGGTGGAAGTCCGGCGTTTCGACAAACGCGCTGAGGCGGAAGCGGCGGCGAAGGAATTCGAAGAGCGCGGGCACAAGCAGACGTATTGGGTGGAGGCCGTTACTTCGCCGGGCGCCTGATTTCGTAGAGGACGACCTTTTTGCCGTAGTGGAACGCCTCCCCGGCAGGAGTCATCCCGAGTTTGTTCATGACCTTGAGCGAGTCCGCGTTGACGGCCTGCGTCACCGACGATCCGCTCAAGACCCAGCTTCGTGAAACCATGGTCGATGGCCGCCTTCGCGGCTTCGATGGCATACCCTTTTCCTCGGAAGGCCGAGCCCAGCGCGTACGCGACCGCGACGTCTTCGCCTCCGTCGAGGTCCTGCAGGCCGCAGTGGCCAATGATGGCGCCGCTGGATTTCTCGATGACGGCCCAGAGGCCGAAGCCACGCTCGCGATAGCTGCGGCGGCAGCGCGCGATTTCGGCGACCCGCTCGGCGGCGCCGCGCGGGGTGCCGTCCCCGATGAACTTCGTCAGGCCGGGGTCGTCGTAAATGGAGGCCGTGAGCGCCGCATCGGCGTCCACCCACTCGCGCATGAAGAGGCGCGGCGTCTCGATCACGACGCGTCCCGGGCCGGCGGCACGAGCGAGCGCCTCTTCGACCGCACCGCGGACCAGCGCCGGCTCCGCGTCGAACCCCAGCGCCCGATCCCCCGCCCAGTTCAACCCCACCAGCCACCCTTCGCGCTCGCAGCGCACCAGCCACTTGTCCCGCACGATTTCCCAGCGCATCTCCGCCGCCGCGAACCCCGCGAATTCCGCGTCCTTCAGGAGAATCCGGTCCACCCGCACGCGGCTTGACCAGAACGGGACCGCGCGGCGCCCGCCCGTCCCTGCCGGCGCCGGGACTCCCCCCGCATCGCGCACCGTGAACGCGACCCCGGCCAGCGCGACTTCCCGCGCAAATGTCTCCAGCGCCTGGCTCATGATTCCCCCGCCTTACCCGCCGAGCCCCTTCTCCGCCTCGTCCGCCGCCTTGTTCACGTCCGCCGCGTCGAACTTGTTCCTGATCAGCGTGAGGTCGCCCTTGAGCTTGGGCTCCTTCAGGCCCGGCAGGGCGGCGACGATGCGAAGCGCCGACGCCTTGCGCGCCGGCTCGGGATCGATGTTGTCGCTTCCCGATTTCGCCATCGTCAGCAGGATTTTCCGGACCGCGACCTCGTCCACCGCGGTCCAGGTTCGGGTATCGCCGAGTGCGCCGAGGGCCGCGACGAAGGAAGCGTTGAGGGCGTGGATCTCGGCCCACGTCTCGTCCTGGATCCAGTTCTCCGCGAGCTTGTCGAATTCCTTGCCGAAGGCGAGGAGGCCGAAGCAAGGGGGATCGCGTCCGCCTGGGAGCCGGCGAGGGCCAGCGCGTCCGCGGCGGCGCGGCGCACCCGGAGCGAAGGATCGGCCATGGCCTTGAGCAGGGCGCCCGCGGCGGACAGGTCCTGGATCGCGCCGAGCGCCCGCGCCGCTTCCATGCGGGCTTCCTCGACCTGGTCCTTCGCGTCCACAACGATGGCCGCCAGGAACGGGATCGCGCGCTTGTCCTTCATCACGAGGAGCCGGTCGGCGGCTTTCTCGGCCACGACGCCGCCGAGCTGGATCTCGCCGACGAGGTCTTCCATCTCGCCCTTGCGTCCCTCGGCGCGGGGCGCCGGGAAATAGAGGGCCTCGGACGGCCACGCGGGCTCGGCGAAACTCGAACGGGTGCCATGGATCGGCACGGGTTTGGAGGGCCCGCGGTTCATGCGGTGGTGGTGGCGGAAATAGAGGAACGAGTCGGCGATCACCGCCTGCGGCCAGCCGTGCTGCTGGTCCGTCCACTCCGTGTAGACGAAATCGGCCTTCGCGTCCCGAAGCCGCCGCGCGGCGATGCGATCGCGTTCGCAGCTTGCCGAAGGGTCATCGCTCGAATGGTAGATGTACATCCCCGTCCCCATCTCGGCCGCGTGCAGTTCGTCCCCCGACCCCGCCGCCGCCGCCGGCGCGAACGCCGCGAACCTCTCCGCGTACTTCGTGCCGAAATGCCACGTCCCGCCACCGCCCATCGAGTGCCCCGTCACGTAAATCCGGTTCATGTCCACGTTGTACAGGAGCTCCGCCTCCTTGATCACCGACAGCACGAAATCGTCCCCGCGCGCCGTCCACGGCCGCGGGTTCGCGGTCGGCGACACGATGATCACGTCCCACTTCTTCGTCTCCGCATACGTGAAATGCCGGATGAACGTGTGCCCTTCGCCGATCCCCCCGAGGCCGTTCCAGGTCCCATGAAGCGTCAGGAGCAGCGGGTAGGCCTTGTGCGGGTTGTAGTCCTTCGGCACCCAGACCGAGTACACGCCGCTCGTGTTCCGCGTGTTCCACGTCAGGTGCCGGTCCTCGACGACGACGCCCTTGGGAAGCGCCCGCGACCGGGCGATCCGGTCAAAATATTCCGGGGGCAGCGTGACGCCGAAATCCTTCCGGAGCCGCGCGTACGCCGCGGCTCTTCCCGCCTGGTCGAGCGAAGTCCAGTCCGCGGTCACGGCGTCGATATCCTTGTTGTGCCGGGGGCTCGCCTTCAGCACCGCGTCCACGTCCGCGCCGATTTCCGCCCGCGCCTCGGCGTTCGCCGGGTCGGCCGCCAGGACTTCAAGGGCCTCTTCGCGCGCTTCGACGGGAAAACTGTTCGCGCGGCAGAATTTCATGAGGGCGAGGTGGTCGGGTTTGGGATCGGAAGCGTCGAACCAGTACTCCCGGAGCGGGTCTTCCGGCGTGATCTCGACCTTCTCGACGAAGTTCTTCGCGAGCTTCTTCACCCCCCAGATCATTTCGTGCATCGTGGAATTGAAGGTGTTGATCGTCACGCCCTCGTCGTCCTGGGCCATGACTTTCCCGTCGTGCACGACGCCGGTGCGGAGGAAGACGGAGTCGGCGGAAGCGGCCCAGGCGAGGGCGAGCGAGAAAACGAGAGCGCAGGCAGCGCGGCGCATGGCGGCTCCGTGAAGGCGGGGGAGAGACACTTTACCGCGCGCGGGATGGAATCGGAGCGGATCAATCGCGCGCGCCGCTGTTTCGTTTATCCTGTCCCCGTGACGCTTGACCAAACCGTTCTTGCCGCCGGCGCCGGGGCGTTCGTGTTTTCGCTTCTCCTCACGCCGGCGGTCCGTGCCTTCGCGCGGTCCCGGGGTTTCGTGGACGAGCCCGGGCCGCGGAAAATCCACGCGCACCCCGTCGCGCTCGGCGGCGGCGTGGCGATTTTCGGCGCCGTCTTTCTACCGCTCGCCGCGGGACTGTTCGCGGTCTGGTTTCTGCCGGGCGCTCTCGCCAGCGCGGCGCCGGGACTCGCGGAACACATCGCCGGCGCCCGGAGCGTGGCGTGGAAAGCCACCGCCTACCTGCTCGGCGCCCTCGCCGTTTTCGTCCTCGGGCTCGTCGATGACGCGAAAGGGCTCGGGCCGCGCGTGAAGCTGCTTTCGCAGGTCGCGATCGGGATCTGGCTCTCCGCGAACGACATCCGCCTGTCGTCGTTCCTCGACCGCTACGGCACCGCGGGCGCCATGCACTACGCCGTCGTGGCGCTCCAGACCGCGCTCACCGTGGGCTGGTTCGTCGTCGTCACGAACTCCCTCAACCTCCTCGACAACATGGACGGCCTTGCCGCCGGCGTTGCTTCCGCCGCCGCCGTCTCGTTCGGCCTCATCGCCCTCTCGACCGGCCAGACGTTCATCGCCCTCGCCCTCTTCACGCTCCTCGGCGGCACCCTCGGGTTCCTCGCCTACAACCGCCCCCCCGCCACGGTCTTCATGGGCGACGCCGGCTCCCTCACGCTCGGCTACCACCTCTCCGTCCTCACCATCCTCTTCAAGTTTTACGACGGCCACCACCCGCTCGCCGTCTACTTCGTCCCCCTCCTTGTCCTCGCCGTCCCGCTCTACGACACCTTCTCCGTCATCCTCATCCGCCTCCGCCTCGGCAAGCCCATCATGGTCGGCGACAACAACCACTTCTCCCACCGCCTCGTCGCCCTCGGCCTCTCACGCCCCGCCGCCATCGGCCTCATCGTCCTCCTCACCTGCGTCACCGGGCTCTCCGCGATCCTGCTCTACCGCACGGACTTGATGGGAAGCGTCATCGCGTTCGTCCAGACCGGGCTCGTCCTCACCATCGTCGCGGTCCTCGAGATCGCCGGGCGGAAGAAATGACCTCCTGGGCCCGCCCGCTCGGCGGCGGCCTCGCCGCGTTCGCGCTCGCCGCCCGAATCCTCTGGCCCGGCGACGCCGCCGGCTGGGGCCTCAACCTCCTCCTCGACGCCGTCGCCCTGCTCGCCGCCGCCATTGTTTTCGTCGGGGAAGAGCGCCTTCGCGCCGCCCACGCCGGATGGGCGCTGGCCGGCCTCGGCATCTGGGGCGCGTTCTCCGCGTGCTGGGCGGGCGAAGCGCTTCCCGCGCTGGCGACATCGGCGTCGTGGTTCGCGGCGGGGGCGTTGGCCGTCGCTCTCGCCCAGTCGGCCCGGGAAACCGCCGTGCACACCCTCACCGCCTCCGCCGCCGCCCAGGCCGCCTACGCCCTCTGGCAGCGCTTCGCCGGCCTTGAACAAGTCCGCGCCGCCTACCGCGCCGCCCCGTACGAAATGAAATTCTCGTCCCTCGCGGAACGCGCCGAATTCGAAGCGCGCCTGTTCACCGACGAGGCGATCGGCACCTTCGCGACCTCGAATCTCCTCTGCGCGTTCGTGGCGATCGCGCTCCCCGTCGTCGTCGGACGCCTGTTTGACGCGACCTCACGGCGCGCCCGCCTCTGCCTGGCTCCGGCCGCCCTCGCCCTCGTCCTCGCGGCGGTCGCTTCGACATCCAAAGGCGGCATGATCGCCCTGGCCGCCGCCGCCGCTGTTTTCGCGTGGCGCGTCTTCGCGCCGGAAGGAAAGCGCCGCCTCCAGGTAGGGCTGGCCGGCGCCGCCGGCGCGGTGGCGCTCGCCCTGGCTCTGCTGGCCGTTCACCCCGGCCCGTTCGACTGGACCAACCCGAAAACCTCGTTCGGCTATCGCGCCAATTACGCCCGCGGCTCGGTCGGCGTCATCGGCGAAGCGCCCGTCCTGGGCGTCGGCGCCTCGAACTGGGCCGCGCACTACACCGCACACATGACCCCGACGGCCGGCGAAGTCCAGCGGGCGCATTTCGACATCCTGCAGGTGCTGGGCGAAACCGGCCCCCTGGGCCTGGCCCTCTTCCTCGCCATCGCCGTTCTAGCCTTTCGATCTTTCCTCTCTCCTCCCTCAGTATCCCCTATCCCCTATCCCCTATCCCCTGCCAGCTTCCCATGGCCCGCGGCCATCGGCCTCGCCGCGGCCATCGGCTTCAACGAAGCGCTCGAAGGCCGGCTGGGCGGCGCCGGCCTCCTCGCCGCCATGGCCATTCTGGGGATCACGACCGCCGCGCTCGTCGGCTCCTCGGAATCGCCGATCGGCCGCTTCACCAGTGCCGGCGCCTGCGCCGGGGCGGCGGGTTTCTTCGTCCACGGACTGGTCGAGTACGACCTCTACGTTCCCGGGCTCGTCTTTTCCCTCGCCGCGACGCTCGCGTTCGCCGCCGGTGCGGAAACGCGCTGGCGCGGCCGGCTGGTTGCCGCGATCCCCGCACTCGCGGCGATTCCCGCCCTCCTCCACGCCGGTCCGTTCATGCAGGCCGATGCCGTCCTCGACAAGGCCCGCGCCGGCAAAGCCACGGTCGAGGAAATCCGCGAAGCCCGCGAGGCCAACCCGCACGATCCCGACCTGCCCTATTTCGAAGCGGGCCTTCTGCACGGTGGCAACGCTAAGCCGGAGGAATGCCTCGGGGCGCTCGACGCGGCAATTCGCCTCGCACCCGACCAGAACGGCCTTTACCAGGCCCGGGGCTTTTTCCGCGAAGCGCACCAGGACACGAAAGGCGCGCTCGAAGACTACGACCGCGCGGTGAAGCTCTTCCCCAACCAGGCCCGGTTGCGATTTGCGCGGGGGAAATTGCGGCGCGCGGCGAAGGTGGACGGATGGCGGGAGGATTTCGAAAAGGCGCTGGAACTCTCGCCGCAGATGGACATGCCGCGCCGAAGGCTGAGCGCCGAGGAAGAAGCCGAGGCAAGGCCGTCGCCGGAGAAGTAGACGCGCCCTACCCGAAGAAGACTTCCGCCACCTTGAAGAACTGCGGCGTCACCGTCTTGATCTTGGAAACAGCCTCGTGGAGCGGCACCGCGCCGATGTCGTTCCCGTGGATCCCGGTCATGTAGCCGTATTTCCCCTGCTCCAGGAGCTCGACCGCGGCCACCGCGAGGCGCGTCGCCCGGATGCGGTCGGTCGCCGTCGGGATGCCGCCGCGCTGGACGTGCCCGAGAATCGTGACGCGCGTCTCGATCCCCGTCCGCTTTTCGATTTCCGCACCGACCAGGTTCCCGATGCCGCCCAGCCGCGCGTGGCCGAACGAGTCGGTTTTCTCCGCCTGCAGCACGAGTTGCCCCTCTTTCGGGTGCGCCCCTTCCGCCACCACGACCAGCGAGAACAGCTTCCCCCGCTTGTGCCGCCTCTGCACCGCTTCGCAGACCTCGTCGATGTCGAACGGCTGCTCCGGGATCAGGATCACGTCGGCGCCGCCCGCGATGCCCGCGAACGTCGCGATCCAGCCCGCGTGGCGCCCCATGACCTCCACCACCATCACGCGCCGGTGCGCTTCCGCCGTCGTCTTGCACCGGTCGATCGCGTCCGTCGCGATGAAAACCGCCGTGTCGAACCCGAATGTATAGTCCGTGCCCGAAAGGTCGTTGTCGATCGTCTTCGGCACGCCGACGACCTTCAGCCCGATCTTCGAAAATTTTTCGGCGACTCCCAGCGTGTCTTCGCCGCCGATGGCGACCAGGGCGTCGATGCCGAAGCGCTGCATGTTGTCCTGGCACCGCTGGACGTCGCCGTCCTTCTTGAACGGGTTGGTCCGCGAGGTCCCGAGGATGGTGCCGCCGCGCGCGAGAATGCCTGCGATGGAGTACTCGGTCATGGGCTCAACCCGGCCCTGCACCAGCCCGGCCCAGCCGTCGTGGATGCCGACGACGGACCAGCCGAGTTGAAGCGCCTTCTTGACGACACCGCGGATGGCCGCGTTAAGGCCCGGGCAGTCGCCTCCGCCTGTCAGAACGCCGATGCGCATGGTGTCAATCCTCAGGATACGAAAGGGGGCGCGAAGGTACATGGTGGCGGGGACGGGGTCAAGGGCATGGCCTGAGTGCGTGAGAAACAGTCTCCCTACGGCTCGCGACTCCAGCCCGTCCGGCGCGGGAGGGGTGTTCGTCGCGGAAGCGGGGCTTTCGAGGGGCGCCGGACGGGCCGGCGCCGCGTGCTTTCGGGCGACTGTTTCTCACGCACTCAGCATTCGCTGGCGAAGGCTTGCGGCCGACGCAGCCTGACACACCGGATTCTTGCTCACGCCCTGAATCGACGCTGCAGTTTTCGCACCCCGAGGAGCAAATTTTGTTCGCCTTGCCCTTGATCCCGATCCCGCGCAGGACTACCCTTGGTTCAACTACTCAAGCCGCTTACCGGAAGTCGGTGCGGCGCGGGCCCGGGGAAACATTTTCATGCGCATCTGCACCCAGTGCGGTCACAAACTGTCGGCTGAGGAATACCTCTGCCCGGCGTGCGAGCTTTGGGACACGCGCTCCTACAAGGAGCCGCGGACCGCCCGCCGTGTCCGCCCCATGGCCACGATCTTCGAAGGGCCGTTTCAGCACGCGCTTCTCGTCCGCAAGATCTGCGAAGGCATGGGCATCCCCGCCGTCATCGACGCGGAGCGCGGCGCCTCGTTCAAGGGCGAAGCGATCGCCCGCGTGCAGGTACCGCAGGATCGCGCGAGGGACGCCGTCGAGATCCTGACCCGGCAGGCCGGCGAATCGCTCGAAACCGGGACGCCGCTGGGGCCCGGCCTCCGCAGAAAACGGTCGCACCTCCGCGCCCGGCTTTCCCTCCGCCGCCGCGCCTACCAGGCGCTCGCGTGGGCCATGGTCGCGCTGGTCTTCCCGCCCGCCGCGGCCGTCGCCGTCAAGCTGGGGCGCGATGTCCTGTCGGAAAATCGGGGGCTTCCCGTCGTGACCGAGGAAACCCGCGTTGCCCGGGCTTCGCTCGCCATCTCCGCCGTCTCCATCGTGCTCTTCGTGGTGGTCATCGGCCTCCTGCTCCACGGCGTCCGGCCGGTCGCGAAGTAAGCGCGCGCGCCTATTCCCCGCCGAAGGCTCTTCCCAGCTTCTTCAGGAATCCCCCGCCGGTCCGTTCCTGCAGCTCCGAAGTGAGCTTCACCTTTTCGCGCTCGAGACTGGTGTTGGCGAGCTGAAGAGTGTCGATGCGGGAGCGCAGCGCGGAAATTTCGCGGCGGCACTCGTCGCGGTCGATCTCGGCGCGGCGCAGATCTGACTTGAGCGCGTCCATCTGGTTGCCGGCGGCGGCGGAGACGGAAGCGAGTTCCATGGACTCCACGCGGACACGGAGCTGCTGGCGCTCGACCGTGGCGCGGGCCAGGAGGGCGCGGGCGTTTTCCATTTCCTGGCGCATCGCATCGGCATCGCGTTCGAGTTCCGCAACGCGGGCCGCCGAGTCGCGGAGCCTCGTTTCAAACTGCGCCCGCAGGCGTTCCCACGCGGCAGGATCGGACCCCGCGGGCGGGCGGGCTTCGGCTTCCTCCGCGCGCCGCACCAGGGCCCGCTGGCGTTCGGTGGCGAAGCGCCGTTCACGACGGGAGAGGTCCTCCAGCCGCGCACGGTCCGCTTCCACCGCCGCCAGCGTTTCGCGCAGGTGCGAGGCCGCGGCGTTGGCGCGGGCCGAGGTTTCGGAGAGGTCGCGCACCTGGGCGTGAAGCTGCGCGA
>JAIOPR010000039.1 GCA_021413805.1 Planctomycetota bacterium
GGCCTCGATCAAGCTGGAGGGTGGCACGCTGGAACTCGGTTCTCCCGAGACGATCGACATCCGGGTCTCCGCCAACGGCGAAGTCCGGCTCGACTGGAAGGTCAAGGCCATCAAGGAAGGCATCGCCCGCATCACCATCAGCGCGATCGGCCAGCAGGATTCCGACGCCATGCAGATGGAATTCCCCGTTTACGTCCACGGCATGGACAAGCTGCAGAGCTGGGCGGGAGTCGTCAAGGGAGCCACCGAGACCGCGACGTTCACCATTGACGTCCCGGCCGACCGCAAGGTCTCCACGGCCGACCTCACCGTCCAGGTCAGCCCGACGATGATGGGCACCCTCCTCGACGCGCTTCCTTACCTCATCGAATACCCGTACGGCTGCGTCGAGCAGACCATGAGCCGCTTCATGCCCGCCGTCGCCGTCGCCAAGACTCTTCAGGACACCGGCACCAACCTCGAGGAAGTCGGGAAGCGCCGCCAGCTCGCGTACGCCGACCTCCACCCCGACAAGGACCCGGTTTTCCACACGAAGGCGCTGGAGCACATCGTCGAGGAAGGCCTCGCACGCCTCTACGGATTCCAGAACAGCGCGGGCGGCTGGGGCTGGTGGACCTCCGACAAGATCGACCCGTTCATCACGGCTTACGTCGTCAACGGCCTTCGGATCGCCAAGCTCTCCGGCGCGCCGGTGGACGAGGGGCGCTTCCAGTCCGCCATCGCGGCGTTGAAGGCGAACCTCACGACGGAGCAGGACCTGCACCGCGCGACCTACTGCGCTTACGTGCTGGCCGAGTGCAACGCGCTCGACAAGAAGGCGATCGAGCACCTGTACGAGCGCCGCGGGGACATGAACAGCTACGGCCGCGCCCTGCTTGCCATGGCGCTCTTCCTTAATAAGGACAAGGAAAAGGCCGAGGTCGCCATCCGCAACATGGAAGACTTCGTGAAGGTGGACGAGAAGGCGGGCCTGGCGTGGTGGGACCGCGAGGACAAGTGGTCCTGGTGGTACTGGTACGGGGACGACATCGAGGGGAACTCCGCGATCCTGCGGGCGTACCTGATGGTGGATGCGAAGAATGCGAACGTCCCGCGGCTGGCGAAGTGGCTGCTGGCGAACCGCGAGGGAGTCCGCTGGAAGAGCACCCGGGACACGGCGCACGCGATGCTGGCGCTGCTGGAGTACGCGAAGGTCGCAGGCGAGCTGTCGCCGGAATACACGGCGGACGTTGAGGTGGACGGAAAGCTGCTGAAGTCGTTCGGCGTGACGAGCGAGAACGTCCTGACCCTGAACGGCGAAACCGGCGTCAAGGGCGACGCCCTCGCGACCGGCAAGCACACGATCACGATCAGGAAGTCGGGCAAGGGCACCGCTTACTGGAGTGTCTACCTCAAGTATTTCACCACCGAGGAGGACCTGCCGGCCGGCTCTTCGAAGCTGTCCGTCTCCCGCGCCGTCTACAAGCTCACCCCGAAGGTTGTCGAGACGAACGAGAACGGCCGCAAGGTGAAGCGGATGGAGTACGACCGCGAGAAGCTGGCGAGCGGGGCGAAGGTGATTTCGGGCGACCTGCTCGAGATCGAGATGACGATCGATGCCCCGAACGACTACGAGTACCTGGTCTTCGAGGATTTCAAGGCGGCGGGCGTAGAGCCGACGGAGGTCGTGAGCGGCCGTGTCTGGGGCGCCGTGGACTCCAACCGCGAATTCCGGGACGAGAAGGTCGCGTTCTTCGTGGACTGGATGCCGCGCGGCAAGCACGTGATCAGCTACAAGGCCCGTGCGGAGATCCCCGGCTCGTTCCACGCCATGCCGGTCAACGGCTATGCGATGTACGCGCCGAGCGTCCGTGCCATCTCCGACGAGTTCAGGATCACGATCGAGGATAAGCCGAAGGATCCCGTGTCGAAGTAGAACGTGCCGGACAGGTTTCCATCACCGACGGGGGCGGCGAAAGCCGCCCCCGTTTCATGGGTGGGCGCCGGAAGATATGATAGGGACCGCATGAATTTCACCCGCGCCGCGCTCCTCCTCCTGCTCCTCGCCAGCATTGCGGCCGTCATCGCCGCCGGGATGCGCGGGACCCGCCAGGACGACGTAGCTTCGCCGCCGGCGGGCGGCAAGGAAGCGCGTTCTCGCGGCGGTCCGGGATCACCCGCTGATTCCGGTGGATCAAACGGGCTCCCCGGCGGCAAGGAACCACTTCCCGGCACGACCACCGTGGATGTCCCCCCGGTCCACCCGCCGGGAATTCCCGGGTCCGAACCCGACAGCCGCGAATCGGCGGCCGAGAAAACCCGCCAGCGCATGCAGAGGATTGCGCGAGCCTGGCTCGACGATCTCGAAGCCGGTTTCGCGCTTTCCGACGCCCAGCAGAAAGACATCTGGGAGCGCGTCCTGAAGTTCATCAAGGACTACGAAGCTCTTCGCTGGCGCCGGGGAATCGAAGAGGACGTCGAGCGTACGATTACCCGTCTCTACGAAAAAGCGGAGGCCGACATCGTCGCCCTGCTCGGCGAAGGTCAAGCCGGGGACTTTCCCGGATTGCCGCGGGATTGGGAGGAAGGGCTGCTTGATCCGGGCCCCGGCCACTGAGCCCAGGGGCGGGAGAGTGAAACTCCACGCTTTCTTAAAAATTGTTAATTTTTCGCTAATCTCCAAGTCGATGCTTCGCTATAATCCCCGAGCACGCTTCAAGCGAAGGTCGTCTTGCCAGGGAGGGTAAAACGTCCGCGCCTGCCGCGACCTCAACATCATCTTCCGGTCGCGGGTGAAAAGGAATGCGGGGTCCGACTCAGAGGTCAGGCCGATTGAGGAGTTGACCGATGCCGAGGAATGCCATCCTGTCCGCCTTTCTGCTCTGTTCCCTGGGGGCGCAAGCCCGCGATCCATCATCGGGGACCGCGTCTGCTGCGCCTTCATCAATACTGCCGCTTCCCCCAGCCCTCTCGCCAAGGCCCGTGACGGCGATGCGGTTATCTTCTTCACTGCCGTGGACTACGACGGTGACGGAAGCGCAAGCGCCGACGGCTACAACCGCGTCCTTTTCTCCTCCTACTTCGACGTCACCCGCGCCGCGGACCCTACAAAAAATTTCGGGTTCCAGGCCGTCGGCACGCGCATCAGCACTCTCGATGGACTCAACGAGAACGTGATCTGCCACGGGATTGTGACCGATGGGCTGATCGGCGAAGCTCGCTGGCTGGACTACCAGTACAGCTACAAGTACGGGGACGCCACAACGGGCCTCTCGGTTTTCTGGTGCCAGGCGGAGAATGTCGGCGGGGACCCGGCGGTGCAGGACCTCGCCACCCGTTGCGCGTTCTTCGACCTCGCCCAGGCCGGTTCCGCGTCCGCGCCGCTCGTGGCGGGGACAGAAATTCGTCTCAAGACGCTTCATTTCGGCGCTTCTGACACCGGACTGACCGCCACACACACCCGGGTCGAATCGCGGTACGTCGTTTACAACAACCTCCTGATCATGCGCTGCGCTTCCAATATTGCCGGCCTGGGAGCCGAGCCGGACCTGTGGAATTACGGCTCAGAAATGAACAACGGCGACGACATCACCCTCCAGTGCGTCTCATTCGACCTCACGGCGCGCACGGTGAGTGATCCGCACCTGATCCACGGCGCGACGCCTTACGCCGGGGACAGCACCGAAAATAACGCGATGCCGCTTCGACAGGACGGGTCCTTCCTCTCCAACGGGCACTCGATGTACGGGGGAGACGAAGGGCTTTCGAAGGGGTACTTCTTCTTCGCGGAGCTGGTCGAGGGCCAGGGGAACGGCGGGTTCGGGCGGAAGGCGAACAACGGGCGCCTGGCGGTGGCCGAGATTGACCTCGTCACCGGGGTGATGGTGGCGCATGCGTTCCTGGACGCCGAGGACACGTTGAACTACGACACGGTGTTGTCCACCGAAGCGGACATCCGGCTTTCGCGCAACGGCGACTACATCGTTGCGGCGTGGATGGAGTCGCGCGCGGCGGGAGGGGTCATCGACAAGGGCCTCAATACGGCCGAGGTCTTCACGGCGAGCAGCGCGACGCCGCTGGCGTCCAGGGTCGGCGCCGCGGTGGTTTCGAACATCGACATCGACACGTACGACGTCACCTGGTTCGTGTTCGCGGACGGGCTTGAATACAAGCGGGGCGCCCAGTCGAACGCGTCCATCCTGAACATCTTCTATGAGCAGAGCTGCGGCACGAACGACATGATCTGGCGCTGCAAGTTCACCGCGGACCTTGACCCGACGCCCACGATTCCCATCGTCGCCGTCACCACACTCCAGGAATTCCCGAACCTGACACAGCCCGGGATGGGGTCCATCAACAGCGAGCACTGGCTGTTCAACGGCACGGACGGCGGCGGAGACAGCGAGGCCCTGATCTTCTTCATCAAGAACGCTTTCGTCAGCGATGAGGTGTTCCTGGCAGTCTGGTCGGGCCTCACCGGTCCGCTCGGCGGGCTGACCCGGATCGACCAGGGGGAACCCTGGACAAAGGCCGACAAGCAGGCGCTTCCGCTCGCCATGACTCCCGCCGGATCCTCGATTGCCGCACCGCCGGCCGGTGCGGGTATGCCGTCGCCCCACGATGGGGCGAGAGATCACGCCTGGACTCGTGTCCACACGTTCTTCCTCGAAGATCGGGCCAGCGGGTCGTATTTCGACGCTTCGGGGCTCTTCAGCCGGTACTGGTCCCCGGCCGCGACTTCGGGCGTGTCGATCGAGGATCAGTTCACCCCGTCCACTGCAGGGCTCGCGGATTACCCCTGGGGGCTGCATCCGTTCGAAATCGACAAGGCCTACCCGATTCCGGATGCGAAATTCACGGCGCAGATCAAGGGAATCGGGCGAAGGGGCGACAGCGCCGGGATCTGGTTCACCGCGGACGGGAACGTCTGGTACCAGGAGTTCGTTGGGGCCGGTGCGACCGGGAGCTGGACCCGGCCTTCCGGCGATCCGCTCATGCTCGATTTTTCCGTCATCAAGCTGAACGGCAAGGCACGCCGGTATTTCGCGGCGAGCCACACCACCCCCGGCAAGATCCCGGCGACCGTCCTGGCCATGAATACGTTCTTCACCCGCCAGGGCACCGACGACACGATGGGCGGTGCGATGTGCTTCTGGATCAAGGACACGGAAGGCGACGGTTTCCCCAGGCTCCAGGTGCGGGTCAGGAACGACGAATAGCAGGCGCAATCGAAGTTGAATCGAAGGGCGGGCCGCTTCCGGCGACCCGCCCTTTTTTCATGCCTGGCCCGGTTGTGCGCCGCTTTCGAAATCATCGCGGCGCTCCCCAGGGGTGCGCTCCCGTTATCATAGCGGCGGGCCGGGCGGCGAAAGGGGAGGGCGACTCGCGATGAACAGGGCCTCCGAACTCCAGGTCGCGCTCGCGGCCTGCCAGAAGGGGCTGCTGAGCCGCGAGAAGCTCCTCGCCTGCGCTGCGGAATGGTTCAACGAAGTCGAGAATGCCCGAAGCATCCCGGGTTTCGCGCCGCGCCCGTTCGAGGAATTCCTCCTGGGCACGCGATCCCTCGACGCGGCGGGGCTCGCCCAGGCGCAAGCCGCGATCGAGAAAGGGCTGCCGGTCGAGATCGGCGCGGAGGTGCGTGACGCGCTCCTCGACCTGAACCCGCCCTCCCAGGTCTGCGACTGGTTGCTGGCACTTCCCGGCCGCCATCGCCCCGCCGGGCCGTTCGAGCCGCTTCCCAGGGAAAAGCGCTACCGCATCGGAAAGGAGATCGCCCGGGGCGGGCTCGGCAAGGTCGTGGAAGCCGTGGACGGGGACCTCGAGCGCGAGGTCGCCATCAAGCTCGTGCTGCAAAGTGCGGACGCGAAGGCGCTGGAGCGGTTTGTGCGTGAAGCGCGGGTGACGGCGCGGCTGGATCACCCGAACATTGTCCCGGTGCACGATTTTGGCGAGATGCCGGGGCCGGGCGGGAAGAAGCAGCTGTTCCTGTGCATGAAGCGGGTGAGGGGCGTGGACCTGGGCGTGATCCTGTTTGCGATGACCGCCGGGGACTCCGCGGCGGGCGCGCGATATTCGCGGATGAGGTTGCTGCGCGTGTTCCAGGACGTCTGCCTGGGGATCGGGTACGCGCATTCAAAAGGAGTGCTGCATCGCGATCTCAAGCCGTCGAACGTGATGATCGGTGATTTCGGCGAGACGCTGATTGTGGACTGGGGGCTCGCGAAAATTCTCGGCGAGCCGGACATCGCCACGGCCCGCTCGTCGCCGCCGCAAGCGGCGCCCGCTTCGTCGCCCGACGCTACCCAGCTGACCCTTCTGGGCGACGTGCTCGGCACGCCTGCCTACATGTCGCCCGAGCAGACGGCGGGCCGCATCGGCGAGCACGACGCGCGAAGCGACGTCTACGCGCTCGGCGCTCTCCTTTACGCGATCCTGACCTGGCGCTCTCCTGTCGCGCCGAAGGATCCACCCGGTCCGGTCCTCGCTCCTTCCGCCCTCGTCGCGTCCATCAAGGGCTCGCGCGCGCCGGAACCCGTGCCCCCGGAACTCGACGCGATCGTGGCAAAGGCCATGGCCCCCGACCGCGAGAATCGCTACGCCTCCGCGCTCGACCTCCATCAGGACGTGCAGCTGTTCCTCGAAGGAGTCCAGAAACGCGAGAACGGACGCCGCGAGGCCGCCGAACACGTCGCCCGCGGCCGCGCCCGGCTCGAACGATTCCGCGAACTCCGCGGCCTGCTCGACCAGCAGCACAAGGAAATCGCCCGGCTGCGCGAATCGATCCCGCAGCACAAGCCGCTTCCCGAGAAGAAACCGCTCTGGGAGGCCGAAGCGCGGCTTGAGGCGATCCGGGAAGAGCGCATCCGCTGCATTGCGGAGTTCCGGGCGAAGCTGGAAGCGCCGGGGCGGCTGACGTTGAGGACGTTCGAGTTCACGTGCGACTGCCTCGCGCCGGCGCGGGAGGCAGGATGGAGTGCCGAGTTCGAAGCGGAGCGGCTGAACCCGTGGGATTACGGAGGGCCGCTCGTGTCCGGGGCCGCGGGGCTGACGGCGTGGCTGGTGCCGCGGCTCGTCCTGTTTCCCGCGGGGTCGCGCTTCGGGCACACGCCGGTCTGCCCGCGGCGCGAAGTCCCGGGAATCGTAGTCTGGGCCGCGAAATTCGAAGAGCGGGAACGTCTCCTCGTGGCGGGCGCCGAGCGTCTTCTCGGGGTGACGCCGCTCGT
>JAIOPR010000017.1 GCA_021413805.1 Planctomycetota bacterium
AAATTGTGGCCGGCGCCCGAGTTGGTCACCTTGACCGCCACTTTTCCGGCGGCCACGGAAGCCTCCAGCGTGGCGGCCTTCTTCACGAACTCCGCGTCGTGCGCGCCGGGCAACGTGTGCTTGTGCGCTTCCCGGGGCATCGCGCCTTTCTTGTCGAAGACGGCGCGCTTCACCGCCGGCATGTGGCACGACTGGCAGGTCTTCCCGTCCTTCGCGTAGTCGCTGGCCTTCCAGGAGTCGTATTGGTTGTGGTCCTTGTCAGTGCCGTGGCAGGAAATGCAAAGCTTCGGCTCCGTCTCCATCGACTTGTCGGTCTTGTTGGGGTGGCTCTTGATGTTCGCGTCGGCCGCGTACGGCCCCACGATCGTGCCGATCTCTTCGGGCTTCGCGCCGGGAACCTGGTGGCACGAGATGCACGCGACGCCCTCGGACTGGTTTTTTGCCCGAAGCGTGGGCGCCTTCCCGAGCGCGTTCTGCGTCGGGTTGGGGACGTGGCACGGGTTGCAAGTCGCCTGCTTGTCCTTCGGCGTCGCGTTCTTCGCGGCGATGTAGACCTCGTCGGTCCACGCCATCCCGTGGTACGAATCCGCCCACTCTGTCACGTACTGCGCGTGGCACAACTGGCAGCCGTTCAGGACCGCCGGCACGCTCTGCGGCCCGCCCTCCGTCGCTGCTTCACGCGGCGCAAAGATCACGGCCGCAACGCCGGCCGCCACCGCCGCCGCGTGCAGGAATCGAAGCCGGCTCATTCGCGCTTCATCCGAAGCACCTCGAGCACGTAGATCTTCTGCTCGAAATCCTGGTGGTGAAGGATCACGTCGTCCACGCCGTCGCCGTTCAGGTCGGTGACGAGCGCGGGCTCGCTGGCCATGCCGCGCGTGTCGCGGGTCGCGATCTTGCGGTCCACCGCTTTGCCGAAGACCCCGCCCTGCTGCCCCAGGCGGATCCACAGCTGGTCGTCCACTTCCTTCGTCAGCATGTCGTCCAGCCCGTCGCCGTTGACGTCGCCGAAGGCCATGAGGAAGGGCGTCTCGATGCGCTGGGTCTCGCGGGTCACGGAGAGGATGAGCGGCACGGTGACGGCGAATTCGTGGTCGGCGACCGGGAAAGTGCCGTCGGGGCGCGCGAGGTAGAAGAAGGTCTTCACCTCGATCTTCCTCGAAAAGAAAATCTCGAGGATGTCCCAGAAGCCGAGCTGCGGGATGTTCAGGAGAACCAGGTCCGGGCGCCCGTCGTGGTTCAGGTCGCGCATCATCGGGATCCCTTCCCGCCGGAACGTCCACCCGCTCAGAGCGACGACCGAGCCTTCCGAGTACGGTTTCGCTCCCGCCGCGCGGAACACCCCGACCTTCCCCTTCCCCGGCAGCATGATCGCCACGTCCGCCCGCCCGTCGCCGTCCACGTCCGCAACCTCGGGCGACACCTCGCGGTAGTAGTCGAACAGGTCCCGCCGGCGCCGACGGCGCTTCACGAACTTGTTGAAGTCGAACGAGCGCGTGGGGGCGGCGGAGAAGAGCCCGTCGCCGTCGCGGGCGTGGACCTGGAGCACGGCGCCGCGGAAATACATGAAGTCGCTCTTCTTGTCGCCGTCGAAATCGGCAAGCCAGAATTTCGGGAACGAGACGGCGCGGAGAAGCCGGTTGTCGAAAGCGCCGCCGCCCATGGAGAGCGTCGTCTCCATCTCGATCGGGACCTTCTGCGCGAGCTCGAATTCGCCGGGCGCGGCCTGCGCGTAGAACGCCAGGAACCCTTTGCGCGGCACCACGATGTCCAGGTCGCCGTCGCCATCCAGGTCCACCAGGAAATCGCGCGGCCGCGGCTTCTCGAGCGTCGTCCCCTCGAACGCCGTCGCCAGCGCCAGCACCTCGATCGGCGGCTCGACGACCTTGTTGCCCTCGATCTTCCACGCCCGGATGCCGCTTCCCGTCATCGCCACCAGCTCCGGCCCCGGCTTGCCGTCCACGTCCCCGAAAGCGTACGCCGCGACTTCCGGGGGCAGATAGAACTCCGCCTTGGAGTCCTCCTTGAGCGAATACCCGCGCGGCTCCCGGTAGAACAGGAACGTCAGCGTCCGCCCCGCCTGCCAGATGATTTCCTTCTTCCCGTCCCCGTTCAGGTCCTGCGCGAGGACCGCGTCGATTTCCCGTTCCGAAGTGAACTCCATCGCGGCGGCGGGAAGCGCGGCGGCGAGGGTGAGGGCAAGCGCGGCGAGGGGCCGCGGGCATCGGGTCATCGTGACGGTTCTCCGGTCCCCTGAGGAGGCGCCACTATAACACCCAGAGCGCGACAGAAGCCCCGCGGGCCAGGCTGCGTCGGCCGGGTCACGACCACTCGAAGAGCCTTTCAAGTGAGGGCCGACTTCGCCCGACCCGCAGGACTTCTGTCTCGCTCTGGGTGGTCGCAGTCCAGAGCGAACCAAGTTGCTTTGGACGGCGATTTGGACATATGCGGGTGCTCAATTCTGGCCGCCTGATGGGCACGGCTGCACGGCCCCGGCAGCCCAAGCCCCGGAACGGAGGCCGGCAAGAGGCACGGGAAATGAGATAGGGGAAGCCATGAAGACCCTTCACCGCCGCTATTTCACCGACCCCTCGATCGAGGAACTCGGCCGCGGCGCGGTCCGTTGGGCCAACGGCGGCGGGCCCGGCGAGGCCGCGGGGCAGATGTCGAGGGTGCTCGTGACCCGGGCGCTGGCCGCGTTGATCCTCTGGGGCGCCGTGCTCGGGCTGGGCAAGCTGGTGGAGTACCTGGGGATTTGAGGAAGTGCTGGAAACAACGAACGGGAGAAGGTCCCATGCACGAGCCGAAGAGCTGGGAGCCGCCGCCGGACGATTCCATCGGATGGGAAATCGTCGGTTTCGCCCTGGACTTCGCCGACCTCGTCCTGGGCATCTTCTTTTAGGACCACCCATGACCGACGAACTGCGGGAATTCCTGATCGAGATGGTGGAGCTCGGCGGCGTCGTCATCGTCGTCGGCGCGGGGATCGTCTATGGCCTTCGGAAAGCGTTCCGGTACACGGACGCCTTCGAACGCGAGACGCCCGTCGCGAAGCCACCGCAGGTCGAGCCTCCCCGGACCATGTTCCCGGAGAAGGGGTCCACCGCTTCCCCGCCGCAGAATCCGCCCGACCCGGGGGCGCCCGGGCCGATCGTCCGATCGAATCGGCTCATGTGATCGGATTCGCGGTGCCGGAAGCGTGACGGGCTGCACGCCCTGCGGCCCGCCGTGCACGCGAAACCGCCCGGTCCGGCCGTAACGGGCCCTTCTCCCGTGGCACCGGAATTGCGATTCCTCCCTCCGCTTCTTGACGACTTCAAAACAGGGGGCCGGGGTTCTTCTCCTTACCCCCGCGGGACTCCCCCCAGTCCCGCCTCCCCGGCCCTCCACGACACCCGCGGGGCGCGCTCCCACCGGACGCTCCCCGATCTCAGGAGACTTGGGCCATCGAGACGCGCACGTCGACCAGTTCCGTCCCCCTGGCCTACTTCGGGTCCTACCGCCGCTTGCCCAGGACCTGGGGTGAACTTGGCTTCATCGGCGTCGTCGTCCTCGTCGTCTGGCTCGTCAAGGCCTTCGGCCGCTCCGGCGGGCCCACGCCGCCTTCCAGCTTCGACCGCTTCCGCAAATAGTCGTCGGGGCCTCCATGCCAATTTCAATGCGTGCAGCCCCTCACGCTCCGCGCTTCAATAGGCCCGTTCCCGCCCTTGCGGAAGCGGCACGCCAATTGAGTTGGTAAAGAGCGTCCCGGAAGCCGCGCTGGAATCGGAGGAAGTGCCATGAGCTGGAGCTGGCTGAGCTGGGCGTACACGTTCAGCCTCACCGTGGGGACGGCCTACACGGTGATCGCGTTCTTCATGGGCCACCACGGCGGCGGGCACGACGGCGGTCATGACGGCGGGCACGGGGACGGCGGAGACGGCGGCGACCACTCGATGCACTTCCCGCTCTTTTCCCCCATCGCCATCGCCATCTTCATGACGGCGTTCGGGGCGGGCGGGATGATCGGGTTGGAGTTGCTGAAGAACCGCCACCCGGCGATGAGCCTGGCAGTGGCGGTCGGGTCCGGGCTGGTCTTCGCCTTGACGATCGCTTCGGCCATGGCGTTCGTCTTCCGCAAAACGGTGAGCACGAGCGTGGCGCGGGAGAGTGACGTGATCGGGGTGGAAGCGGTGGTGGTGGTGACGATCCCCGCGAACGGCGTCGGGAAGATTTCCTACGACGCAGCGGGTTCGAAGTACACGGCGACGGCGCGCTCGATGGCGGGGACGGAGATCCGGCAGGACGCGCGGGTCGTGGTCCGCGAAAGGGACGGGAATTCGCTGGTCGTCGTTCCGAAATGACAAGGCTCGGGGCTTGAAGGAAACTTCGCCGGACAATCGGAGGGAATGACATGAACCTGACCTTGCTCGCCGAAATGCCGACCAGCGCCTTCATTCTCGGCGGAGTGGTCGTGATCGCCTTCGTGCTCGGCTTCGCGGTCTTCGCGAGCCGGTACGTGAAGGTCGGCCCCAACGAGGCCCTGATCATCTCGGGGCGCCAGCGCACCATGCAGACCACCCAGGGCGCGCGGTCCATCGGGTTCCGCATCGTGAAAGGCGGCGCGACGTTCGTGTGGCCGGTGTTCGAGGAAGCGCAGCGCATCTCGCTCGAAATGATGACGATCGACGTGAAGACGCCCGAGATCTACACGTCCACCGGCGTCCCCGTGCTCGTGGACGGCGTGGCGCAGATCAAGGTCAAGAGCGACGAGTCGTCGATCGCGACAGCAGCCGAGCAGTTCCTGTCGAAGACGCGCGCCGAGATGATGGAAGTCGCCCTCCAGACGCTGGAAGGACACCTGCGCGCCATCGTCGGCACCCTGACCGTCGAGGACATCTACAAGAACCGCGAAAAGTTCGCGCAGGAAGTCCAGCAGGTCGCCGCCACCGACCTCCTCCTCATGGGCCTCGAGATCATCAGCTTCACCCTCCGCGACATCCGCGACAACCAGGGTTACCTCGAAGCCCTCGGCAAGCCGCGCATCGCCCAGGTCCGCCGCGACGCCGTCATCGCCCAGCAGCAGGCCGAGAGCGAAGCGCTTCAGAAATCGTCCGTCTCCATGCGCGACGGGCAAAACGTCAAGCTGTCAGCGGACGCGCAGGTCGCCGAAAGCCAGCGCGACCTCGAGCTGAAGAAGGCGGACTACAACGCGGCCGTGAACCAGAAGAAAGCCGAAAGCGACCTGGCGTACGACCTCCAGAAGTACAAGACGGCGCAGCTCGTGAAAGAGCAGGAAATCAAGGTGCAGGTCGTCGAGAAGGAGCGCCAGATCGAGCTTCAGGAAAAGGAAATCTCCCGCAAGGAAAGGGAGCTCGAAGCGACGATCCGCAAGCCCGCCGACGCCGAGCAGTACCGGATCCGCGCCATCGCCGACGGCACGCAGTACAAGCTCGTAACGGAGGCGAAAGGGCAGGCGGAAGCGCAGAAATCGATGGGGTTCGGCGTCGCCGACGCCGAGCGCGCCAAAGGTCTCGCCGTGGCCGAAGTCGAAAAGGCCAAGGGTCTCGCGGCCGCCGAAGTCGAACGCGCCAAGGGTATGGCCGAAGCCGACGTCATCCGGGCAAAAGGCGAAGCCGAAGCGCTCGCGATGACCCGCAAGGCCGCGGCCTGGTCGCAGTACAACGAAGCCGCCGTCATGCAGATGCTCATCGAGAAGCTGCCCGAGGTCGTCCGCGCTGTGGCCGAACCGCTGGGCAAGACCGACAAGATCACGATCATCTCGACGGGTGGAGAAGGGATCGGGGCGAGCCGCGTGACGCAGGACGTCATCAACGTCGTCGCTCAGCTCCCGCCGCTGATCCAGAGCCTGTCGGGCGTGGACCTGAAAGAGTTGATCAAGAAGGTCCCGGGCCTGGGGGGACTGGAGAAGAAGGTCGTCGATGTTCCGCCGGCGCCGGAGACGCCCAAGAAGGGTTAACGGCAGGGGATAGGGGATAGCAGATAGGGGATAGGTTGGGAGACAACATTGGAAGCGCCGGGGCACCTGCCTCGGCGCTTTTTTTAATTCGGGCGCTTCTTGCCTACCAACTCCATGGTGCGCAGAAGGTCTTCGAGGGCGAAGGGCTTTTCAACTTGCGGGCGGCCGGCTTCTTCTAGAAATTCGCGCGAACGGGGCGTGAAGGCGCCCCCGGTCAGGAAGATCATCCGGGCGGCCTGTTCGGGGCAGGTCCGGACCAGCTCGGCGTAAAGGTCCATCCCCGTCATCCGCGGCATCATCAGGTCGCACAGGATGACGTCGAACTCCTCCCCTTTCCGCAGTCGCTCGAGCGCCGATTCGGCTTCGCACTCCACCGTCACCAGGTGCTCGGGCTCCAGAAGGCGGGCGATGGCCGTGCCGAGGTCCGGTTCGTCGTCGATCACGAGCACCCGTCGGCCGCCCCGCGTACGGGCCGGCTCCGGCGCAGCGGCAGGCAAACGCGGTGCAGACGCAGGGGCGATGGGCAGGCTGACCCGCACGCACGTGCCCTTCCCCGCCTCGCTCTCGACCCGGATTTCCCCGCCTAGCGATCGGACGATCCCGTGCGACACGAACAGCCCGAGCCCGGTTCCCTGTCCCGGCGGCTTGGTGGTGAAAAATGGCTCGAACAGCCGCGGGAGGTGCGCCTCCGGAATCCCGCGGCCGGAATCCTCGATCTCGATCTCGACGCGATCCCCCGAAACCCGCGTGGCCACGCGGATCACGTTCGCGGCGACCGCCCCCTCGTCGATCGAATGCGCCGCGTTCGTGAGCAGGTCCACGAACACCTGCCCCAGCCGCCCTTCGCTCGCCAGCACCGGAGGTACGTCCGCCAGGTCCAGTACCACCCGCGCCCGGTGCCGGACTTCCGCCTCCGTGACGGCGAGTGCGAATCGAAGCGGCTCGCGTACGTCGACAGGGACCGGCGGCTCGTCCTCCGCCCGCGTGTAGACCCGCAAGTCGCGGACGATTTTCGCCACACGCGCCGCCCCTTCCCTTGCGTCCTCAAGCGCCCGCACGATTTCCGGAATCGCCGCGGCCCGCGCCGTTGCGAATTCCAGGTTGGCGACAACGTACGACAGCGGGTTGTTGATCTCGTGCGCCACCCCGGCCGCCAGCAGCCCCAGCGATGCCATCCGCTCGCTTCGCCTCAGCTGTGCCTCGATCCTGCGGCGTTCCGCGACGTCCCTCACGAACGCCAGGAGCGCCGGCCTCCCCTCGAATTCAATCGGCAGCGAAATGACCTCCACCGGGCGCACGGGCCCCGACCCGACCCGGAAGTCGTACTCGCTCGGCATCGGCTTGGCCCGTCCCTCGAACAGCGCACGCGTCCGTTCCGCGAACAGCGCACGGCTCGCTTCGGTGAGGTACTCCGCCGGCGACCGGCCCAGCAGGTCCTCCGGCAGGCGCGCCTCCGTCAAGTCCAGCGCCTTGCGGTTGGCAAACAGGAATTTCCCGTCCCGCCCGACCACCGCCACCGCGTCCGGCGCCTCCTCAATCAGCTGGCGGAACCGCGCCTCCGACCGCGCCAGCGCTTCCTCCGCCCGCCGACGCTCCTGCTCCACCGCCGCTTCCGCCGTCAGGTCGCGGAACGCCGATATGCGCACCACGCGGCCGGCCTGCGTCAACGTCCGCCCCCGGATCTCGACCGGGAAAGTGCCTCCGTCGGGGCGAAGCGCCCGGGCGCGGTAAGGCTGGTCGAACCCGGAAGAAATGTTGGCGAGAATCCGCGGGCGATCCTCGGGAACAGCGAAATCCAGCACCGGCGCCCCCACGAGGGCCTCGGGGACCGCCCCCAGCAGCGTCGCGAACGCGCGGTTGCAATAGAGGATTCTTCCCTCAGCATGCACCGCAATCCCCTCAAACGCGGCTTCCGTGAGCACCCGGAAACGCTCAAGCGCCAGCGACGCCGATTCCTCGGCCTTGTGGCGCTCAAGACGCGCCGCCAACAGCGCTTCGGCCGAACGCACGCGTGCTTCCAGCGTCAGCGGATCGACAGGCGCGACGACCACGTCGGCGCCGGCGTCGAGGAACGCGGCCGCAAGTTCGCGATCCGGGCCGGGCAGAAGAGCGAGGACGGCGACGCCGGTGGCGATGAGCTCGCGGCAACCTGCGGGCGCGCCCGGGAGGGAGGCGTCGAGAAGTGCGAGTTCCGGCGGCGAGGCGCTCGCGGACGCTTCCATCGTCACGTGGTGTCCCCACGAGGCGAGGAGTCTCGCCAGCGTCCCCGTGTCAGGCCACGCCAGGAGAATGCGCAAAGTGTCAGCCACCCCGAAGAAGAGGACCGTCCCTCGGCAACGACTCTACTCCGGGCGCAGACCGAGGCACAACGACCGGTAACGCGTCATGCGCCACAACAAATTGCCGCTCTGCCCTTGCCCTTGCCCTTGCTCTCGCCCTTGCCGTTCCTCGCCGCTCGCCGCTCGCCACTGGCAACAGGCAACAGGCAACTCACCACCACGCAGCGCGGTTCAACGCAACTTGTATCTCTGCGTCTTCCCGGTCGCCGTCTTCGGCAGCTCCGCAACAAACTCAATCCATCGCGGCGACTTGACCGCCCCAAGCCGCTCTTTCACGAACGCCTGCAGCTTTTCCGCCAGCTCGGCCGATCCTTCGCGCCCCGCCTTCAGCACCACGTACGCCTTCGCCTTGATCAGCCCCGCCGCGTCCGGAGCGCCCACGACCGCGCTTTCCAGCACTTCCCGATGCGCCGTCAGCGCATTCTCCAGCTCGACGGGTGACACCCACATCCCGCCGACTTTCAACATGTCGTCCGAGCGCCCCTGGTGCCAGAAGTACCCCTCCGCGTCGCGGATGTACTTGTCACCCGTACGGATCCACGCCCCCTGGATCACCGCCTTCGACAGTTCGTGCCGGTTCCAGTAGCTCGAACATGTCGAGTCCCCGCGGATCAGCAGGTCGCCGACCTCCCCCGCCGGCAAGTCCCGCCCCTCCTCGTCCACGATCCGCGCTTCATACCCCGGCACGATCTCCCCCGTGGACCCCGCCTTCACCCGCCCCGCCCGGTTCGAAATAAAAATATGCAGGATCTCCGTCGAGCCGATCCCGTCCAGGATCTCCGCACCGAAACGCGCTTTCCATGTGTCATACAGCGCCGCGGGAAGCGCTTCACCAGCGGAAACGCAGAGGCGCAGGCTCGAAGCGTTTTTCGGCGTCCCCGACCTCGAGCATCCGGGCATAGGCCGTCGGGACGGCGAAGAAGATCGTCGGCCTGTGGTTCGCGATGACCTCGAAGGCGCTAAGCGGTTCGGGTTTCCCGGGCCAGAGGATCGTCGTGGCTCCGGCGCGGAACGGGAAGTAGAGGCCGTTGCCGAGGCCGTAGGCGAAGAAGAGCTTCGCGAGCGAGAAGGTGCGGTCGTTCTCGCCGAGCCCGAGCGTCGGCTTCGAGTAGAGATCCGCCGCCACGAACATGTCGTGCTGCAGATGCACCGCGCCCTTCGGGAACCCCGTCGTCCCCGAGCTGTACAGCCAGAAGCACGCGTCGTCCCGGCTCATCAGTTCCGGGGAAAGCTCCGTCGAATGGCTCGTAGTCACGTCCCTCCACGACAGCGCCCCCGGCATCGCCCGCCCCACCACCAGCACGTGCTTCAGGTACCGCAGCTTCGCCCGCACCGGTTCGATCTGCTCCATCATCGCTTCGCTCACGACCAGCACCCGCGCCCGGGAATCGTTCAGCATGTACTCGTAGTCGGGCGACCTGAGAAGCGTGTTTCCCGGGATCGGCACCGCCCCGATCTTGATCGCCCCGAAGAACGCCGCCACGAACTCCGGCGAGTCCGGCAGCAGCAGAAAGACGCGCTCTTCCATGCGCACGCCAAGATCCCGAAGCGCATTCCCCGCGCGGTTCGTCATCTCGAGGATCTGCCCGTAGGTGAACGAAGCCCCCGTCGCGGCGTCCACGACCGCGACCTTTCCCCCGCGCCCGGCCTCGACGTTCGCGTCCACAAGCAGGGCGGCAGCGTTCATGCGCTCGGGCAATTCGGCGGAACAACCGGTCACGCGATCCTCCCTTCCCGTGGCGCGGGCCAGCCCCGTTACTTAATGCACTTTACTTCATGAGCGCGTCGGGAAGGAGTGCCGTCACACCCAGCCGTTGTTTTGCCTATCCCCTATCCCCAATCCCCTATCCCCTATCCCCTGTCGTTAGTATGGCCACCGCCAAGGCGCCAGGCAGGCTCTAAACCCCCCGAAAGCGTTAGGCGTCCCCGGCATGCTCGCCTTCCGGATCGCAGCTCGCGCGTCGAACTCGTTGTTGCACCACGCGCCGCCGCGGAGGCAGCGGAACGCGCGGAACGGGGAGAATGGCGCGTCGAGGCACCAGGTCTGCGCGTTGCCGGCGAGGTCGCGGATTCCGTACGGGGAAGAATCGACCTCGCGCGAGCCGGCGGGAACCGGCCGCGGGGAATCCGGATGCGACCCGTTCGTGTTCGAGAAGGTCGCGTCGTACCGGTCCCCCCACGGGTAGATGCGCCCGTCCACCCCCCGCGTCGCCTTTTCCCCTTCGAACGTGTTCATCAGGCGCCACGGGCGGCCATCGCGTTTCGATTTCCACGCGAGCCACGCCAGCGCGTCGTCCCACGAAACACCAATCACCGGGAACTCCTTCGACGTCAACGGCGCTTCCTCCCCCGACTGGAACTCGCCCCCCGCGAACTTGAGAAAGCGCCGCTCGCCTTCCCGCGGCTGGCGCCGAAGCGCCTCCTCCTCGCGGCCGGTGAGGCAGAGCTCGTTGAGGTACTCGATGTACTCCCCGGCGGTCACGGCGCGCTCGTCCACAAACAGGTCACGCGTCAGGATCGTCGCTTCCTCCCCACCGTCCGTGTACAGCCCCCCGCCGATGTACGGGCCACCCGGGACGTACCGGAACCCGCGCGGGATCTCGACGCGCCGGTAGAGGTTCACCTCCTGCGACCACGCCCCGGCGCGGTCGATCCGGACCGGCAACAGCACGTCGTCTGCGAATCCTTCGGCGCGGATCGTGGCGAGGTACGAGCCTTGCGGAAGCGCCACCGGCCCGAACGGCGTCGCCCCCGTGGCCGCGCCGGGAACAGGGACGAGCCGGCGGCCGCGCTCTTCGCAACGGGCAACCTCAACGGAAGCGCCCCTGACCTCGCGCCGCGGGCAGTCCGCTGCGTGGCCGAATCGGGCGCCGGGCGCGTTCGCGGAGAGGCGCGGCACCGCGTAGTCCTGGTCCTCCAGTCGCAGGTCCGGCCGCGGGCTGCCGTCGCGCCACGGCACCACCGCTTCGTGCTCCGCCAACCCCCACTCCCCGTCCTTCACAGGGGCGAGACAGTTGCAGTTGCACTCGAACGCGAACGCCCGCAGTTCCAGCGTCCCCGGCGCGTCGAGCCGCGCGAGATGCCGGCCGCCGCGGTCCAGCCCTTCCAGCGTTTTCCGCTGGAGGAACATCTCCTGCCGGTCCCGTTTCGCCTCCGCCGCGAGGTACCGCTCGATAACCATCTCGCACCGGCCGTCCACCGCTTCCACGCACGCCGTATCCACGACCAGCGCCTGCCCGTACTCGGCCTCGGCCCGCGCCAGCGCCTCGATCCGCGACTCCCTCAGACGCTCGAGCTCGTCCTCCGCTTCCCACAGCGGCTTCTTTTCCTCCAGCGCCGCGTGCTTTTTCACGGCCTGCCCCAGCCGCTTCAACCCTTTCTCCGCCTCCTCGATCCGCGTTTCCAGTTCGCGCGCCCGCTCGCGCTCGCGTCCCCCCGCCGCCGAGCGCTCCGCCGCTTCCCGCGAGCGCCGCTCCCGCTCCTTCACGCCCTCCAGGAACAGCTGCACCTCGTCGTGAAACTCGAGCGCGCCCGCATACCGGTCCGCCTGCGCGCGAGCCAGCGCCTTCATGACGATCGCGTCGAGCTCGGGAGGGATGGGCGAAGCGGCGGCGACGTGGGCGGGGCGCTGGACGGTGGAGGGGGCGCGCAGGGCGCCGCATTTGACCTTGGTGATGACCTCGTCGAGCGAGTTCCCCTCGACCGGGGGGCGAAGGGCGAGGAGTTCGAAGAGAATGGCGCCGAGCGAGTAGACGTCGGATCGCTCGTCCATGTCGGCGAGGCGCCCGTCGGCTTGTTCGGGGGGCATGTAGGCGGGGGTTCCCAGGACAGCTCCCTCCATCGTGAGCAGCGGCGAGCCAGGGGCCGACGACGGAGAAGCGACGCGTTCCTCGTCCGCGACTTCGCCGACGGCGGACAGGTCCTTGGCCAGCCCCCAGTCCACGATCAGCACTTCGCCGAAATCCCCGATCATCACGTTGGCGGGTTTCAGGTCGCGGTGGAGGACGCCTTGCGCGTGCGCGTAGGCGACGCCGAGGCAGATATCCTGGAAGACGCGGAGGAGTCGCGCGCGCGACCAGTGGGCGGCGTCTTTCGGCTCGCCGCGCGCCAGCCCGCGCAGCACCTGCCCGAGGTCGCGTCCCCGGACCCGTTTCATACAGAGGAACAGTTGCCGCTCGCCGTGTTCGTCGCGCATCACGCCGAAATCGTGCACGGGGACGACGTTCGGGTGCTCCAGCCGCGCCGTCAGCTCCGCTTCCCGCACAAACCGGTCGCGCAATTCCGGCGGCAGATCGTCCAGCACCAGTTTGACAGCGACGTCCCGCTTGAGCACGGCGTCCCGCGCTTCAACCACCCGCCCCAATCCGCCGCGGCCGATCTCGGAGAGAAGGCGATACCGCGAAGCGGTGATCTCGGTGGATTCATGCGAAGGGTCGTGGGCCATGGGTGCAGATTCTACCCCTCATGGCACCCCTTGAAGAATCCGCAGGCCGCATCTGCGGCCGTTTCCGCGACATCGGCCGTTATCCGCGTACCGTTGCCCTTGCCGTTGCCGTTGCCCTTGCCGTTGCCGTTGCCGTTGCCGTTCACTCGCCGCTCGCCGCTCGCCGCTCGCCGCTGGCCACAGTCACATCACTAAAATTGCAATCCCGCCCTCACGCTCCCACGGTAGGACTTATCAATGACCTGCGCCGCCGCCTTAGCCTCAGCACTCGCATCCTCCGGCAGCACGATCTTCAGCTTCACCAACATGTCACCCTTCGCCTCCTGTCCCGGCACTGGCGAGCCCATGCCGCGCAACCGGAGCGACTGCCCCGACTTCACTCCCGCCGGGACTTTCAGTTTCACGCTTCCCCACGGCGTCGGCACGTCGATCGCCCCGCCATTGAGCGCTTCGCCCACCGTGACGGGGACTTCCATGGTGAGGTTCGCGCCGTCGCGGGCCAGGATCGGGTGGGGGTTCACGGCCAGCTTGATATACAGGTCGCCGGGCTCGCCGCCCGCCGTCCCCGGGTGGCCTTTCCCCGCCAGCCGGATCTTCTGCCCGTCGCCAACTCCGGCCGGCACCTTGACTTTCACCGTTTCGCGACCGCTCGAGGTTTCGAGCGTGAGGACCTTGACGACGCCGCGAAGCGCTTCCATGAACTCAATTTCCATCTCGGCCAGGATGTCCTCGCCGTCCTCGGCGATCGCGGTGCCGAAGGGCGAACGGCCGCGTCCGCGCCGCCTGCCACCACCGCCGCCGCCGAACAGGCCTGAGAACAGGTCCTCGAAGTTCCCGAATCCCTCGGCCGATCCGGGGTCGCCGCCGAACCGGAACTCGAACGGCTGACCGCCCGCGCCGCCGCCCGGGAACCCGCCGGCGCCCTGCTCGCCGACATGGCCGAAGCGGTCGTACATCTCGCGCTTCTTCTTGTCCGACAGCACTTCGTGCGCCTCGGCGATTTCCTTGAACTTCGTCTCCGCGCCCTTGTCCCCCGGGTTGACATCCGGGTGGTAGCGCCGCGCCAGTTTGCGGAACGCCTTCTTGATGTCGTCGTCGCTCGCGCCCTTCGGGACGCCGAGCACTTCGTAGTAGTCGCGTTTGGGTGCCATGGGGGTTCGGATTCTACTGCAAATCGTGGGCTGAGCCGCGCTTGGGGCAGATTGCGGCCCGCGCCGCCACCTTGACGCCCGGAAACAAAAATGGCGGCAGTTTTTACGCTGCCGCCTGTGAACCCCGCAAATGCGGAGCGTGGAGCCGGCGGGCCGGAAGTCTCTGCGATGGCAAATTGGGGGGAACGTTGGGGGGGTCTTGAGAGGGGGTCGAGACTCCCGGCCCTGCACAGCCCGTATTTTCAAGCGTTCTTAAGAAGGACTTGGGTCCTTCTCGTCCATCGGCACTTATTTAACGCGCGCTCCCCCAGCCATATTCGACATTTCTCTATATTCTTGACGAATTCTGCTATTTTTGGCTGGCCGTGTCTGAACCCCGGAAACCGGACTGGAAGGGCCCCATCACTGGCGTCGTAACAGCCGCGCTGGCCGGGGTTTCCTTCGCCCTTCCAACGGCCTGGAAAAACGTGGTGTTCCTGATCGGGAGCGCCGCCTTCGTGGGCTGGGGCACGAACGCCATCGCGATCCGGATGCTTTTCGACCGGATCAAGATCCTCGGCATCCCGATCCCGTTCACGGGGGTGATCCCGGCGAAGCGCGAGGCGCTGATCGACGCGATTTCGAAGTCAGTTTCCGAGCGCCTCGTCCATCCGGGGGCGCTTCGGGAGCAGGTGCTGAAAAGCGACTTCGTGGCGGCGCTGGTTGAGGTGGCGCGCGACCGGTTGCAGACGGCGGCGGCGGACGAGGTGATCGTGGACCGGATCCTCGCCGAGGTCTCGACGCGGGGCAAGGAGGTCATCCGCTCCACCAAAGTCCGCGAGGAACTGCGGGTGCGCCTCGCCGCGGGGATCAAGGAGAAGGGTTTTTTCGCGCGCGCCCTGGTGGACCCGGACGCCGTGACGAATGCGATCGTGGATACGGCCCACATGTTTCTCACCGACCTGCCGGGCGATCCCACTGCACGGGCCCACCTCAAGGACCTGGCCGGGAAGCTGCCCGCGGCGGGCTCGGAAAGCGCGAAGTCGATGGAGGAGAAACTCAAGCCGCTCGCCGAGGGGATGCTCGAGGCGACGCTGGCGCGGATCGACGTCGAGAAAATCGTGCGCGACAACCTCGAGGGGTACTCGGACAAGCAGATCAAGGAGATGGTGCTGAACGCCACCGCCGTCCACCTCGGCTGGCTGGAAGTCTGGGGCGGCGTCCTCGGCGCGATCAGCGGCGTCGCGATGCATTTCGTTATAAAATAAAACGAAGGCGCCACCTCTCCAGGAGCAGGCGGCGCCCTTTCCCCGTTTCGGGTTACTTCCCGGAGACCACTTCCTTCGCGGCCTTCGCCTCCTTGGCGAGATCGTCGGCTGAAGCGCGGACCGCGTCGGAGATGCGCTTGGCTTCGGCGGCTTTCTTCTCGGCATCGGACTGGACCTGGTCGGCCGTGCGACCGGCATCCACAGCGACGTCGTTGACCTGAGTCGTGACGCTGTTGATCTTCTCGGTGAGGGGGGTGGGGCCGAAGTGGCGCGCCCAGGCAAGGTTGATTCCGTAGACGAGGGCGAAGGCGGTCAGGAGGGCGATGATCGTTTTCATGGGAGGTCTCCGGGGTCGTGCGGGCGTTTTGAGTTGTTACGGTCAAGTGGGTATATTGCAATGACCGTGCCGGAGAGAATTATTCCACAAGTTGCTTATCTCTATGTAGTTACGCCTATTTACCGATAGGCGGAAGTGACCTCATTTGATACCAATCGTCTGGAATTGAGACGGTCGGGCCCGGGTTTCAGCGCCCGCCCTTGGAAGTCTGGACCACCCAGATCTGCTCGGCGCCGTGCCGCGCCGGCCCGCCTCGAAAGTCACCCAGGCACTTCTCGACCTTGAAACCTTCCAGCTCAAAAAGATGAGCCATCTCCCACCGGTACGTCCACCGGATCGAGAGCACCCGGTCCTCCCGGCGCAGGAGCCGCCCGCGCTTGTCCCGGACCGTGAAGCGCCATTGCTCCGTCAGGATTTGACGCAGTGCGTCATTGTCGCGCCCCCGGACAGTCAACTGGCAGACGTTCCCCGTCACGGGATCGACGGCGTCGCGGTAGCGGCTCATGACTTCGCTGTGGCCGTGCACGCAGTACTCGAGGCGCGGGTCGAACAGGTTGATCACCAGCCGCCCGCCCGGCGCCAGGTGCCGCCGCGCACACCGCAGGCACTCCCGCTGCTCGGCCGGCGTGTGCAGGTTCTGGAACGAACGGAACGGGATCAGGATCAGCGCGAACTTGCGGCGGAGGTTGAAGCGCTTCATCTCGCCTTTCAAGAAGCGCACCGGCAGGTCGCCGGCCTTGGTGCGGGCGATGCGGAGCATGGCGGCGGCGCGATCGAGGCCCATGATGTCCACGCCGGCTTTCGCGATCGGGATCGTGACCCGTCCCGTGCCGCAGGCGAGCTCCAGGACCGGGCCGCGGGCGCGGCGCGCCATCCGGACGTAGAACGCGACGTCTCCCGTGATCGGCGGAACTTTCCCCGGAAGATGAAACAAGTCGTAGAACTCCGCCCCCGCACTCCCCGCCTCGTAGATCGTCGTCCGCGTCATCGCCGCTTCCGCCCCAGCACGTACCGGCTCTCGGTCTTGCCGTCGCTCGCGAACCCCACGATTTCCCAGCCCGCGCGGAACGCGGCCGTGATCTCGCGGCGGAGGCGCAGCCGCTCGGCCAGCACCCCGGCGGGATCGGCGGCGCGGGACACGTTGACGTCCACGGGGACCAGCACCGACTTGCGCGCGCGCGCCTCCTCGAGCGAGAACCGTCGGCCGCGCGGCTTCTTCAGCTCCCAGCGCAGAAGCAGCCGGTCCGTCGGCAGCCCGCGGTTGAAGACGCTCGTCGAGGGGCCGTAGAGGTCCACGAAGTAGTCGCGCACCGTGCCGCCGAGCACGGCGATGTTGAAATGCGCGTTGCGCGACTGAAGCGGGTCGAACGTCCACGTCATCAGCGTCGCGCCCTGTTTCAGCACCGCGCGCCGCTGCGCGTCCTTCAATTTCCGCCCGATGCCGGAATTCCGGTAGTCAGGGAGCACCGCGAGCATTCTCGAAGCGTGCTGGAGGCGCTTCCCGTCCAGCCCGAGAAACCCGAACACGAACCCGATCATCGTTTCGCCGTCCCACGCGCCGAGGACGACGCCGCCGTTCCGGGCGATCGTGATGAGCTCGTTGCGCGGGATGATTTCGCGATCGTCGAACTGCCAGACTTCTTTCTGGAGGCGCTCGATGTCGGCGTAGTCGGCGATGGTGGAGGCGCGGGCGATGCGGGTCATGGGGATATGGTAATCGTCGTGCGGGGCGGGAGGCTTGAAGTCAGAAAAAAAGGCGCGCCACAGAGACAGCGGAGAAAAAAGGGAGAAGAAAAAGGAGAAAACAAACCGAATGCGTTTGTGCGTGGCACGACGACGGCGCGCAACACGGATCGGCGCAGCCCATTCCTCCGCCGTTCTCAGGCGTTGCAGTTCTCTGCGCACTCTGTGGGCACGCCGTTGACCGTTGGACTTGTCAAACCTCACCTCCCGCGCTCCGGCCAGCATAGAATCGACCGCTTGCCCAGGATCCTCATCATCGCCAACCCTGTCAGCGGCCGCGGCCGCGGCGCCCGCGTTGTCGCAACGGCGGAGAAACGCTTTCTGCAGCTCGGCGACACCGTCGAGGCGCTCTTCACGTCCAAACGCGGCGACGCCCAGGAATTCGCTCGCCGGGCGGGGGGATTCGACCGCGTCGTGGGCGTCGGGGGCGACGGCACCATGAACGAGATCCTGAACGGCCTCGGGCCGGACGCGCCGCCGCTGGGCCAGATCCCCGTTGGCACCGCGAACGTCCTCGCGAAAACGTTCGGGCTTCCGCGGGCACCGCGCCCCGCCGCCGACCTCATCCACGCCGGCCACACCCTCGACGTCGACCTCGGCACCGCCAACGGCCGGCGCTTCCTCCTCATGGCCTCCGCCGGATTCGACGCGCAGGTCGTCTACGATTTCCACCGGCAGCGCATCGGCGCCATCAAAATGTCCCAGTATTTCACCTGGTCGATCCGCGCCATCTTCAAATACGAGCCGCCCCGCATGCGCGTCACCGCCGACGGCGTGAAACTCCCCGACGGCTCCTTCGTCCTGGTCAGCAACCTCCCCTGCTACGGCGGCCCCCTCGCCTTCACCCGCACCGCGAAAGTCCGCGACGGCGCGCTCGACCTCCTCGTCTACAGCTCCTGGGGCAAGATCAACGTCGTCCGGCTCTTCGCCGAAGCGTTCGCCGGCGACCCGTGCTCGATGCCGGGCGCCACCCATGTCCGGGCGAAGAACGTGCGCATCGAAGCGGACAAGCCGCTCCCGTGGCAGGTGGACGGCGACCCGGGCGAGAAACTGCCGCTGGAGGTGGGGATTCTGCCGAAGGGCGTCAAGCTGCTGGTGCCGCGCGACACGAAGGACTGGATCGAATGACCGACGCCGACCCCGATCTCGACCTTGTCCGCCG
>JAIOPR010000229.1 GCA_021413805.1 Planctomycetota bacterium
TGAAGTCGGGGATGCTGGCCCGGGTGCGCGTCGTCGATGCGAGCCCCACGGAGGCGATCTTCGTGCCGGCGGAAGCCGTCGAAGCGATCCAGGCCGGCTCGCAGGTCATCGTCGTCCGCGATGGAAATCCCGCCCCGCGCGCCGTGAAGACCGGGGAATCTTTCGGCGACAGCATCGAGATCACCTCCGGCCTCGCCCCCGGCGACACGATCCTGGTCCCCCGGCCGCGGAAATGATCCTCTCCGATACCGCGATCCGCCGTCCCGTCTTCACCGTCATGGTGATCGGCGCCCTCATCGTTTTCGGCGCCGTCTCCTTCCGCCGCATCGGCATCGACCTCTTCCCCAAGGTCGATTTCCCCGTCATCACCATCGTCTCCGTGCTTCCCGGCGCCGACCCCGGGTCCGTCGAGACCTCCGTGAGCGAGCCGATCGAAGAAGCGGTCTCCACGGTGAGCGGGATCAAGCACCTGCGCTCCACGAGCACGGACGGCGTGAGCCAGGTCGTCATCGAGTTCGAGCTCGAGAAACCGGTGGACGTCGCGTTCACGGAAGTGCAGTCCAAGCTCGCCGGGATCCGGTCGGCGCTTCCCAGGGACCTTGAAGACCCGGTGATCGAGAAGTTCGACATCGACTCGACGCCGGTGATGTCGATCGTGGTGTCGGGGGACATGCCGATCCGGAAACTGACGGACCTGGCGGACAACGTCGTGAAGGAGCGGCTGCAGCGGGTGAAAAATGTCGGGCAGGTGAAGCTGGTGGGAGGGCGGAAGCGGCAGATCTGGGTGCGGCTGGACCCTGAAAAGCTGGAAGGGCGCGGGCTGGCGGTGGAGGACGTCGAGGCGGCGATCCGCGAGGGGCACGTCGAGAAACCCGGCGGGCTGATGGAAACGGGGCCGTCGGAATTCGTGGTGAAGACGAAGGCCGAGTTCGAGTCGCCGAAGGAGTTCGAGTCGCTGGTCGTCGCGTGGCGCGGCGGGGCGCCGATCCGGCTGGGGGAAGTCGGCCGGGTGGACGACTCGACCGAAGAGGATCGCAGCGCGGCGAAGCTGGACGACCGCCGGGCGATTGCGCTGATCGTGCGGCGCCAGTCGGGCACGAACACGGTCGAGGTGGCGAACGCGGTGAAGGCGGAGGTGGAAGCGCTGCGGGCCGAGCTGGCGCCGCTGGGGGTGCGGCTGGAGGTGGGGCAGGACCTGTCCGTGTTCATCGAGCAGTCGGTGCACGAGGTGCAGTTCCACATGCTCTACGGCGGCGGGCTGGCGATCCTGATCGTGCTCGTGTTCCTGCGGAACCTTCGCAGCACCGTCATCAGCGCGCTCGTCATCCCGACGGCGGTCATCGGGACGTTCGTGCTCATGGACGCGCTCGGCTTCACGCAGAACATGATGACGCTTCTCGCCCTCACGCTCGCCATCGGGCTCCTCATCGACGATTCGATCGTGGTGCAGGAAAACACCATGCGCCACGTCGAGATGGGCAAGCCGCCGCGCGAGGCCGCTTCGTTCGCGACGGCCGAAATCGCGCTCGCCGTCTTCGCGACGACGCTTTCCGTCGTGGCCGTGTTCGTCCCCGTCGCGTTCATGCGGGGGATGGTGGGGCGCTTCTTCTACCAGTTCGGGATGACCGTCGCCTCCGCCGTCTCGATCTCGATGTTCGTGTCGTTCACGCTCGACCCGATGATGTCCTCGCGGTTTCTCCGCAGGCCGCGCCACGGGTGGCTCTACCGGCTCTCCGAGAAACCCTTCCTCCTGATGGAATCCGTCTACGAGCGCCTGCTCAGCGTGTCGCTTCGCCGCCGCTGGCTGGTCGTCCTCGTCGCCCTCGGCGCGTTCGCCGGCGCGGCGTGGACTGCCCGCGGCATCCGGTCCGAGTTCGTCCCGCAGGAAGACCAGAGCGAGTTCAACATCCAGGTCACCGCCCCCCTCGGCGCTTCGCTGAGCCGCACCGACGCCGTCATGGAGAAGATCCGCCTGCGGCTCGCGGGGCAGCCGTGGCTGGACTACACGTTCATGACGATCGGGGCGGGGGACCTGAAGCGCGTGAACACGGGGTCGCTGTACGTGAAGATGAAGGCTAAAGGGGCCCGGGCGATAGGGCAGTCCGACGCGATGGCCTGGACGCGCGCGCAGGTGGCGGACATCACGGAAGCGAAAGTCAGCGTCGAGATTGTTCCCCGCGTCAGCGGCGGCGGGTTCAAGTCCGCGGAGCTGCAGCTCGAACTGCGCGGGCCGGACCTCGACCGGCTCGACGAGCTCGCGCAGGGTGTCGTGGGCCGCATGCGGGCCGCCGGCGGGTACACCGACATCGACACGAGCTATGAAAAGGGGAAACCGGAAATCAGCGTGTTCGTGAAGCGCGACCGCGCGGCGGAGCTCGCGCTCGATCCGCTCGCCGTGGCGTCCACCATCCGCTCGCTCATCGGCGGCGTGGACGTCGCGAAGTTCCGCGCCGGCGGCGAACGCTTCGACGTCAGCGTGCGCCTCGACGACGCCTTCCGCACCAGCCCCGAGAGCATCGAGCGCCTCGCCGTCCGGAACCGCCGCGGCGACCTCATCCGCGTCGGGAACGTCGGCCACGCCGAGCGCACCACCGGCCCCGTGCAGATCAACCGCTACAACCGCACCCGCGTCATCACGATCTACGCGAACCTCGTGAAGGACAAGAAAGTGCTGGGCGAAGCGGTCGCGGAAATGAAGGAGTTCATCCGGGATGCCGGGCTTCCCCCGGGGACGACGGCGGGATTCGCCGGCAACGCCGAGATGATGCAGGAGACCGCGATCAACTTTGCGTTCACCCTCACCCTCGCGGTCATCCTGGTCTACATGGTCCTCGCGGCCCAGTTCGAGAGCTTCATCCACCCGTTCACGATCATGCTCTCCCTCCCGCTCTCCATCGTCGGCGCGCTCGGCGCCCTCCTGCTCACCAACACCACGCTGTCGATCTTCACCATGATCGGCATCATCATGCTCATGGGCCTCGTGACCAAGAACGGCATCCTGCTCGTGGACTACACGATCACGCTTCGGTCCCGCGACGGCCTGCCGCGCGACAAGGCGCTCCTGACTGCCGGACCCGCGCGACTTCGCCCTGTTCTCATGACGACGTTCGCGCTCGTCTTCGGCATGCTCCCCATCGCCCTCGGCACCGGCGAAGGCTCCGAGACGCGCGCACCGATGGCGATCGCCGTGATCGGCGGGCTCATCGCCTCGACGCTCCTCACGCTCGTCGTCGTCCCCGTCGTCTACAGCCTGCTCGACGACGCCCAGCGACTCGTCGGGCTGGGGCGCGGGGGGCGAAGCGGGGGGGAGCCGGGTCCGGAGTCCACGGGGGAAACGGCGCACTGAACGGGCGGAATTTCCGCGGTGTACAATGAAACCATTCGGGAGTCCCGCGGTATGCCAAGGACCGTCTATCCCATCATCCGCAGGAGGGTCATCCTCCTCATTGTGCTCTCGGTGGCGCCCCTTTGCGCCCTGGTCGCCTATGACAATTTCGCCGACCGCACCCGGGACGCCGCAGCCGTGCGTGAGGAATCCATGCAGCTCGTCCGCGTCGTCGCGGACGACCACAGGCGCTTCATCGATTCGGCCCACCAGGTCCTTAACGTCCTCGCGCTTGTCCCCGCCGTGCGCCGTCGCGAGGCGGCAGCCTGTTCCTCGTTGTTCTCCGAATTGCTCGACCAGTATCCGCAGTACGCAAACATCGGGCTGGCCGCGCCGGACGGGAATGTGCTCGCTTCCGGGATTTCCCTGAAACAGCCCGTCAACGTCGCGGACCGCGCATTCTTCCAGCGGGCTATTGCCACAGGCGGCTTTTCCGTGGGCGATTTCCAGGTCGGGCGGATCACGGGAAAGCCGGGGCTGAACATGGGATTCCCGGTGATGGGAGACATCGGGGCCGTGGTTGCGGTCGTGTTCGTCGATCTCGACCTGGACTGGCTGGACGAGTTCGCCGACCGCACCGGGTTTCCCGAGGGCACGACCCTCACGATCTTCGATTCCTCCGGGACCGTACTCGTGCGGCACCAGCACCCCGCGTCGGAGATCTGGGTCGGGACGACCCTGCCGGAAACCCCGATCCTCAAGGCGTTCCGGGAACAGGGGCGCGAAGGCTCGGTGGAAACGCGAGGTCCCGACGGGCGCGAGAGGCTCTACGCCTTCACGATGCTGGCCGAGCGGTCGGATGCCGGCGAAGTCTACGCCTGCGTAGGCGTCCCGACCGACGTTGCATTCGCTTCTGCCCAGCGCGAACTCATCCGGAACCTGCTCTTGCTGGCCGCGGTCACCATCGCCGCACTCATGGCGGCGTGGTTCGGTGCCGCGGAGTGGCTGCTCCGGAAAACCGAGGAAGTTGAGCGGCTCGCCACGACGGACGGGCTGACGGGGCTCCTCACCCGGCGAAGCTTCGACGAACTCGCGGAGATGGAATTCCGCCGGGCGCGCCGTCTCGGCGGCGAGATGTCCGCCCTCATGATCGACATCGACTTCTTCAAGAAGGTAAACGACCGCTTCGGGCATTCGACGGGCGACGACGTGCTCCGGGAGCTGGGACGTCTCCTCCAGGGCATCGTCCGCGATGTGGACCTTGTGGGACGCTATGGCGGCGAGGAATTCTCGGTGCTTCTCCTGGAAGTGAATGCAACGCAGGGACTCGAGACGGCGGGGAGGATCCGTGAAGCGGTCGCCAAATCAGGGATTTCCACCTCACGCGGGCCGGTCACCGTGACGGTGAGCGTGGGGATCGCGACGCTGCGCCCGGAAGACGTGAGTTTCGCGGGGCTGCTGGGAAGAGCCGACGCGGCGCTGTATCACGCGAAGCTGACGGGGCGCAATCGGGTTGAAGTCGCCTGAGCGTGAGAAAAACTCCTCGCGGTCCAGGCTGCGTCGGCCGGGTGCTGGTTGTTGAAGGGTTTTTCATTTGAGGGCCGACTCCGCCCGGCCCACGAGGAGTTTTTCTCACGCTCAGGCTCGAAAACGAACAAGGGGCAAGGTCCCCGGATTTTCGTGTCCCGCGCGCTCTCCGTCGGTCGAGCCAATCCGATGCTTCCATCGTGATTTCCGAACGATCACGTCGATTTTGCGGGCTATTGCGCAGATACCGCTTGCTTTTCGATTCCAAGTGACATAAAAATCTATTAATTAAGTGAATTAACCGATGCTCCCTTCGGGTGAACCGCGTGATCCCTTCCCGTCGCGCCTTCTGGGTGCTCACCGCGCTCTTCATCCTGGTCTGCGTCACAGGCGCCGCCTGGGCCAACCGGTTTCTCCGCCAGCCTGCGCTCACCCCCGCGATCCGCGGTGAAGCTGTCGCCCGGAAATTGGGATGTTTTGCCTGCCACGGCGCCGAGGGGCAGGGGGGCATCGCCGACCCCGGCGCGCGGGGCGGAAAAGTGCCCGGCTGGGGCGGCCCCACCGTCTCCAGCTATGCGAAGAACGAGCAGGAAATCCGCGAGTGGATTCTCGACGGTGCTCCTCGCCGCCTGAAAGAAGCGGGCGCCGCGCACCCGCCCTTCATTCCCATGCCCGCCTACCGCGGCCGCCTCGACGACCGCGAACTCTCCGACCTCGTCGCCTATTTCACGGCCGTCTCGGGCGGGTTCGGCGACGTCCCGGAGGCCGCGTACGAGGGCCGCGCCATCGCCGCGCGCCTCGGCTGCTTCGGGTGCCACGGTCCTTCCGGCGCCGGCGGTGGCCCGAACCCGGGCAGTTTCAAGGGGCACATCCCCGCGTGGGACGGCGAAGAATTCCTCGAGCTGGTGCGGGACGACGCCGAACTGCGCGAGTGGATCCTGGACGGGCATGCGAAGCGCCTCTGGGACAACCCGGCGGCGCGGCATTTCCTCGAGGGGCAGGTCGTCCAGATGCCGGCGTACCGGCCGCACCTGAAGGAAGACGAAGTCGGCAAGCTGGTGGCCTACATCCGCTGGTTGAGGAAGAAATGATGAGAAAGCGGATGGCGGGGATCCTCCTGGCGGCGGTGCTCGCGGCGAACCTGCTGCGAAGCGACGCCGTTTCGACGGCGCCGGTCGCGCCGGCGGGGAGGTCGGCGGCGCCTGTGTACCGGTCGCCGAATCACGTCTGCCTTTCCGCCGACGGGCTGAAGGCGTACGTCGTCAACTCCACTTCGAATTCCGTTTCCATCCTGGATATCCGCGATCGGAAAGTTGTCGGCGAAATACCTGTAGGCGAGCGACCCGTGCACGCCGCCGTTTCCCGCGAAGGGCGCTTCCTTTACGTGAGCTGCACGTGGGCCGGGGACGTCGAGGTGATCGACCTCGCCGAGGGACGGGTCGTCCGGAAAATCCTGGCGGGAGACGAGCCGTACGGCGTCACCGTCTCCCGGGACGGCCGCCGGCTCTTCGTCGCGAACGCCGTCTCGGACACCGTTTCGGTGATCGAGTCCGAGTCTGGCAAGACGCTCTCGGAAATCCCCGTCGGGCACTTCCCACGCGACATTGCCGAGACGGCCGACGGCTCGCGGCTGCTCGTCTCCAACGGGCTTTCCCGCGGGATGTCGGTCCTCGATCCGGCGACCGGGAAGGAAGTCGAACGCCGGGACCTCGGCCGCGCTTCCATCACGCGCCAGGTCGCCGTCACCCGCGACGGTCACTGGGCGTTCGTCGCCGGGATCCTCTCGCACGACGAAACGCCGTCACTCCAGATGGAGCGCGGCTGGATCCATTCCAACGGGTTCTCCGTCGCGGACCTCACCCGGCCCGGCCACCGCGTCACCCTGCTCCTCGACCGCCTTCTCTCCGGGGCGGCCAACCCGTGGGGACTGCTGCTTTCGGCGGACGAGAAACACCTCTACGTCAGCCTTTCCGGCGTGCACGAGGTTGCCATCGTCGATGTCGCCGAGTGCCTCAAGCTCGTCGCCGAGACGACTCCCGACCAGGTCAAGCCTCTCGAGCAGGACGTCGAGGTTCTTGAAAAACGGAACATCGCGAAGCGCTTCGACGCCGGCGGCCTCGGTCCTCGGGGGATGGCGCTGAGCGAAGCGACGGGCGAGCTGCTCGTGGCAAATTACTTCAGCGATTCCGTCAGCGTGCTGGACGCAGCGACCGGCGCCCTCCGCGCGACGATTCCCCTCGGCCCGCCGCAGGAAATGTCGCTCTGGCGCAAAGGCGAACTGCTCTTCAACGACGCTCGCATCACGTACCAGACCTGGTTCACGTGCACGAGCTGCCACCAGGAAGACGCGAGCGTGGACGGTCTCAACTGGGACCTCCCGAACGACGGGATCGGGAACCCGAAGAGTGCGAAGTCGCTGCACGACGCGTACGACACCGCGCCGGCGATGTGGTCCGGCATCCGCGCGAACATGGACGCGGCGATTGCGGCCGGGCAGCGGTTCCAGGGGTTTCTTCCCGACCCTGCGAATCACCGCGCGCTCGTCGAGTATCTCGGGAATCCCGAGCGCGCCCCGAACCCGTTCTTGCGGCGCGGGGCCGAGGCACGGCAGCGCGGCGAGCAGGTCTTCGTCTCCGCGGGGTGCGACGTCTGCCATCCGGCGCCGAAATACACCGACCTCAAGCTCCACGACCTCGGCTTCGGCACCCCCGATGACTACCGCTCGCGCTTCGACACCCCATCCCTGCGCGAAGTCTACAGGTCCGGGCCGTGGCTCCACGACGGCCGCGCCCTGACCCTTCGATCGATCTTCTCCGACCACAACCCGCAGGATCTGCACGGGCACACGAAAGGCCTCACCGAGCAGGAGCTGGACGACCTCGTCGCTTTCCTGAGGGGGCTCTGATGAAGCGCGGAATCCGGGTGGCCTGGGTCGCCGCGCTCACAGGTGCCGCGGCGGTGTTGATCTGCCAGGGGCTGCTCTCCGGGCAGGACGGCGGGAACCCGCCGTCGCGCTTCGGGAAATTCACCAGCCGGCGGTGGGCGTACGGCGAAAAATGGAAGCGGGAGAACCTGGCGCCCGTCGAGAACCCGAACCCCGACCCCGAGCCGCTTCCAAGGCGCGATCACCCGTTCGACGTCGCGGTGTGCGGCGACGGGACGAAGGTTTACGTGAGCCTGCTCGGGACGGAGCTGCGGCCGGGAAGCGAAGTCGCGGTGTTCGACGTGGCGAAGGGGGAAGTGGCGCGGCGGATTGCGCTTCGGCCCGCGGGGGAAACCGGGGCGCCGGCGTCGGGGCCGTTCCGGCTGACGATGCACCCGGGGGGGCGGTTCCTGATGGTGACGAACCGTTTCTCGAGTTTTGCGAGCGTGATCGACACGCAGACGGACGCGGTGGTTTCCGAGATCCCGCTCGACTATTACGGGCAGGGCGCGGTGTTCGATCCGTCGGGGAAGACGGCGTGGGTGGCGGACCGGTATCTCGACGAGGTGTTCCAGCTCGACGTAAAGGCCGGTGCGGACGGGTTCCAGGCGACGCTGCGCGAGACGGGCGGGCTGGACGAGAAGGCGTTCTTCGCCGAGGGTGGCATCCACCAGGTGCTCACGCAGAGCTGCGGGGCGGCCGGGTGCCACGACGTGAATCGCGGCGGGTTCGTGGCCGGCGCCGACCCGCGGGCGTGCTTCGAATCGGCGCTTCTCCACATCCGGCCGGGGCGTTCCGCCGAGAGCCGTTTGCTCCGCGCCACGGTGCGTTCGCGTGACGGCGGCACGGCGGACATCATGCCGCTCTTCCGCAGCCACGCGAAAGGCACGGTGGTGTTCGCGGAGCCGAAGACGGACGCGGGGTACCAGGCGATTGCGAAGTGGATTGACGGGACGCAGGAAGGGCCGGGGATCCCGGTGGGGAACCCGCGGAGCAAGCCGAAGGTGCTGGCGCTGGGGTCGGACGGGCGGTTCCTGTACGTCGGGAACACGGGGACGCAGGACATCTCGATCGGGAACACGAAGACGGGCCGCGAGGTAGGCGGCATCTACGTGCAGAATGTCGTGAACGACCTGAAGATCCACCGGTCGGAAGCGACGGGGCACGACTGGCTGGTGGTGACGACGATGGGGATCGGGTTCGGGGTGGCGGCGGAGCGGGACCCGTGGGGCGGCGAGAGCTGGGACAAGGCGAACCCGGCGGCGCAGTACTCGGTCTGGCGGGATCTCGCTTCCGGGAAGCTGCTTCCGAGGGCCGAGCAGGAAACGCTCGGGCCGTTCGACGCGGTGGACGGAACGGCGGGGATAAAGTTTCGCGACATCCAGAACGATCTCGTGGTGGTCGATCTCGATGCGCTGAACATCCCGCAGGAGCCGCCCGCCGCGGGGCTGTCGTACCTCCTGCTCGCGAACCGCTACGAATCGCACCGCGGCTGGGTGCGCTACACGTCGGACACGGCGGAGTCCACGTACGGCGACATCAAGGGCGACATCGCGCCCGACCTGATGCGCGTCGTCGGGGCGCTTCCCGAGAAGATGGTCATGCTCGGCGACCGGGTGTTCGTGACGATGCAGGGCACGAACGAGGTGCAGGAGCTGCGGATGAACACGGAGGCCGCGGACCCGAGCGACATCCTGGTGCCGGTCCGTACGTGGCCGACCGGCGTGCAGCCGATCGGGATCGCGGCGGGGAGGCCGGGAACGCCGTCGGAAGGAAAGCTGTTCGTCGCGAACTCTCTCGGCGGGACGCTCTCGATCCTCGACCTGAAAGCCGGCGATTCCCGCGAGGCCGTCGTCGATCCCTCGATCCTCCGGCTTCCCGTCCCCGCCACGAACGCCGAGCGCGGCGAATTCTTTGCCCACACCGCGCTGTTCTCCGCGGACCGCGATACTTCCTGCGTGAGCTGCCATTACCTCGACATGGGCGACGGCCGCCCGTGGGGCGTCAGCCAGGTCGTCGGCCAGGAATTCCTCTCCGACCGGGACGCCGTCGGCCAGCTCGTCATCGGCGGCGCCATGCTCGTCCCCCAGCAGCGCGGCCTCTTCGCCATCCAGCCGTTCTTCCTCGAGGGCACCCTCTCCGCCTTCGAGCCCCGCTCCATGATCATGGAACACTGCCCGGCCGACGATTTCCGCGGCCCCAACCCGCAGGGCGATTTCACCGCCCTCGAGGCCCACACACCCATCGGCGTCACGAACGACGTCCAGTCGAACATGGATGCCTCCACGTCTACCGAAGCGCGTCTCGAAGTGCGGCGCGACGCGATGTTCCAGCGGCTGTCGCTGAAATATTTCGGCAAGTCGTTCACGCTCCGCGATTTTCAGCGGTTCGTCGGCGAGTGGCAGATCCGCGAGCCGCGGCTGCTCCCCAACCCGTTCGACCGGGAGAGCGCTTCGGTGAAGCGCGGAAGAGAGATTTTCAACAACCCGCAGGTCGGCTGCGTCTCGTGCCACGTCGGGCCGACGTTTACGCGTAAGGACTTTCCCGACAACCCGGAGCAGTCTCTGCCCCCGCTCGTGTCCCTCTCGGCGCGTGACGGGTCGTTCACGCTCATCAGCATGAACCGGCTCGACGCGATCAACGGCGTCGCCCGCGATCTCGAACCCTCGGACGGCGGGCGCGAAGAGCGCAAGCAGGGGCACTTCACGACGCTTCAGCTCCGCGGCATCTGGGACCGGCCGCCGGTCTTCCTGCACAACGGCATGGCGCGGACGCTTCGAGAAATCGTCGCCGTCCCCGGCCAGCCTGCGCTGGGCTGGTTCAAGTACGAACCGCTGCTGGGAGGCGTGCCCGAGCGCCCCGGCCGGAAGGAAGTCGGCTTCAACGAGACGTTCTTCTTCACCGAGCGCCTCCCGAAAGTGAAAGCGCACCTGAAGGCCGAAGGGCGGATCGGGAGCGACACGCACGGCGGGACGTCGCAGCTCACGCCGCAGCAGATCGATGACCTCGTGAATTTCATGGAGTCGATCGAATGAAGGCCCGCGCGCTCGTCATCCTGCTGGCCATCGTCACCGCCGGGGGCGTCGCGGGCGGCGTGTATCTGCACCGGCGTCCGAAGAAGCCGCCCGGCAAGACGGCCCCGGCGATCCGGCCGGTGGAGATCGTCCACGCGGCCGACGGCTCCGCGATGATGCTCGTCCCCGCGATGGAATTCACGATGGGCACTTCCGACGCGCACCCGGATTTCCCGGCCGCGCCGCCCGACGGGAAACCGCTTCATCCCCCCGACCTCCTCATCGCCCGCGCGGCGATCGGTTGGGCCGGCGACGGGGAGCGGCCGGCGCGCCAGGTGAGCGTGAAGGCGTTCGCGATCGACCGGTACGAGGTCACGAACGCGCAGTACCGGCGATTCCTGGAGGCGGTCGGGAAAACCGGCGACCACAGCCGCTGCGACCCGCGCGAACCGAAAGGAAAGGATCACACGCCCCGGTACTGGCGCGAATTCAACCCGCTTCTCAAGGACCCGGAATACGCCGCAACCGCCCCGTTCTCGGCGGCGACGTTCACGGACGACGCGAAACCCGTGGTGGGCGTGGACTGGTTCGACGCGGCGGCGTACGCGGGGTGGGCGGGGAAGCGCCTGCCGACGGAAGCGGAGTGGGAGCTGGCGGCGCGCGGGAACGACGGGCGGCGCTGGCCGTGGGGAAACGACTGGAAATGGGGGCTTGCGAACACGGGCGGCGAAAAGCTCGGCGCGGACGTGCACGCCGGCGGGCGCGAGAAGGACGGCTGGATCTACCCGGCGCCGGTCGGGACTTTCCCCGGCGGCCGGAGCCCTTTCGGGTGCGACGACATGGCGGGGAACGCTTCCGAGTGGTGCTCCGATGCGTATGGCAACGAGCGGGTCGTCCGCGGCGGGTCCTCCCGAAGCGCGCCGAGCTCCGCCCGCTGCGCCTCGCGCTTCCACTACGAACCCGAGTTCCGGACGTTCACGCTCGGCTTCCGTTGTGCGAAGGACAACTGACATGAAGCGGACCTTCATCGCCGTCGCTCTTCTCGCAGCGCTCTCCCGCGCGGAAGAGCCCGCGTCGCCCGAGGGCATGGTGCGCGTTCCCGCGGGGGAGTTCACCATGGGCAGCGCTGACGGCGGCGCGGACGAAAGCCCCGCACACCGCGTCAAACTCTCCGCGTATTTCATCGACCGCACCGAAGTCACCGTCGCCGAGTTCGCGGCGTTCGTGCGCAAGGCCGACGCGTTCGACACGCTCGAGGGCCCGTGGTTCCGCTGGTCCGCCGAAGGTTGCGTCGATCTCCTCGTGCATTTCGAGAAGCGCCACGGCGTCGCGTACGCCCGCTTCGACCCGAACGCTGGCAAGGACGAGGCCGAGATCAAGCTCCGGAACCGCGATGCCGTGCGGTGGCACGCGGCCGTCGCAGCGCTTCGCACGCTCCTCGGTGTCAAAGCCGCCGACCTCGACGCCGTTTCCGCGTCGGCGCTTCCCGAATTCCAGACGCTCGTCCGCGACCAGGCCCGCCTTCCCGTCCGCGCCGTCACCTGGCGCGACGCTTCGGCGTACGCAAAAGCGGCGGGGAAGCGCCTGCCGACGGAAGCCGAGTGGGAGAGGGCGGCGCGCGGGGCGGATGGACGCGTCTATCCGTGGGGATCGGATTGGAAACCGGCGCTCTGTTCTTCCGGCCGGGATGAATCGGCCGGGCCCGAGCCCGTCGGCAGCTTCCCCGAAGGCGCGAGTCCTTCCGGGTGCCTCGACATGGCAGGGAATGTCTGGGAGTGGGTCGCGGATTGGTACGGAGAGAAAGCCTACGAGGGCCCAGAGATCGCGGTGGACCCCAAAGGGCCCGAGGGGCTCCCCGACGGCCGGCTTCCCGGCCCGGCGCCGGACAAGGCACTTCTCCGGTCGTCGAAGCAGGGCCGTGAATCGGACACGCGGAAAGTCGTGCGGGGCGGGTGCTGGGCGGGCGGGCTGCCGGGGCAGGCCGCGTTCAACAACCGGTGTGCGAGGCGTTTCTGGGCAAACCCGTCGTACGGGCAGCCCGATGTCGGTTTCCGTTGCGCAAAGGATGCGAAATGAAGAATCACACGACGTGCACGGTCGGGGGCAGCCGGCTTGAGCTGCACGCGACGGAACGGGGATCGTTCACGGAATACCACCTCACCGGGACTTCCGGGAAGCGCGGCGGCACCGAGGAAAACGCGGACACGCTCTTCGCGAACGTGGCATCCTCCCTGGCGGCCGAGGGAATCCAGCCGATCCAGGAGAAGGTTTACGGCCTGACCCGCGTGAAGCAGGGCGTCCTGCGGCGCCGCGCCGAAGCGTACGGCCGGCGGGGTCTCGACGCGGGCGTCCCGGTCACGTGGATCGAAGGCGCGCCGATCGAGGGCGGGGAATTCGGAGGCGTGCAGGTCTGGGGAATCGCGCCCCAGGGCGGCAGCTCGGTCGTCACCACCGTCAAGAACGGCTCCACCGGGACCGGGCGCTGCTGGACCGCGAAGAATTTCCGGATGGTCTACCTCCCGTTCGTGCGGGGCACCGACGCTGACGGGACGCTTCCGAAAGACCACTCCCGCCAGGCGGACCGGATGTTCGTCAACGCCGGCGAAGGTCTCAAGGCGCACGGGCTGAGCTACGGGAATGTGATCCGCACCTGGATCTACCTGGCGCGGCTCCTCGACTGGTACGGCGACCTCAACCGCGTCCGGACCGCCTGGCACGGCCGCGAACACATCGGCGGCGAAGGCGGCGCCGCGTTCCCGGCCAGCACAGGGATCCAGGGCCGCCACCTCGACGAAGAGTGCTTCATGGACGTCCTCGCCCTCGAAAACCTGTCCTCCGCCGGCTCGATCGCCGCCCCCGTCCGCCGCAGCCCCCGCCAGGACCAGTCCATGTCCTACGGCTCGGCCTTCTCCCGCGGCATGACGCTCGACATCGAGGGCAAGCGCACCATCCATATCTCCGGCACCGCCAGCATCAACACCGCCGGCGCCACCACCCACCTCGGCGATGCCGAGGGCCAGAGCCTCGAAACCCTCATGAGCATCGCCGCCATCCTCGAAGAGCAGGGCGGCTCGCTCCAGAACATCACGTCGGCCACGCTCTTCTGCAAGGACCGCAGCGTGTTCGAGGCGTGGCAGCGCGTCACGCACCTCCTCAAAGTCCCGAGCTTCCCCGCGATCTGCGTGCTGGCGGATGTCTGCCGGCCGGACCTGCTGGTGGAAATGGAAGCGGTTGCGGTCATCTAAGGTGAAAACAATGCGCACAGCAAAGCGGGACCGGAAGGTGCACGGCGGCGAAGAAGCGGCTGTCGTCAGTAAAACGACGGTGATCCTCTGTTTCGAGCAGGACGCAGGGCTTCCCGCCGCGGCGCGGGCGCTCAAGGCGCTGGGAGTTTCCGGCGAAGGCGACCACCGCAGCCGCTGGTTTGAGCCTGGGCTGCTGACGGTGCGGGTGGACACCGCGGTGCCGAAGGAAATCCAGGAACGGCTGGCGGGACTTCCCGGCGTTCGCCGCGTGACCGCCATGCCGACCGGTCAACGCCTCGTTTCCCGCGCGTTCAGCCGCGCCGACTCCGCCGTCGCCCTCGCCGGCGGCGCGCTTCTCGGCGACGGGACCGCTTCCGTCATCGCAGGCCCGTGCAGTGTCGAGAGCGAATCGCAGGTCTGCGAAATTGCCGAAATGGTCAAGTCCGCCGGCGCCACGGCGCTTCGTGGCGGCGCGTTCAAGCCGCGGACATCCCCGTATTCCTTCGGCGGCATTGCCGAGAGGGGCCTCGAGTTCCTCGTCCGCGCCCGGGAGCAGACCGGGCTTCCGTTCGCCACCGAAGCGCTGGACGAGGCGCAGCTCGACCTCGTTGCGCGCACGGCGGACATCATCCAGATCGGTTCGCGCAACATGTCGAACTTCCCGTTTCTCTTCAAGGCCGGGCTCCACCCAGCGCAGACGCCGATCCTCCTCAAGCGCGGGTTCGCTTCGTCGATCGAGGAGTACCTGGACGCGGCAGAGTACATCCTGCTCGGCCGGTTGTTGGCCGGCGCCGAGCATCCTGGGCTCATCCTGTGCGAGCGCGGGATCCGCACGTTCGAGACGGCGACGCGCTACACGCTCGATGTGGCGGCGATCCCGATTCTCCAGGAGCGCTCCGGTCTCCCGGTGATTGCGGACCCGAGCCATGCGGCAGGGAAGCGGAGATTTGTCCCGCACCTGTCGCGAGCCGCGGTCGCGGCGGGCGCCGACGGGCTCATCGTCGAGGTGCATACGGAGCCGGAAAAGGCCTGGTGCGACGGCGACCAGACGGTTTCGCCGGAGCAGTTCCGGGCCCTGATGCGGGACGTCCAGGCGATTTCGGGAGCCGTGCGGTCGCGCTGATGGAGTTTCCGCTGTTTTCGGGAAATGCTCCTCTCGTCGAACTGGTAGGTCTTGAGCACGCGGCTGGCGCATTCTGGCTTGTCTGCCAACATAGCGCTGATTTTACGGACCTTCCAGCCCCTTCAGCCCCCGATGTCATGCGCCGGCAGCGCCGCCGTTTCCCTCCGGGGACCTGATCCATCATCGATTCCCCTCCCGCCGAATTTTCCTCATTCCCCCGTGAGAATTCCATCATCCCCTGTCCCCACACTTTCAGCATTGCTGCCGCACAATTCGCGAAGTCGTCGCGGGAATTGGCGTTTTTGGGACCAAATTCCCCGGTTTCTCCCGACCCCTGCGAATCTTCACTCTGAAAATCTCATGAACGCCAATATCCGCAGCGGGGCCTTGGATTTGCTTTTGACCCTCCCATCGCTTTGCGGATTGCGGAGGAACAACGTGAAGTTCACAGGCGCTATCGGCCTCATCTTCGGGCTCTCCCTCAACGCGCTGGTCTGGGCGCAGGAGACACCCGCGACCTCCGAGCCCGCACCTGCGGGGACGCCGGCCGGCGACGCGGGATCGGCTCCGCCCGCCGCCACCGACCCGGTGCCCGCCGCAGGCGAACCGAAGAAGGAAGAACCCGCGAAGGAAGCGGAGCCGAAAAAAGAAGAGCCTGTGAAGGAAGCGCCGGTCGAAGGCGCCAAGGAAGGGGCGGCGCCGGCGGAAGAATCAGCCGGGGACAAAGGGCCGCTCGACGACATCCTCGGGTTCCCCGTGCATGGCCGCCTGGCGCTCAAGTTCCGCGGCCGCTGGGAGTCCTCGAAGGACAGCAAGGAACACGATACCGACCTGTACCAGGAAGTCTCCGCCGACATCGGCAACGTGAAGAAGCACATGATCACGGCGCATTTCAGCCTGCGCGTCAGCGAGGACCTCGACGGCGAGAATGACAACAAGAAGGCGCATGTGTTCGACTCGCTGCAGGATACGTACGGCCACGCATGGCACGGGGACCTTTACTACGCACACGTGGACTTGCACCGCCTGCTTTTCCTCGATCTCGTGCGCGTCGGCCGGCAGAGCCTCGACGAAACGCCGATGGTCCTGTACATGGACGGCCTCCGCGCGGACACGATGGCCTGGAAGCAGTTCTTCTCGCTTCAGGGCGGCGTCTACGCCGGCGCGCCGGTGCATTACTTTGAGTCCGCCTGGCGCGGGGATTCGATCATCGGGGCGTTCATCCAGGCGCGGCCGTGGACAGGCGCGCGGGTCAGGGCCGAGTACACGCGGATCCGCGATGCCACCACGGGCGGCACGCAGCGCGACAACCTCTGGAACTTCTCGGCCTGGCAGCAGATCGCGGACGTCCTGACGCTCAACGGCCGCTTCTCGATCCTGAACACCATGTCGCGCGACCATCTCCTTCGCGCCGACCTTTACGTGACCGACTGGGATTTCCGCGTCGATGCTTCCTGGTACCGCCTCTACCGCACCCAGAACCTGACCACCATCGATACCGACTTCTTCACCTCCGCCCTCCACTCGTATTTCCCCTACGACCAGTTCCGCCTCCTCGTCGCCAAGGGCATCGGCAAGCACATCAACCTCCAGGCCGGCGGCGACCTCCGCGCGGTGAGCCCGTACGACGACGAAGGTCCCGGAAACCGGTCGTTCGTCCGGTTCTTCTTCTCCCCCGGGATCACCAACTGGCCGATCGACGGCCTCAGCGCCAGCGTCACCCTCGAGTACTGGAACATCCGGCACACGCGAAACGGCGACACCCAGTCGGCCGGGTTCGATGTCTCCTACAAGGGCATCAAGGGCCTCAAGATTTCCGCAGGATCAAATTTTGCTCTGTGGAAATACGACGTTTTCGACGACCTTGAACGCCAGCACGTCCAGACCTACTACGCCCGGGTGTCCTACTCGCCGTGGAAACCCCTTAAGTTCGAAGTCGGCTACGAACTCGAAGACACGAAGTCGGACGACTTCCACAAGGTCAAGGTCTCCGTGAGTTACACCTTCTAACCAGGTCACCCATGAACGCCAGGCTCAAGCGGTTCAAACCCTTCTTCGTGATCCTGACCGTCGGGATCGGCGCCTGCGGCGTCGTCAATATTTTCAGCCCCCATCACGATGCCCCGGCGCGCCTCTTCAGCCACAAACTCCACGTCCAGGGGCAGCAGCTCGACTGCAAGAGCTGCCACGGGAAAGCGGAGAAGGAAGACAAGGCGGGGATGCCGCTGTCGCTGAAGAAGTGCATGCTCTGCCACGAGGGCGAGGACGAGAAAAAGCCGGACAACCGCAAGCTCGCGGCGCTTCTCGGCGAAAAGCCCGTCTGGTCGAATTTCACGGAGATGGACCCGGACATCAAGTTCTCCCACAAGACGCACGTGGCGGAAGGGAAGAACAGCTGCACGGACTGCCATGCGGGGATGGACACGAACGAGTCGGTCACGTCCGACCTGCACCTGACGATGGAGACGTGCACTTCCTGCCACGCGCAGAAGTCCGCTTCCAATGACTGCCTGACCTGTCACAAGGAAATCCGGAAGGACGCGCCTCCGCCGAGTCACAACCTGGACTGGAAGCACAACCACGGCGGGGTGGCGAGGACGAAGGACCAGACGAAGCACGAGAACGACTGTTCGCTCTGCCACACGGAATCGAGCTGTTCGACGTGCCACCAGGAGGAGACGCCGGCATCGCACACGAACTTCTGGAGGCTGAAGGGCCACACGATTGCGGCGCAGGCGGACCGGTCGCAGTGTGCGGTGTGCCACCAGACGGACTCGTGCAACCGGTGTCATGCGGAAACGGCGCCGCAGTCGCACACGGCGTCGTGGGGTGAGCCGCGGGACCAGCACTGCCTGACCTGCCACGATTCGCCCGACCCGACGAGCTGCACGTTCTGCCACCAGGACGGGACGCCCAGCCACCGCGATGCGGCCGACAAGCCGTCGTGGCACAACCAGGGAATGAACTGCCGCCAGTGTCACGGAGTTACCCAGCCGCTGCCTCACCCCGACAACGGAGACTCGTGCAATGACTGTCACAACTAGCGTACGGCCGTCCCAGCAGAAGGAGGTGTTCATGCATCCCCGGAAAAGTCGTGTGCCCTGGACCTTGGCGATGCTCGTCCTCCTCGGCTCGGCCCTGATTGTTTCAGGCTGCCGCAGGCCGCGGGACGGGAAGAGCGGGTCGTCCGGCGAAGACAGGGTGGTCGTCATTGTGCCGCCGTCCGACCCGGTGGTGACAGACACGGAAGACCTACCGGGCGTGCACCTGACGGTGCTCGGCGTGGATGGAGCGAGCGGCGACGACGGGCAGTTCCAGCCCGGGGACAACGTCTCCGTGACCTTCAAGATCACCCGCGACAACGGGACGCTTCTCCCGATCGAAGAGCTGGACTACGGCGAAGCCCACATCTCGGGCCCGACGTTCAACTACCAGGTTGTGATCCCCGAGACGGAGGATCTCCGTGAAAACTCGGTGGCCAATGGAGACGGCAGTTACACCTACACCTTCCCGGGCCTTCCCGATGTGTATGCGGACCCGCCGAACTACACGGGCGCGAACACGACGGACGTGCTGTCGGGGACGTCGCTCCTGAGCGGGACGTACACGTTTGTCCTCATCGCCTACCGCAACTATTCGGTCGGCGGGTCGAAGATCACGAAGGATGTCGGGAACGTGGTCATGGATTTCCTCGTGGGCGACGCGACGACGATTGACACCCGCGAGGTCGTGACGAACGCGAACTGCAACCAGTGCCATGACAACATCCAGCACCATGACGAAGGGCTTCCGGGCGGCGGCATCGTAAGGGACGTCCGGGCTTGCGTGACCTGCCACGTGGCGGGCGCCGAGGACGGGAACGACCCTGCGGTCGCGGGCGGAACACCGGGCGTCACGACTGAGTTCAAGGTCATGATCCACAAGCTCCATAACGGTTCTCACCTGCCTTCCGTCCTGGGCATGGGAACGAAAGTCAACGGGGCGCGCGACATGATGCTCGTGCCGGTGCCCTACGTCCTGATCGACGGGGAAGACGAAGCCAAGGACTTCTCAGGCGTCATCTTCCCGGTCTGGCCGAGCTTCAACATCCCGATGCCGAGGAATTACGGGTACACGCTGGTGACGGCTCCGGAAGTGGACACGACGCCGCTGTCCGTCTATACCGCGGGCGTCGACGCCGGTGTCATCGGCGGAACCTTCGAGAACAGCACGACGCCTGCGGTCGACACGGCGCCTAAGTTCACTTCACCCTCGGCCGTGAACGGGCGGACCTGGCAGCAGAACGACACGACATGGCGCAGCGGCGTCGTGGCGTGCGCGAAGTGCCACGGCGACCCGGACGCAGCGGGCCCGCTGGAAGCGCCGGTGCAGGGCGACCTGATCGCGGCGCAGCCGACGCGCCGGGCGTGCGGCTCCTGCCATGACGACGTGGACTGGACGCTGCCGTACCGCTGCAACCTCAAGACGATGCCTGCCCAGGCGGACGACTCATTGTGCATCACCTGCCACACCGAGGGTGCCGGCGGGACGGACGACACGATCTTCGTTCCCCGGGCGCACCGTCATCCGATGGACAGCTCGGACGTTTCGGACCTGCCGCCGGGCTACCAGGGCCTGAACGTTCACATTGTTGACCTTCATCCCTCGGGCGCCAACACGCGCCTCGATCCGGGCGAGACGCTGGAAATGACCTTCACGGTGACGGACGATGCCGGCGCGAATGCGCTGGTGCTCCCCGCGGGGCTTCCGGCGGTCCAGGGGGTCAGCCCGCTGACGGCGGCGTGGGGCGGTGTGCCTCGCGGCGGCGGCTCCGGCTACCCGTGGCCTGAGACCCAGTCCGGCTGGTGGACGACCTTCTCGCTGGTGCTGTCCGGCCCGACCACGAACTACAACGTCATCAACGCGGTTGACTTCCCGACGACGATGCCGGCCTTCGCGGCCGGGATCCCGGTCTCGGGCGAATACAAGATGAACGTGCCGCAGTACCTGTTCCTGGCCGACTTCGGCAACGCGGTGGCCCCCACGACGCCGCACAACCCGACCGGTCTTCCGATCTACTACGACCCGTGGAACCTGGTGGACGTCGAAGAAGTGACGGCCGACAACACGCCGGGCCCGCTGACCGATGGTCTGCTCCTGAACGCGGCGGCGCTCGCAGGCCAGAACTGGGTGGACGTGGTCTACCCGGCCGGGACGACCCACCTGAAGGCGAAGGACTTCGTGAGAGTCGATTGCACGGCGGCTCCGGCCTGCACGGGTGCGAGCCGCGAGTTCCTGTGCGTCGGTTACGCCGAAGTGCTGACTCCGACCGTCGACCGGGTCTACTTCAGCTCGCCTTACCAGACCCGCAACCTGCTTGCCTCCGTGACCAAACCCAGCGCCACCGCCTTCTCGACGCTGCGCGGCCCGTGGCTGCGGAAGTCGCACGCCGCCGGCGCCACGATCCACAAGGTCAACATCGCGAACCGGACGACCGCCCAGTACTCGATCACGGCCAGCGCGACGCCCAACGTCGGCACGGCCATCGTCGAGACGGCCGGCTTCACCACCGGGCCGATCCTCGTGTCCTACATGACCGACTTCGTGATGCCGACCTACTATCCGCCCGCGTTCTTCGGCGGGCCGGACCTGGACGAGACTTACGGCGCCTGGAGCACCAAGCCGATCGTCCCCGGCACTTACTCCCTGAACCTGTGGACCGCCTACCCGTGGGCCCACACCGATACCTCGTTCCCTGACTTCTCCAGCCTCCTGACCAAGCCCTGGACCAGCAACATCGATTATGGCTACACCTACGAGCTCGATTCCTACAGGGTCTGCACGCCGGCGTCCAATACGGACATCCTGGTCAACAACTCCGGCATCCCGGTTCCCGCTCCTACCGACTTCGAGCCCTTCGCGGAAATCTCTTCGCAGGAAAACTGCAACGCCTGCCACAACGATATCCGCTTCCACGGCGGCGGTCGCAGGGGCTTCGACACCTGCCTCCTCTGCCACGGCACTTCCGGGATCGGCCTCCACCAGAACTACGTCGCAACGCCGTCCGGCGGAGCCCTCCCTTGGGACAAGGGCCTTAAGAACACCGTCAACTTCCGGTACTTCCTGCACAACATCCACGAAGAAGCGCTTCCCACGATGCCCGGCGGTTCCAAGCACTGCGCCAAGTGTCACGGGGAAGGCCCCGCGGAGTCCCCGCAGGTCTGGGAAGTCCCGCACAACAGGAATCACCCGACGGTGGAAACAAAGCCTGTCCGTGAGTGGTACAACTCCTGCGGTGGATGCCACACGACGGGTGATGCCGTGGCCCACATGGAGCTGAACACGGCGCCGAGCGGTGAAGAAGCGTGCGGCACCTGTCACAACGTCGGCGCGACCTACGGTGTCAAGATCATGCACAAAAACCGGTGAGAAGGGCTGGGCACGGACCATGTCACAAACACGCGGCGCGAGGGGCCTGGCCTCTCGCGCCGTGTCCTTTCCAGGACGGTGAAATGCGTTGAGGAGAGTCACGTGAGCGGCGGCCGCGCGATGTCCGGGCGGATCACGGCACGAACCCTGTTGCGCGGGTTCGGGGCCAGCGGCGTCGCTGCGATCCTCGTGCTGGTGGTGCTTCGCGGAACCGGCGGGACGGTGTCAGAGGAGGCCGCGGCGCCGGTCCGTGACTTCACGGCAGGAACGGAATCGCCGGTGGAATCAAGTCGGGAGCCCAGCGGCGCGCCCGGCGAGGGCGGCCCTCGGGTCCCCTCCAGGCCGGCCGTGCAGGGAACGAACCAGCCCGAGTCCGCGCGCCGCCGCCAGCTCGCCGCGATCGAAACCCTGAACCAGACGCTTCGCAGCACCCACATCCGCCTCCAGGCCAAGCTCTCGGCCCTGGGTGAGAGCTACCGGGTGCGCTTGGAGCCGGCCCTCGAGACCTTTTCGTCCCTGCTGCAGGAAGGCAGTTACGAAGCCGGCCTGCGCGCCGGCGCTGTCCAGATCCTCGCAACAGGCGCTTCGATCGACCCGGAAGCCCGCCGGGTGCTCGCGGTGTATGCCGGGACGCATGGGCCGGGCGAGGAGGGCCGGACGGAAGCGCTTGTCACGGTCCTTCGTTGCGGCAATGGGGACGACCTGAATCGGTGTGCCGAGGCCATGATTGCGGAGAAGGACGAGGACGTCATTGCACTGGCGGCGCGCGGGCTGTCCGCGAACGACTCACCGGCGGCACGGTCGATGCTCGCCGTGCTCTCCGCGAACCATCCGGACCTTCAGGCCCGGCTTCGTGCGGAGGACGATCCCGGCGCGAACGCGGATCCGCGTCCCAACGACGCCGATTCCCGGTAGCGGCACGGGGGCACGACGCTTGCGGTAGGACCCCTGTCCCTGCAGAGATTGGGGAATTTCCCCCTGTGCCTCCCGGCGAGGCTGATTCCGGCGGCTCGGCTTGCAATTCCAACTCTTCGGCGAGCAACATGAAAAATAACGCGCTGACGAAGGACGAAGTTCAGAATCTCCCGCGGATCTGGCCCTCCGTCGCGGGCGTTGCCGGCATTTCCGTGGTCCTGGTCATTCTGGGCCACGTCTGGGATGCCGTCCACGGCTCCCGCCTCGTCAACAGCTGGAGCATCACCGTTGTCGCCGCCATCGTTCTCAGCGTCGGCTGGCACTACCGCAAACCCATCACCGACTGGCTCGTCTCCCTCCAGTTCTCCATCGCACTGCTCGGCGTCATTCTCCTCGCCACCGCGGTCGGAACCGTGGTGCTGCAGGGCCAATCTCCCGGCGATTTCCGCGCGAAATACGGCCCGTCCACCGGCCCATTCCTCCAGATGCTCGGGGCCGACGACATCTTCCACTCGTTCCCGTTCCGCGGGCTGCTGGCGCTTCTCTCCCTGTCGCTCGGTGCGGTGATTGTGCGGAAGCGCGCCTGGCGGCCGTCGGAGTGGTTCTTCCTGTTCAACCACGGCGGCGTGATCGTGATCCTGCTCGGCGGGTTGATCGGCTGTTACGGCGGGCTGAAAGGTTTCATCGATATCCACCAGGGAGAGGTCGCGAAGAAATTCGTGCTGAACGACCGCTTCGGGAAACGCACCGAGGAAACGGTTCCGCTGGATTTCGGGCTCAAGCTCGACAAGTTCGAGATCGACCGGCTGGTGCCGGAGTGGCGCCTGTACGTCTACGAGGACCACAAGGGTTCAGGGATGCCGACGGTTTCGCGCAGCCTGGAGGAGGCGACCGCCTGGACGGAGGCGGGCCACGCGGGAGAGAGTTTCCGGCTGGTGGCGGTGTACCCCGATTTCGACCTGAAGACGGAGCTGCAGGAGGTTCCGCCGGGGGAGGGCCGGCCCGCGGCGCAGATCAGGTCCTTCGACAAGGAGGGAAACGTCAGCGTCCGGGTGATCTACGCCGGCGTCGAGGACGAAGACAGCCTGTATTTCCCCGAGAACCGGACGCTCCTCCGTTTCTACTGGAGCGAGAGCGACGTGAAAGTCCAGACCGAGACCAGGCCGGAGCGTCACGTCATCGCCCACAAACTCGTCGGGAGCGAAGCGGCGGAGGACATCGTCGTGAAGGTCGGCGAAGAACGGGAGATCGGCGCGGGCGTCACGATGACGGTCACGGCGTTCTATCCGGACTTCGGCTACGACGGGAAGAAGAAGCAGGCTTACTCGCGCTCCACCGAGCCGAAGAACCCCGCTCTCGAGCTCAACGTCCGTTACCCGACAGGGACGACTGAACGGCGCTGGCTCTTCGCCAACAAACCCGATTTCAATACCGGCTCGGGGCCTGAGGGCGAAGCGCTGGCATTCTCGTACCGGTACTTCCCCGAGAGGAAGGCGGCCGATCGCGAGGTCGCGCTGATCGGGAGCACGAAGCAGCTTCTCGATTACCGTCACGGGGAGCTGACGGAGCGTCTTCCCCTTCCGGACGGTCCAGAGGAGAAACTTGCGAAAGGTGTCGCGGCGAAGCTGTTGAAGCTCGTGGAGTGCGCCAGGGAGGTACAGACGCCGATCAGCCGCTCGGACAAGTGGCGCCGCCCGGCGGCCGAGGTGGAGATCCGGGCGGGCGGGGTGACTGAAAAGGTGTTCCTGAAGAGCAACGCCCCCGTCGAAATCGGCCCGGCAGGATCTCTCCTCGTCTTCCAGACGAAGCCCGAGGACATCAAGTCGTTCCGCAGCAGCGTCACGGTGCTCAGCGGCGGCAATACCGTGCACACGGCCACCATCTCGGTCAACCACCCGCTGTCGTGGGGCGGATATCGTTTCTACCAGTCGAACTTCCGGCGCGAGGACCCCACCTATTCCGGGATCCTCGTGGTGAAGGACCCGGGGCTGGGCGTCGCCTACCTCGGGTTCATCATGATGTGCATCGGGATCATTTGCCGCTTCTATGTGACGCCGTGGCTGGCCCGGAAGCGGGCGCCCGTCGAGAGGACAACCGCGTAAGGAACCGCGCCGGAATGTGGACGGTTTCCCGGGCGGGAAAGGGCCGCCGCCCCGGTGCGTGGTCTGCCAGCGAGGAATCGCGAATTTCCACCCTCCATTGCGGACTAATACGCAACAATTCCTTTCCAGACCAGACATTCCGCTAGGGCACAGCTGGCAGGCCAGTTGCATTAGGAACCTCCAGCACAGGGGCAAAAGGAGCCACAGCCATGCGCAAGAGCATCGTTTTCTTCGCTTCCGCCGTCCTCATCGCCGTCTGCACGCTCGCCGTCGCCACGGCCGGGGATCCACCGGACAAGGGCAACAAGTACATCGGCGCGGACAAGTGCAAGAACTGCCATGAGGCCAAGGCGAAGGGAAGCCAGTATTCGACCTGGAAAGGCACCAAGCACGCCAAGGCTTACGAGGGCCTCGGGACGGAAGAGGCGAAGAAGCAGGGGAAGGAAAAAGGGGTCGATGATCCCCAGACGAACGAAAAGTGCATCAAGTGCCACCAGACGGGTTACGGCGAACCGGCCGAGAAGTTCGCGGCGGGGTTTGACCCGAAGGCCGGCGTGCAGTGCGAGTCGTGCCACGGCCCCGGCGGAAACCACCTGAAGGCCCGCATGGCAGCGGCGGACGAGGACGAAGAAGGCGGCCTGGCGACCATCCCCGACGGCGAGATCGTGAAGGCGCCGAAGGAAGAGGTCTGCAAGAAGTGCCACAACGAGGAAAGCCCGAACTACAAGCCGTTCTGCTTCAAGCACTTTGAGGAGCAGATCCGGCACTTCGATCCGCGCAAGAAGCGTACGGAAGCGGAAATCAAGGCGATGCACTGCGCAGGAGAGTGTGGTGTGAAGCACGACAAGTAATCGCGAGGGGGAGGCGCCTCCGGGTGCCTCCCCAGTCGCGCGCTTCGACCGCCTCAGTACACCGTGTTCTTCAGCGTGGATTGCCAAGGACCCGGAATGGGTTCCAACTGCCTGAGGGGGTCGAATGAGCCTGAGTCACTCTGTGCGTGAAGAGTCCCTGATCGCCGCGGTGATTGCGACCCACGCGGTTGCAATCGTGCTGTGGGCCATCGGGACGCTTTCGCGCCGGAAACCCCTCGTCACGGCGTCGGCCTGGACTTTCGGCGCGGCGTTCTCGCTCAATGTGTTGCTCATGGGGGACCGGTGGGTCGAGGCCGGCCGCGCGCCCTTCAAGACGCTGTACGAAACCCTCCTGCTGTACCCGCTCTGTGTCGGCGCCGCGACGCTCGTTCTGCTCGGCCTGCACCGCCTCCGCGTGCTGATCCCTTTCTCCTCGGGCATCTGCATCTTCGGCCTGGCCTGGGCCCTTGCGAAACCGGACGTTGAGATCGTCAACCTGCCTCCGGCTCTCCAGAGCGCGTGGTTCGTGCCGCACGTCGTGACGTACTTCATCGCCTACGCGACGCTTTTTGCCTCCTGCGTCCTCGCCGTGCTGGCGCTCGCGAAGCCGTCGTGGCGCTCGGAGGAAACGGGACAGGGTTTCGAGGATGGCGCGAACCTCGCGGTGAAGTTCGGTTTCGCGACGCTGAGCCTGGGCGTGGTGATGGGCGCCATGTGGGGCAAGGAAGCCTGGGGCGACTACTGGTCCTGGGACCCCAAGGAGAACTGGGCGCTCGTCAGCTGGCTGGCCTACCTGATCTACCTGCACATCCGTCTCATGCGCGGCTGGAGCGGCCGGCGCTCGATGGCGGTCTGTGTCGTGTCCTTTGCCGCAGTCGTCTTCACCTACCTCGGGATGAGTCTCCTCCCGACAGCCCAGGACAGCGTGCATGTCTACTCGCAACCGTAACCGTCTCGTCGTCGCCGGCTTCGCCGCGCTCGCCCTCTTCGCAGGAGGCGCGGCCTTCGCCTACTCGCGCTACAAGGCCTTCATGGCCCCCGTCCCCGTGACCCAGCCGCTTCCGTTCAACCACAAGCACCACATGGACGAGAAGCTCGGGTTGACGTGCGACGCCTGCCACAAGGGCGTGAACGAAGGGCCGCACGCGGGCATCCCTTCGGTCAACACCTGCATCAAGCTTTGCCATACCGATCCCCAGGGGACGAATCCGGAAGAAGCGAAGATCCGCGAGTACGCGGCGAAAGGCGAGGCGATCCCGTGGCAGCAGGCGAACCGGCTTCCCGGGCATGTTTACTTCTCCCACGTCGGGCACGTGAAGTTCGGAAAGATGGAATGCAAGGAGTGCCACGGGGACATGAAGGAGAGGACGGAGCCCGTCCTGCTCTCGACAACGCACCGCCTCGACATGGACACGTGCATGGAGTGCCACAAGGAGAAGGGCGTCAGCAATGACTGCCTCCAGTGCCACAAATGAAAACCACCCAACCAGAACCGGGCCGTCGTGATTTCCTCAGGGCTGCGCTGGCCGCCGCGGGCGGCATCGCGCTCGGGGGATGCCACCAGAAGGAAGACCCGTACAACCTGAACCGGCCGAAAGTCCCCGGACAGGCGGCGTACGGCACGTACCAGGAAAAATGGATCACCACCACGTGCAGCCAGTGCTGGGCGGGGTGCGGTGTGAAGGTGCGTGTCGTCGAAGGCCGCGCGGTCAAGATCGACGGCCATCCTGCGAACCCGATCAATCGCGGCTCGCTCGGGCCGAAGGGCCAGGCGGGCCTCGAGGTGCTCTATCACCCTGATCGTTTCAAGGGCCCGGTCCGCCGCGACGGACCGCGCGGTTCCGGCAAGTGGGCGGCGGTCAGCTGGGACGACGCGATCAAGGAGATCGCGAAGTCGCTTGCGGACATCAGGGCCCGCGGCGAGTCGCGCGGCGTGCTGGTCCTCGACGGCGAGCCGCGCGGGATGATGCGCGAGCTCTGGGAGCGCTTCGCGAACGTCTACGGCACCCCGAACCACGTCGATCACCGCGCCGCCTCGGACGGCGGCAAGCTGCTCGCGATGGCGTACATGCACGGCATCCCTGAGATTCCCGCCTACGACTGGACCGGCACGCGCTACGTCCTCGGCTTCGGCGCAAGCCTCTTCGAATCCTGGTGCCAGTCGATCCACCTGATGCGCGCGTCCAGCGCTCTTCGCCGCGACATGCCCGGCCGCCGGGTCAAGTTCGTGCAGATCTCCCCGCGCTACTCAGTGACGGCCTCGAAGGCCGACGAGTGGATCGAGATCGAGCCGGCGACGTACGGGGCGCTCGCGCTGGGACTGGGGCACGTGATCGTCCGCGACGAGCTGTACGACAAGGAGTTCGTGAAGGACCACACGTTCGGGTTCGAGGACTGGAAGGACGCGGAAGGGAAGTCGCACCGGGGGTACAAGGACCTGGTCCTGAAGGACTATCCGCCGGAGAAGGTGGCGAAGATCACGGGCATTTCGGTAAAGACGATCGAGCGGATTGCGCACGAACTGGTGGACCACAAGCCGGCGCTTTCCCTCGCGGACGGCGGCGCGGCAGCGGCGACGAACGGCCTCGGCACGGCGATGGCGATTCACGCACTCAACGGCCTGCTCGGCAACCTCGAGCGGCCCGGCGGGATGATCGTCCAACGCCGCGCGCCTTTTGCGCCGTGGGCGGACGTGGAGCAGGACGAAGTTGCGAAGAAGGGTCTCGCGGCCGAGCGCATCGATGGCTCGGGCAGCGACCGGCTCCCGCTCGCGCTCGGCTGTATCCAGGCACTTCCCGACGCTCTCCTTTCCGGCGCCCCGTATGCCGCACAGGCCCTGTTCCTCTACCACTCGAACCCGGCGTTCTCGAAGCCCGGCGGAAAGAAGTGGCAGGACGCGTTCCAGAAGATCCCGCTCGTCGTGAGCTTCTCGCCGTTCCCGGACGAATCGACGTTCCAGGCCGACTTCGTGCTCCCGGACCACACGTACCTGGAGCGCTGGGAAGTCGTGGACCCGGTCCCGAGCGTGGGCTACCAGATCGCCACGTTCCGCCAGCCGGCCGTGGAGCCGCTGTACAACACCCGGCAGACGGGCGATGTCCTGATCCAGATCGCCAAGGCGATGGGCGGACCGGTCGCCGACGCATTCCCGTGGGAAACGTTCCGCAAGGCTTCCGAGGAACGGCTCAAGCCGCTCTTCAATGTTGAGGGAAGCTCGACCGTCGCCGCGAAACTGGCCGACCTCCGCAAGGGCATGGACAAGGACAGCGGCTGGTGGCTGCCGAAGTTCCCCTACGAACAGTGGGCGGACGCGTTCAAGACGCCCTCCGGGAAATTCGAGTTCTATTCGCAGACGATTGCGAAGCGCCTGGCGGCGATGCCGGGGCTTGAGAAGGAGCTGGATGCGCGCGGCATCGCGACCCGTGGGGACGACCTCTGTCTTCCGCACTGGGAAACACCCAAGGCCGCGGGCGACGAAGCGCAGTACCCGTTCAAGATCGCGGCCTATCGCGGCATCGACTACGCCGAGGGCGGCGTCCGCCATCTCCCCTGGCTCGTCGAAATCGCTCTTCCGCGCCGCGCCGCCTGGCTGCAGAGAGTCGAGATTCACCCGGCCGACGCGCGGCAGATGAAGATCAAGGACGGCGACATGGTGCGCGTGGAAACGCCGGCCGGTTCGACGCGGATGTCGGCCGTCGTGGCGCCGGGCACCCGCCGCGGCATGATCGGCGTCGCGCTGGGACACGGGAAATGGCCGCCGCTTCCGACGGACACCGAGCCCACCGGCGGCTTCGCGCTCCTCGCCAACCTGATGGACCCGCTGGCCGGCATTCTTGCTCTTCAGGGCACCCGGGCCCGCATCATGAAGGAGAAGAGCTGATGAACCCGACCCGCCGCGAGGTCCTGAAGGACATGGCCGTGACGGTCGGCGCCGTGGCGCTGGCTGCGAGCGGTGTTGAAGCGAGTGCGCCGGGGAAGAAGCGCAAGTGGGGGATGGCGATCGACCTGGACCGGTGCACGGCGTGCCAGGCGTGCGTGGTGGCGTGCCGGGTGGAGAACAACGTGCCGGTGGCGGGGCCCTCGGAGATCCCGGCGGACCGCGGGATTTTCTGGATGGACATGCTGGCGATCCAGGAAGGGGAGCACCCGGAGGTGCGGACGCAGTACATCCCGACGCCGTGCAACCACTGCGACAACGCGCCGTGCGTGAAGGTCTGCCCGGTGGGTGCGACGTTCCAGAACGAGGAAGGCATCGTGGCGCAGATCTGGGGGCGCTGCATCGGGTGCCGGTACTGCACGACGGCGTGTCCCTACAGCCGCCGGTACTTCAACTGGACGACGCCGACGTTCGCGGAGTCGATGAAGGCCCAGTTGAATCCCGACGTCGCGACGAGGCCGAGGGGCGTTGTCGAGAAGTGCACCCTGTGCCACCAGCGGATCCGCGGCGTGAAGGACAAGGCGCGCAACGAGGGCCGCGAGATCGAGGACGCGGATGTCGTTCACCTGACGGCGTGTTCGCAGGCCTGCCCGGCGGAAGCGATCACGTTCGGGGACATGGCTGACAATGATTCCACGGTTTCCGAGCTTGCCCGGAGCCCGCGCGCATTCCGGCTCCTGGAAGAGCTGGGTACTCATCCCAAGGTCGTCTACCTGCGGGAGGCCAAGTGGAAGGAATAAAATTCTCGTTCGACGTGACAGGGATCATCGCTCCGCTCAAGGAGACGAGGCCGAGGTTCTACATCACGGTCGTCGGGCTCCTCGCGATCATGGCGTTCGGGGCGTGGGCGTACTTCACCCAGCTCCGGGACGGCCTGGGTGTGACCGGCCTGAACCGGCCGATCTACTGGGGCATGTACATCGGGAACTTCGTGTTCTTCGTCTCGGTCAGCCTCGCGGGCACGCTGATTTCCGCGATTCTCCGGGTCATCCATGCGGAGTGGCGCCGCCCGATCACGCGCTGCGCCGAGGTCATCACCGTGCTGGCGCTGCTCATGGCCGTCACGAACATCTTCGCCGACATGGGCCGCCCCGACCGGTTGATGTTCGTCATGCGGTACGGCCGCGCTCAGTCGCCGATCCTCTGGGACGAGCTCAGCATCAACACCTACCTCGCGGCCAGCTCGTTCTACCTGTACCTGCCGCTCATCCCCGACCTCGCGATCATCCGCGACCGCAAGGAAGGGAGATTCAAGTTCATCTATCGCATCCTTGCCCTCGGCTACACCGGCACGCCCAAACAGGTTCACTGGCTCGAGCGGATCATCGGGATCATGGCGATCCTCATCATCCCGATCGGCGTTTCCGTCCACACCGTCACCGCCTGGCTTTTTGCCACGACCGTCCAGCCCGTCTGGCACAGCACGATCTACGGGCCGTTCTTCGTCGTCGGCGCGCTGTACACCGGCACCG
>JAIOPR010000230.1 GCA_021413805.1 Planctomycetota bacterium
CGGCGCGGGAGAGGTGTTTAGAGTGGAATCTGCGGTTTTCGAGGTGCGCCGGACGGGCCGGCGCCGCGTGCCTTCGGGCGAACGTTTCTCGCGCTCTCAGGCTTCGTTGCCGAAAGCTTGCGACCGATCCAGCATGCCCAGCCGATGCAGGTAGATCAGCGGCGACGTGTTGCAGAAGACTTCAGACATTCCCGCAGTCGGAAGCGAGTTCCTCCTCGGTCATGTCGAACGCGTTCACGCCGAACTCCGCGAGGCGGTCGAGAAATTCCACGCGCGAGACCACGGCAAGGAGGGCCGCACAGCCCGAGGACAGCCGGCCCAGCTCAAAGAGCTTCATGGCGGCCTCGATGCGCACGTCCGCGGCGGCGGCTTGAGGATCGACCTGTACCGCCTTGAGGGCGTCTTCGGGGATATGGGGGTTGGGTGTCAGCATATTGAGGTCGATTCTATCCACCCGATACCGGGCAAGCGGTTCGTGGAGGGAATTGACCTGTTCGCCCCCCTGCAGTTGTCGAGTTACCGGATTCGGTACTGGTAGTCGCACCGACCACATTTCCAGACCTGGTCAATCGAGCAGCCTCCAGTTCTGGTTCCATCTGTATTGGAGATCCGGTTCATCTCTGAACTCCAAAATTCCTGCCTTCGTTAGGGTCTGCAAGATCTCGTACAGGAGGTTTCCCAAGGTGTTGTTAGTCCAGAACACTCCTTTGTTCTTGAACCACTCTGCCTGTGTCGGAGCGAACAGTCCCAACATGCACGCCAAATCAAACTCAGCGCCATCGACGTCGGTCCAGTCGGCGAGCAAGTCTTTCAGCTTCAGCAGACTTGCCGAATCGACGATCTCTGCGATTTGTCGACGCTTTTCCCTGGAGTGATATCCAGGATTCTTCGGCGTTTCCGCTTCCAGGGCGCTGGCAATCGTGATGATCTTTTCCAAATCTTCGTTTTTCATCCCGCTACCTCTTCGGCACTCCGCACTCCCGGATCACCGCGCCCGCGCCTTCGCTCAGCACCAGCACGGAGAACCGCTCGACGTAATCCAGCTCGTTGGTGTTCAGGCTCGTGTAGTCGAACGCTCCCCGAAGGTCGGTGTACCCGTCCTTGTAGAACTTCACTTCGCCGCCCTTCATCCGCGCATAGACCTTGATGTACGTCTTCGGAAGCGACTTCCCGGTGGCCTGGTGCGCAACGCGAAGCTGGCCGTAGTTCTCGACGACGCTCACGAGGAGCTCGTGGGCGTAGCAGGCCTGGGATTTCCGTTTCCCGTGGGCGACGAGCTCGACGATGACGTTGGCGCCGTGGAATTCTTTCGGGAGGTCGAAGGCGAACGTGTTCCTCCCCGCGGGGATGCGGACTTCCTCGGAACGGTTCGGCTTGATGAATGCGAACTGTCCCGACTGCTGCTGGACGAAGGGCTGCCTTGAGAAGAGCAGCTCGATGTCCATGCGGTAGTAGTTCACGGTCACGGCGGCGAGGTTCTGGACGTTCAATGCGACCGACTTCTTCTCCACGGTGAAATCGAAATCCGGCTCGCTCGCGGCGAGGCTGGCCTGGCGCTGGTCGCGGTCCTTGTCGTCGACCACCTTGGCGACGGCGCCCGTGATCTCGTCGATCTGGACGAGCGCGTTGCGGAAAAGGTTTCGCCAGCGATCGACCGGGTGGTCCTTCTGGCGCTCGGTGATCTCCCGCGCGTCGGCGGGCTTCTCGCGGCAGAAGTCCGAGTAGACCTTGAGGTAGTCGTACTGCAATGCCGTGTCGAGGTTGCGGGCATCGATCGAGGCGAAAGTCTCCAGCGCTTCGTCCACCCGGTCCTGCAGGAGCAGGTAGTACGTCACGGCGAGTTTGTCCGGGTCGGTCAGCTTCCCGCGATACCGCAGCACGGTCATGAGCCGGATATGCTGCTCGGCGAAGCGGTTGTTGAGGATCGTCCGGCGCGCGCCGAGCTTCTGCGCCCTGGCGTTCACGAGGGGGGCGTACTCGAGGTGCTGGTACCGGTGCCGCTCGACCGGGTCGATCGTAACCGGCGTGCTCTTCAGCCACAGCCCACACTGGTCGAGGAATCCGTCCTGGTGGAGGAGGAACTCGCGAATGTTGGCCACGTCGTTGTGGTGGATCGCGTACGACCAGAGCGTGCCGTTGAAAATGTGCCGACGCGCCAGCAGTGCGAGGCATTTCTCGTAGAAGCCGCGGTCTTTGACGCGCCACGCGATCAGGTCGAGGTCGGCGCGGTCGGCGTTGTGCTCGTCGAGCCACTTCAGCACGTCGTTTTCGCCCCCGTGCTGGCTGATCCAGGCCCACGAGGTCTTATCCACCTGGCTGAGTTCGCGCACGACCTTGAGGCGCGCTGGCTCGGCGCTGGCGATGAGCTTTTCGTCCTTGGCGACGTGGACGGGGAAGTGCGGGAAGGTGCCGACGGCCGGGAAGTAGAACGCGTACTCGATGGACTCGGTGTTGTAGCTCGAGAGCTCGACGTGGCGGCCTTTCGTGACGAAGCCGTTCCGGACGGGGATGGCGCCGGTCGGGATCTGCATCAGGAGGTCGAGTTTCTGGTTGGTGGAGGTCGGGTTGGTGAGGACGACCTGGCAGGTGTAGACGACGTTGACGAGGAACTCGCCGGTGACGTACTTGTCCACCTCCTCGCCGTTTTCCTCGCGGGTGCGGTCGTCGTCGCGGAAATAGTTCTGGCTGACGAGAATCGGGACGCGCTCCGCAGATGGATCGACGGGCTTGATCTCCTTGTGGAACGCGACCGACGTCGCCTTCCCCGTCAGCTTCATCCGCGCGCCTTCGAACGTGACGGCCGGCTTCTCCGCTTCGAACGGCAGGTCGAGCACCGACAGCGCGAACATCATCTCGGTGAAGTTGCGCGAAGCGTACGCCAGGTTGGGAGACAGGAACGGTCCCTGGCGGCGGTACGCGGCGTAGTCGCGCCAGAACGGGTTGACCGTGACGAGGTCGGCCCCCTGCTGCTCGATCGGCAGATGCCAGTAGTTGTTCTCGGCCCACTCCTGCGTCTTGTCGAGCTTCTGGTAGAACTGCCGCATGTTCTGGCGCTGCCGGGCGTCCTTCTCGCTGCGGCCGCCCTCATCGTCGAAGTCTCCGCCGGCACTGCTGTCGGCCAGGCATTCGGAAGCGCATTCCTCGTCCATGTCACGCGGAGACTCGGACTTCGCCTTCTTCGACATCTCCTTGCCGGCCGACAACCGGTGGGCTGATTTCATCGGGGCCATCGAGGCTGCCGGGGACGCCGCGCCTCGCGAAGCCATTCCCATGGGCATCTGAAGCGACTTGTCGAGTTTCGAAATCGCGCCGCGCTCCATCTCCATCGCCTGCGCCGCAATCCCCAGGGCGTCGCCGGCCTCCAGGGCGCTTCCAACGATCGCCGACCCGAACAGGTGGTTGGCGCGCTCGATGTCGCGGGGGAGGAGGTCGTTGAGGTCGCGGGCGTGGCGGGCGACGGGGTCGCCTTCGTCATTGAAGCGCTGGGCGAGGAGGATGCGCTCGACGATGTTGAGGAGGCCGAAGGCCCAGGGCTTGCGGAATGAGGAGAGATCGCTCTCGAGAAGCCAATAATCGAGGAAAGTCTTGTCCATCTTGTTTTTCAAGTACGGCTGCACCACGCGCTTGAACCACTCGGGGTCTTTCTTCGCGATGAAGAAGCTCAGTTCGTGGCATGCGAACTCGCTGTACTTCGCGCGCTTCTCGTCCTCGGTCAGTCGCGGCCACTGGAGGATGAAGCCGAACTTCGCGAGCTCGGCGTTGTTCGAGAGCGTGGCGTAGAGCCGGTAGACGCGGGCGAGGGTGTCGTAGACCTCGGTCTTCGAGGTCGTGATGTCGGCGATTTCGAGCGGCTGGCCGGCGGCGAGGACGGTGATCTGCTTTTTCTCGCTGAAGTGTTTGTCCGCGTCGAGGGCGAGGCGGAGACGGAGATCCTCGTGGGCCGTGGTGACCTCGGGGAGCAGGACATCGCGGCAGACGGTGTTCTGCGAATCGACCGCGACGATGCGGAGCATGTTCGCGTGTTTCACGGAGTCGCGCGGGATCGTCACGACGCCCTTCGCGTCGGGTTTGAAGTTGAGCAGGATGGCGGCGGGGTTTGCGAGGAAGTCGAGGTTGGCGAAGTCCCCTGTGGTGCCGCCGTGCTCGGACGGTGCCGGGGCGGGGCACATCGGGGCCGCCATGACAGGCTGAGCCGAGGCGCCGAAAGCCCCGCCGGCCGCGGCATCCTGCGTGGCCGTTTCCGTGCTGCGGATCGCCCAGGGATTGAGCAGCAGGCCGGGGCGAGCCAGCATGTTCCCGGCGAACTTCGCGGACTGCTTGCGCTCGAGGATATAGCGGTACTCGTCGCCGATATCGCGCCCCGCAACGTAGTGGGACGGCGCCTTCCAGAGTTCGACGGCCCGCGCGCCGGCGACAGGGAGGCGGCCGAATTCATCGAAGCTGTTGTAGGAGGGAACGAAGCGTGTGCCGAAGACATGGACGCGCGTCCGGTCGTTCGCGTTCCCGACGGTGATCTTGATGTCCGCCTTGCCGACCGCGACGCCCGAGACCTGCAACGGCCGCGAATTGCGGCGCTCGACATGGCGTTTCTCGCCGGCGACCCAGCCGCCGCGATCCTCGCCGGGAACGACCCGCACGGTGATCGCCGTCGCGTCGCGTTTGAGGAAGAGCAGGTAATCGCCCGCAGGGAGGCCGGCGACGTCGAGGTATCCGTCCTTCCGGCTCAGCGCCTTGAAATGGTCGTGCACAAACGTCGTCCCGCCCAGGTCGAGCAGGGAAGCGTCGCTGCGCTGGACTGTCGTTTCCGGCGCCGCGGGCTTCCCGAACGCGTCGGGGAATCCCACGCCGCCGAACGGCGCCACTTCCATGAACGGGACCCGGAACGATTCTCCCGCGCGGACGTGGACTGCTCCCATGACGCAATTCCGGTCGCGGGGCAGCGTCCACGTCTCGCTCACGCCGGACGGCGTCGAGACCGTGAGCGAAGTGATGTCGCGCAGGTGCCCCAGTTCGATCCGGCCGTTCGCGTCGGTTTGGAGCGTCGTATTCAGCGTCGCCGCGAGGTCGCGGTGCTGGAGCTGGACGTTCAGCGCCGTGCCGGCCTTCGCTTCGCCCGACTTCCCGGCATGCATGACCACGAAACCGTCGGCCGTGCGCGCCAGGTGCACGTCCTCGATGTGCGCTTCCGCGTCGATCGCGTTCAGCCCGACGCTCATCCCGTCAGACAGGTCGAGCTTCTGGTTCAGGGAAAGGTTCTGCACTTTCCCGCGGAACGTGAACGAAAGCGCCGCGAGGCCTTCCGGGACCTGGAACGTGTGCACCGACTCCCTGTCCTCGAACACCTTGAAGTCGTGCACCTCCTGGCTCGAGCTCACGCCGTCGCGGTCCGTGGACTGAATGACCAGCGTCGGTTCCTCGAGGAGCGACAGGCTCACGGGAATCCCGTTCACCTGAAGCGACGGCCGCAGCACGACCCTCGCTTCCTTCTTCTTGATCAGGCTCTCGCGGTCCACGTACATCCCCGCGAAGAGCCGGTAGTTCTCCGCCTGGTGCTCGAACTGCTCCATCGTCGTGAGGTTCCCGTGGCGCAGCAGGAACGTCTGGCGGCCGCCGCGCGCGCTGAAGGGGACGTGGAATTCGCCGTCGTCCCCGGGCTTGTACTCGCGCCCGCCGAGCCAGATCGAAGCGTCTTTCAGGATGTTCCGGTCCTCGTCGAGCACCGTGAACACGTGCCCCGCGGAACCGACCCGCTCCAGGAACCGCAGCCGGCCCTTGCGCACCAGCACCCTCGAACTCATCCCGCCGCCGATCAATTCCACGATGTAGACGCCGGGATTCGAGAGCGCCGGGAAGCTGAAAGTCCGCCGCACGCGCCGCATCGGCGGATCGGAATACTTGTGCGACTGCTCTTCACCCGCCACCAGCCCGTCGAGGTCGATGCTCGTGTCCACATCGCGGCCGTTGGCAGCGAAATAGTTGAGCGCGTTGATCTCGAACACCTTCACCACGAGCGTCGGGACGTTCTTCACGTCCACCTCGAGCGTCACCGCGTCCTTCGCCCCGAACCACGAGCGGTTCGTCTTCGCGAACCCGATCTCCACCCGGTCGTTCAGCGCCTGGCAGAACGACGGGTTGTTCACCATCGCGTACCACTGCGCCTTGTCGCCCTCGCCCAGGAGCATCTTCGTCGAGGCGAAGACCTCCTTGAGGAAGTCCGTGTTGATCCACGTCTCGAACGGCTTCCAGTCTTTCGCGCCGGCAAAGAAGTGCCCGAGATAGTCGCGTACCAGCTCCTCGTCGCTCCCGACCGCGTTCTGCAGGGTCACCGCGCGGAAATCCTGCCCCAGCCCGAACGGCGCTTCTTCCCGCGTGAATTTCTCCAGCCAGGCGGAGTTCGCGTACGACACCGCCCGCGGAAGCTTCAGGTACTCCGTGAAGCGCGCCTTGTCCATCGCGCCGGCCCGCCGGTCGTGGTCAAGCCGGTGGTAGAGCACGTGCGCCTTCAGCGCGTTGAACTTCGGCCCCAGCCCCTTCACGAAATCCCACAACCGCCCCAGGAACGCTTCGCGCTCCACCGGGTCGTTCTGCCAGTCGGCGTCCGGCCCCGGCCGGAGTTTCGCCAGCCGCGCGTTCACGTACTTGTCGTCCATGAGGAGCGCCGGCACGAGCTTGAGAAGCGCGACCAGCTGCTCTTCCAGCATCAGGCCGTGAATCGTGATTGCCCCGAACCCGCTCGTGTTCCGCTTGTCGTTCAGTTCCGCCGCGACCAGTTCCGGGAGGCGCGCGTAGTCGGGGCGCAGCAGCCGCTGGAGAAGCGAGCGCAGCCGATGGCCGTCGAGCGATTCCTCCACCAGCCAGTCGATCGCCGGGTCTGTGAAGCCCGAGAGATCCGAGCTGTTGCTGTTCGCGAACCCGTGCCGTTTGATCTCGTCACGGCTGACGGCCTTGGCGTCGAGGGCGGAAGCGTATTTCGTCTGGCTTCCTTCGACGATCCGCTGGTGGCTGAACTGGAGCCCCAGGTGATAGCGCAGGTACTCGAGCGAAGCCTTCGGGTCCTTGTCGTACCGGAGGAGGTGCAGGCGGTTGCGGATTTCGCAGAAGAGCTGCGTCTCGCCGTGGCGCTTGTTCCACTGCGCGAGCAGCGTTTCGACTTCCTTCAGGTTGCCGGCCTGCTCCGCCACGAGGCACGAGTGGAAATAGTGCTCCTCGGTGCCGGGGATGAGCGATTCCAGCGCCTTCGTGCGGTCCTTCGCGAGGGCGAAGGCTTCGAGCTGATGCGGTTCCATTGGGTTCTCCGTTAGACCGCGTGAAAGAAGGGGGCGCCGTCGGCGGTCGGACCTCGCGCCCCGACGTCAACTACGTCTTCGCCGCGGCCCCTTGTTCCTCGCCGGCCGGCACGAGCACGCCCTCGCGCTGGGACTCGAGGAGGAGTTCGTCGAGCGAGCGCTTGACGGCGCCGGAGCGCTTGAGCAGCTCGCCGAGCACTTTCCCGAGGAACCGCACGCCGAGGATGCTCGCGTGCTTCACCATCTCGCGGACTTCGGGGGCGAGGCGGTCGATGCGAGCGGTCACGAGAGAATTAAGCGATCCAGGGAGCCGCGCCGTGTCGGAGCTCTTCAGTTTCATCCGACGGATCATGCGCGTGTTCCCGACGCCGGTCCTCGGGGCCGGGGTTCCGGCTGACACGAGCTCACCGGTTTCGTGCACGTGCAGGATCAGCTGCTCCGTGTAGAACGGATTGCCGCGCGCCTTGGCTGTGATCATGCGAAGCGCCTCGGGATCGAGCTCGACGTTGGGGCCGAGCAGCGACTTGGCCATCGCCGCGGTGAACTCCTCGCCGGCGATCGGCTGGAGCTCGACGTCAACGAGCTTGCATTCCCGGGCGAGTTCGAGCGGCGGGCGGGTGCCGTCGTCGGCAAAGCGCGACGTCGCCACGATGGCGAGCGGCAGGCCCGCGATGTTGCGCGTCATCGACGTGAGCCACGCGGCCGACGAGGCATCGATCCAGTGCGAATCCTCGATTTCAAGCACGACCGGGGCGACCGCGGCGAGGGCGCGGACCAGTTCCTTGACCGCGATGATCCGGTTCTCGTGCCGCAGCTTCGGGTCGTCCAGCTTCTCGAACGGCGAGCCGTCCCAGTGGCACTCGACGAGATCCGCCGCGAAGCTCATGGTGCGCTTCAATTCCCCGCGCGTCGCCTCGGGGACCTTCGCATTGTCCACCAGCCCGGCGTACCGCTTCTCGATCGCCTTCTTCTTCGGTCCCTGTGCCATCCCGTCCGTGACCGCGAAGAAACCGCGGAGCCAGGTCGCCACCGAGTTCCAGCCGCCCTTGTGAACGCCGTCGCAGGGCATGTGGAGCCAGTGGAACTTCTTCCCGCCTTCCTCGAGTTTCGCGCGAAGTGCGGCGACGAGGCGCGTCTTGCCGAGACCAGGCTCGCCCAGGAGGCGCGTGACGCCCACGAACTCCGGCGTTGCCGCGAACGCCGGCGCGACGAAATCCAGGAGCTGCGTGAGTTCCTTGTCGCGGCCGAGCATCGGGTGCTTGTAGAGGAAACCCATGGCCGAAGCGCGCTTCGCGCCGGGCTCGAAGGCTTCCTGCTTTTTCGCCTTGCCTTTGAACTTGAACGATCCTTTCGACTTCATGTCCCAGCCCGAGGACGCCTGCTTGACGCGCGCGCTGACCAGCGTCGCGCCAGGTTCGGCCGAAGTCATGAGCCGCGCGCTCGTGTTGATCGCGTCGCCGATGCAGGTCCACTCGTTCCTCGCCCGGCCGCCGGCCAGCCCGGCGTACGACAGCCCCGAGTCAATCCCGATGCGGGCGCGGACGCCCTTGAGTTTCGGAAGCGAACTGGACGTGAACGCCTGCGCAAAGGTCACAGCCTTGTTCTCCGCCTGCTCGGTGGCCTTGGGGGCGCCGAAGAACGCGAGCGCGGAAAAGGCCTTGTCGCCGAACATGAGTTTGTTGAGGACGCCGTTCTGGGCCGCGAGCTGTGTGAGCAGCTCCCGGAAGACCTCTTCGACCCGCGCGTGGTTCTTGACGCCCTCGAACTGCATGAAGCAGCTCGTGACGTGCCTCAACTCGGCGCGCTCTCCTGCCTCGACGATTTCGTTCGGGAAGAAGAGCTTGAGAGGGGATTTCCCCGACGCTGGCTTTTCCGCGGTGGGCGCCACGGCCTTGCCTGCGCTCTTCAGGGCCTTGGCGATCCCCTTGCCCAGCCGGATCTGGCCCTTCTTTGCCCCGTGTTCCGCCGCCGCCGCACCGTCGATCGCCTCGCCGCGGAAATACCAGGTCCGAGCCTGCCCGTCGGCCGTCTCCGGGATGCCCCACTCGACGCGGCCGAATTCCAGGCCGCACTTCACCCCGAATGCGATGTCGCCCTTCGCCGGCCGGAGCACGCCCTTGCCCTTGAACAGCCCCGCGATTTCGTCCGCCGCCTCGCGCGCCGCCTTCGACGCCCCCGCAGCGCTTCCCGCAAACACCGCCGTGAATGCGTCGCCTGCGAATCCCGCGATGAACCCGCCGCGCCGGTGGACGGCCTCGACCATGGGGTCGAAGAGCCGGGTGAGCTCGCGCGACATGACTTCGGCGCCGGCGTCGCCCATCTTGAACGCGCGTTCGGTGAGGGGTGTGAAGCCGCCGATATCGACGAAGAGGGCGGCCGCGCGGAGGGAACCGCTTTTCTTTCCGGCGCGGTGCTGGTCTTCCACGAACGACGGGATGAAGTTCTGCAAAGGGATCTCCTTCGTGTGTGCGGCTGTTGAGTACCGGCAAGACTCTAGCAGGCAAAGCGGTGGAATCAATGCGTGCGAAGTTCTGCCGGATGGAGACCGGCTATTTCCCGGGTTTCGCTTCCCGGCGTGCAATTTCCCGTGCAGCCATGCCCTGGACGCGGCCTGAAGCACTGCCTGTTGAGAGCCGGGTGAGCGCGGCGCGAGAAGCGGTTGTCCCCATTTCCCCGATGATGCGGACCGCCCAGTCGCGCTGGCGGTCTTCCTTTGTGTGCGGAGTGGGGTCCGAGAAAGTGGCGAGCATGACGTCGATGCGGGCCCTGACTTCGGGTTCCGCGCCGGCATCGCGAGCGCGGCGAAGGGCGGGTTCGACGCCGGGGCCGAGCGCGAGCAGCCGGGCCTGGGACTCGTCGCGCACCGTCGAGTTGTCGCTTCCGAGCCCCTTGATCAGTTCCGCGGTGCCGGCCGCTTCCGGGAAGTCGAGGCGCTCCAGGAGCCACGCCAGCGATTCGTCGCCTGACGACGCGAAGGCGGCGGCGGCGTGGCGGGCGGTCGAGCCGCGAAGTGACCCCAGCTGGTCCCAGACGTGCCAGAGCGGCCCGTTTTTCCGTGCGTCAACGGCAGGAGGGGGAGTCGAAACATCCCAGAGCCGGAGGGTGCCGTCCTCGCCGCCCGTCGCGAGAAGGTCGGTGCCCGGCACGAAGGCTCCGCAGGCGGAGGCGCCGGCGGCCTCGAGGGTGAGGATCCGGTCGCCAAGCCGGGTGTCGATGATGTCTATCCGGCCGGGAGCGCGGGTGGATGCGAGACGGGTGCCGTCGGGGTTCCACGCGACAAAAAGAACATCGGGGTGAGGCCGTTCATTCCGCCCGCGGGCATGCCGGCCATTCTCGGGGGATTCCACCCGTTCGTCCTCTTCGAGCCAGGCTTTCCCCCCCGCCACGGTGAACAGCATGATCCCGGTGCGGACGTCCCAGACTTCGGTGGTCCGGGCCCGGCGGATCGCAAGCATTTCGCGGTCCGCCGAAAACGCGGTGTCGCTCAGGGCCCAGGCGAGGCGCACTTTGCGGGCCGGCATTCCGCCGGGCGTCACCGGCGCCGTGCGGAGGCTCCAGTCGTATCCCGGCTCTCCGTCGCCGTCGTCGCGACTGGCGGAGAGGTACACCAGCGTCTTTCCCTGCTCGGCCAGCGCGACCAACCCCGCCCTCCGGCTGGGGAAATGCATCCTGAACTCTTCTTTCCAGCTTTCCGCATCGCAGACGACGATGGATCGTTTCACGAAGCGCGCGATGTGTTTCCCGTCCTCCGACCAGCCCGCCGGACCGCGTTCGGGGTCCTGAAGCCGGGCCTGGGAGCCGTCCGATGTCCGGAAGACCTGGATGGCGGGGGTCTCGCCTGAAAGCCAGAGGAGCAGCGTGGATCCGCTGGGGGAGAATTCGAGCCCGCGGGCCTCTTCGCGCGCTGCCTTGACTCGCCACGCCAGGTGCCCGGTCGCCCGGTTCCACACAGAGATGCTTCCGCCCTCCGCGAAGGTTGCGATCGACTTTCCGTCGGGCGAAGCGGCCACCCGGTAGATCACCCCGCTCTCGGCGTCGGCCTCAGCGATCGGCTCGCCCGTGCGGATGTCGCGCTGGTGAACGAAATTGGACGACTCGGTCGTGATCGCGACCGCCGAGTTGTCCGGGCTCGTGGACAGTGACGTGACTGAGCCTGTTCCAACCACCGCGCTCCAGAGCTGTTTCCCGCTTGCAACCTCCCATGCCGTCACGGTCCCGTCCACGAACCCGAGGACAAGGATGCTGCGGTCCGGGGTCGTCGCCTCGTGTACCCGGTCGCCCACCGTCCACTTCAGGTTGCCCAGGGTCTTCCCGGTGACCCCGTCCACGAGCTCCAGGGTGTCCTCCGAGGTAAACCAGGCCGCCGTGCCATGCCCGCAGAGGCGAATCACTCCGGGGCGCGTCAGCGGTTCTTCGGCGATCGATTTCCCGCCTACATCAACGCGCCACAGGCTCTCGCCGCCTGCGGCCAGAAGCGTCTCTCCTTTGGCATCAAGCCAGATCTCCGCCGTGGTATCGACCGGAAGATCGACTTTCGCCAGGAGTTTTCCGGACCTGACCTGCCAGACAGCCACCGATCCGAGCGCCAGCGCAGCGACGCGTGTGCCGTCCCCGGAAAAGGAAAACTGGGTCGTCGGCGCCCGAAGCCCCACCAGCTCGTGCCCTTCTATTTCTCCGCCTCGCGCCCGCAGCCGGACCACCCCGGTGCCGTCTACCCACAGGTACTGGCTGGCGTCGGGAGAAATCCCCACCTTGCCTTCCGATGGCGGCGAAAACTCCGTGGCCCACAGCTCTCGTCCCGACGCTGCTTCCCAGATGCGCAGTTGCGAGTCCGGGGCCAGCGTGAAGATCTGGTTGTCGGGGCCCGCGTAGGTGGCCCAGTAGGGCGGGGATTCGTGCCGGAACGTCGATGACCCCAGCCGGGCGGCGAGCCGGGGTATCGGTGGGGGAGAGGTTTCCCCTGCTGTTGGTTCTTCCGCCCGAAGCGTCGCCGGTACACACGCGAGGACGATCAGCAAGAGCGACGTACGGAACGACATGCGGCGGCCAGGTTGCATCCCCGCATTTTGCGGCGCCGCAAGCGCCCTAGCAAGCTGGATCGGCCCGGTTCGGATCCCTCGCACGAAGTTGACGCGCCCGACCTCCCCAGTTACGGTCCCGCCTCCCCCCTCCCATCCCCAAACCCTTCTGCATGGAGCGCCACTCATGTCCACCCTCTCTCCCCGCGACCTCGTCGAACGCCTCAACTGGCGCTACGCCACCAAGAAATTCGACGCCACAAAGAAAATTCCCGCGGACACCTGGGCCGCCCTCGAGCAGTCCCTCCTGCTCGCGCCGTCCTCCTTCGGGCTCCAGCCGTGGGCCTTCGTCGTCGTTAACGACCGCGCCACCCGCGAAAAGCTCGTCGCCGCCTCCTGGAACCAGTCCCAGATCCGCGACGCTTCGCACCTCGTCGTCTTCGCACTCCGCAAGAACCTCAAGGCCTCCGACGCCGAGAAGTGGATCGACCGGGTCGCCGAGGTCCGCAAGGTCAGCAGGGAATCGCTCGACGGCTACCGCCAGATGATGGTCGGCTTCCTCGGCAACCCTCCCGGCGGATTCAAGATCGACGACTGGTCCGCACGCCAGGTCTACATCGCGCTGGGAACGTTCCTCACCAGCTGCGCCGCCCTCGGCATCGACGCCTGCCCGATGGAAGGACTCCAGGCGCCGGAATACGATCGCATCCTCGGGCTCACAAAGCAGGGCCTGGCCACTGTCTGCGTTGCGACCGCCGGATATCGCGCCGCCGACGATGCCTACGCCGGCCTCGCGAAGGTCCGCTACCCCTCCGAGCAGATTCTCCTCCGGATGTAGCCCCCGCCGGCCGGACGCCCGTGACCCAGCCTCCCTATTCCCACTTCAGCCCCTTCGCCCACTCCCGCCATTCCTTCTCCGCCTCTTCGGTCTTCCCGTCCAGCACCGATGACAGCGCTTCCCACCCTTTCGCGTCCTTGTCCACGCCGTCCCGGATCTTCACGTAAAAGGCCTCCAGCTTGCCCTTCTCCTGCAGCCACATGCAGAGGTACCGCGCCGTCGCATACCGAAGCCCGGAGCCGTCGCCGTAGAACCCGGGGCCGTTGAACTCGACGAGCTTCTTCCATTCCAGGAACGAGCCGTCCTTGAGCGCGCTCTGAAGAGTCGGCAGCCGCCAGTTGACCAGGCCCTTGATCTTGCCGCCCGCGGTCGTGGACTGCTCGAACAGCGACGCCAGCCCTTCGTTGAACCACGTCGGGACCTTCGGGAAATCGACTTCCATGAGCGCGTGGGTCATTTCGTGGACCAGTGTGCCGCCGCCGGTGCCGATGTTCATGACGAGAGCGTGCCGCGAGGGAAGGTAGAAGCCGTATTTCGACGAAGCGTGGTCCCCCGTGAATTTCAGGCAGAACGCGTCGTAGGCGTCGTGGTTGGGGAAGAGGTAGACCGCGTAGAGGAAGTCCGGCTCCTTCGTGAAAAATTGTGCGTGAAGCGCCTTCCGGCAGCGCTCCAGCATCGCCGCGTGGCCTTCCATGGCGTCGGCGCCGAGGTGCCCGGCGACGAGGAAAGGCCCGGCGCGCTTGAAGTCCGCGTCGGCGCCGATCTGGTCCTCCATGTCGCTTCGGAGTTTCGTTTCCTGGTCCGAGTCCTTTTCCTTGGGGTCATCAGCGCGGCTCGGGGAACAGGCGAGCGCGGAGGTGATGAGAAGGGCGGCGGCAAGGGGGAACTTGGTTCTCATGGGGAGATCGTATCCGGTGGGAGGGCGGCCTGAGAGCGCCGCGGGTCAAAAAAAACGGGTGGCCGCTTTCGCGACCACCCGTCCGGGATCAATGTTTCCTGCTAGCCGTTCTTCGGTTCGGGCGACTTGACCGGACTTCCGGTGCCGCGCATCCCGGAGCTGGCTTCCTGCTGCCTGGTTTTCAGGGTTTCGTACTCGGTTTCGAGGTCAACCAGCTGCGTCTTGATATCGCGGCGAAGCTTCTCGCCGGCCAGGTTCCACTGGCGGCGCAGCTTGACGGCCTCAGCGGTGATCTCCGCCATCCGCTGCGAGTCGAGGGACGCCTGGGTGCGCTCCGGAACGTGGCCGATGCCCTCGCTGGGTGAGGCCTTGTCGCCGGTGCGGCCGAAGAAGTGATCGCCGAAGCCGCGGCCGTCGATGAGTTCGGTGACGCTGAACTCGGTCCAGTTGTCGAGGACGTGCTTGTTCAGATACTTCTGGTCGATCGCGGTGTTGAAGCTCTTGATGTTGCCCATGCGCGCGGTGATGGTGCGCTGGAGGCACTGCTTTTTCACGTCGTCCTTGATCTTGTCGTTCATGGCGATCGGCGCCATTTCCTTGATCGCCCATTCCAGCTCGGCTTTCAGGTCCGCCGGGGTCTGGTAGCCGGCCATGACGTCGAGCAGGCGGCCGTCCGGGGTGAAGACGCAGAGCTGGGTGTTGTGCTCGCCGTCACCGGGCTGGCAGAACCCCGGCTTGTCGGTGAGTTCGTGGGCGAACGAGCCGCCGCACGTGGTCTCGCCGTCGATGTTCTTCCAGGCGCAGACGAACTTGCTGTTCAGCGTGCTGGCCACGTTCTTTTCCTTGAGGACGCCCGTCCTCATTGCGTGCGCAGCGCTTCAGGTCAATCCGTCAAGCTCTCCCAGCATTCGGTACAGCAGGACGAGTTTTCCCTCTTTTTTCGCCTTGGGAAAGGCGTCCTCATAGGACCTGAAGAACACGACGTCGCCGAGTTTGACGTAAGGCGTGACCGCGGCGATGGTCGTGTTCGTGTCCGTCTGCGTGTCGGGTTCGTCGGCCCGGACGCAGGTGCCAGCGGCGAGCGTGAGGGCTCCCGCGATGGCGAGGAAGGAAGCTTTCATGTCTTGGCTCCTCTGAACAGGGTTAGTGGGACCCGGGTACGAAGAGCAGGTACCTGCAACCTGTGTGCCATATTGCCCATTTTATAAGTCGTTATGCAGCAATGACTTAAGAAACCAGATGGGGTAAAATCCCCTTGCTTTGTAAACGCGGTTGTCAAAAACACGGCATTTCGTGCGATGTTGCACGAACTGGAAAGGGGATTTGCGCAATTTAGCACGGTTTTCCACACCTTACTTCACCAACGAGCCCGAGCGAAAATCCTGCGTGGCGGGCGGAGTCGGCCCGCCTGCGAAAAACCGGTCTATGATCAGCACCGGGCCGACGCAGCCTGCCGCGCAGGATTTTCGCTCGGGCTCAACGAAACCGGGCGGCCCGGGGGCCGCCCGCGCTCGTGGTTCCGCAACACTCCCCCGATTACATCTTCGCCTGCTCCACCTGCCGCGCGATTTCTGCATTCTTCGCCCGAAGCGTCTTGTTCTCCGTTTCCAGCTCCCTCAGGCGCAC
>JAIOPR010000158.1 GCA_021413805.1 Planctomycetota bacterium
CACGATTAACAGCCCGCTTCCCACCATGTACAACCCGATCGTGCAGAGCATCGGCAGCGTGTAGCCGTCGCGGCCGAGGGTGACGTGGTGGATCATCCAGCCGCCGGCGGAAGCGGAAACGGTCCACGCGGCGTTCCAGGAGAGCTGCTTCATGGAATTCGTGACGGCCTGCTGGTCGGCGGCGGCCATGTCCATGACGAAGGCGGAGGCGACGGGCTGGGACATGTTCATGAGGAGGGACCGGAGGAGGAAGGCGGTGACGGAAACGGAAAGCCACGGCGAGAACGCGAGCGCGGCGAAGAACGGGATCGAGAGGAGCTGCGAGCCGGCGATCGTCGCGATGCGCCCGAACCGCTGCGCGATGACGGGGGCGAGAAAGAACCCGACCATGTTCATCGCGGACGACGCCGCGAAGAAATACGAAATCTCACTGGCGCTTCGGCCGAAGCGCCCCTGGAAGTACAGGTTGATGAACGGGATCGTGAGGCCGGCGCCACAGCCGACGAGCGCGTCGGGGAGGCAGAGCTTGACCGTCGTGCGCCAGTCCCGCGCGAGGAGAAAGTCGCGGAAATGCCGGCGCACCGTCGCCACCGCCGTCTCCGCGATCAGCACCATCGGCGCGACCGCGAGCAGCCCGCCGAGCGCGCCGCAGAGCATCATCGTGCGAAGCGCGTCGGTCCCGTGACCCAGCCAGTGTTCGAGCGGCGCGACCGCCAGCGTCCCGATCGTCCCCGCAAACGCGCTTCCCCCGATCGAAACGCCGAACAGGTGGCCGCGCTCGGACGGCGTCGAATTCCTCGCGTAGAACGGGCTCGAGGCGACGCCGAAAATGGCGCTTCCCGCGCCCGCCACGAACGACGCGACCGCGACGGCGTTGCGTCCCGCGAGGAGCGCAGTGCCGACGTTTCCGGCCATCGTGACGAGGACGGCGAGGATGAGAAGCGGCTTCATGCGCCAGCGGTCGAGGAGAACGGCGGCGGGGATGGTGCAGAAGACGGCGCCGAGCTGGACGGCGGAGAGGAAGTTGCCGATCTCGGCTTCGTTGTAGCCGGACTGCTTGAGGTAGAGATTGCGGGTGACGCCGAGGAGCGCCTGGCCGAGGGCCCAGAGAGCGGTGGCGACGAGGAAGAGGCGTGCGTTCGGGGAGAAGGAACGGACGTGGGAGGCGTAGTCGCGGGAGAAGGACATGGGACGGGAAGGCTACGGACGAATTTTCAATTTTCAATTTCCAATTTTCAAATACCAATGAAAGGCGTGACGGCTGGCGCCGGGGGCCGCTCCTTGGGATAGAGTGCGGTCCTTCCTGGCATCCACATTCTCGCGCTTCCCGGAGCCCTCGCATGCGATTTCTTCGTGTCCTCGCCCTCCTCGCCATTTCGCTCCCTGTCTTCGCCGACGACCTTTCGGACGCCCTCGCGAAGGCCCTCGCCCAGACAAAACAGGCGCCGGCGTCGGCGCGCGGCGATGCGCTTTACGGCGACAAGAAGTACGAGGAAGCCGCTTCGGCCTATCTCGAGTATGTGACCTCGCACCCCGACGACTCGAACGCCTGGTACAACCTCTCCTGCTGCCTCGCGCTTCTCAAGCGCAAGGACGACGCCATCGCCGCGCTCGACCAGGCGGTGAAAGCCGGGTTCACGGACGTCACGCACATCAAGGCGGACCCGGACCTCGAGGTGATCCGGAAGAAGAAGGCTTACAAGGCAATCGTGAAGAGCCTTTCCGCGGAAGCCGGCGCGAAGCCGAAAACGGAGTGGATCCCCGCCAACGCACTCCTTCCGTGCTACATCGCGAAACCGAAAGGCTTCGATTCCAAGAAGGAATACGGGCTGCTCCTTCTTCTCCACGGGCGCGGCGACACCGCGGACCATTTCCTCGGCAACGTCGCGGACTGGGGCGGGGACGACTTCATCGTGGCCGCGGTCGAGACGCCGTATGTGCTCGGCCTGCCGGGGGGACGCGCGGGACGGTGCTGGGCCCCCTGGGAGTCCGGGAAAGAAAACACCGCGACCGCCTACAAGCTCTCCGCGGACACGGTCGGCCGGACGCTCGACGCGCTCAAGAAAAGCTACAAGCTCGACCCGAAGCGCGTTTTCGTCCTCGGGTTCAGCGAAGGCGCATTCATGTCCGCCCACTGCGCCCTTCTCCTCGCCGACAAGATCGCCGGCGCCATCGTCATCAGCGGCGGGTATGACCCTTCGCTCGTCACCGACGCCGATTTCGCGAAGGCGAAAGGTCTCCGGATTCTAGTGGCGCACGGGACCAGCGACTCGACCGTGCCGTTTGGGAGCGGCAAGAAACTGAAAGAAGCGCTGGATTCGCACGGGGTGCCGGTCGAGTTCTTCCCGTTCGAGGGCGGGCACCAGATTCCCAAGACGGTGCGCGACGGCGTCGGCGGCTGGATTCGAGGCGAAGAGATCCCGGAAGATTCGAAAGTGGAGATCCCGAAGTAACGCGGCCTACTCCCGCACGGGCTCCTCGGCGTACTCCTCGAGAACCTCTTCCACGACCAGCCTGACCCGCGTCACTTTCCGGCGCTTCCCTGACGTCGTGAAATGGTAGTCGTCCATCTTGGCCTCCAGGAACGCCGCGCTCTGGCCGCAGGCGAGCACCTCGGGATAGCCGATGGAGGGGTCCTCGCGCAGGACGGCGTACAAGGGCATGCCTTTGGTGATCATCGGGCGCTCCTTTCGTGGAGTCCCATTTTCCCATTTTGGCCAACTCTGTGGGGCGGCATCGCGTATCTTCTGTACGGAAACGGTCGCGGTCGGGGGACCGCGGCGCCACCCCAAAGGGAGATCCCGCATGTCGCGTTCCACGGTCGTGCTCGGCGCGCTGGTCCTGGCGCTTCTCGCCATCTCGATCGGGACCTCCCTCAAGCTGGTGAAACTGCAGGAGCAGGTGGCGAAGCTGGAAGAGCGGCAGGGTGGGGCTTCGGTCCCGGCGGGTGGGACGGCGGGTTCGCAGGTCGCTTCCGGCGGCGCCAAAGACTCAACGGGCACGGCAACGGCAGGAAACGGCGCGGTCTCCGATGCCGGGACCGCGAACGGGAACACTTCACCGGGAAGCGATTCTCCCGCGGGCGGAGGTGGAACGGGACGCAAGCCGGCAGCGCGCGCGACGGACGGGACGCTTTCCGAAAAAGACATCGAGGCGATGATCGAGAAGAAGCTGGCGGCGCACGACCAGAAGAACCCGCTGGCCACGTTTATGAACTTCGAGGACCCGATGGTCGTGATGGAGCGCGAACTCAAGCTTTCTTCCATCCAGAAGACCCGCATCCAGCAGCATATCAAGGAGCGCGACGAGGCGACGATGGAGCTGTACCAGGCGCCGGAAGCGCGCAAGGACTGGAAGGCGGCCGAGGAGAAGGCAACGGAGCTCCGGAAAACGTGCGACGAGTCCGTGAAGCGCGAACTCGACCTGGCGCAGCAGGACAAGTATGAGGAGCTCAAGAAGTCGGGCAAGCTGATGGACTTCGGCAGCGGCGGCGGCATGTCGATCATGATCGGGGGCCCGGCGACGAAGGAAGATGACCCCGCGAATCCGGACCCCGCGGGAGGAAAGTAGCCCGCCGCCGCGCGTTCCGTTCCTTGGCCGCACTCCCCGCTCCCCTTACCATTCCTCGATGCCCCCCGAATCCCAGCCCGGCGTCCCCGGTTTCCGGCGCGACTACGGCGCCTTTGATCGCGCCGCCGACGAACTTCTCCAGAAGCTTGCGATCACGACGAACGCCGACCTGGTCCGCGAACTGATCGTCACGGCGCTCCGCCTCGCCGACGACCAGGCGGAACGCGGCGACGTGAAAATCGTCTCTTCCGCGATCAAGGAACTTCGCTACGCGTTTAAGACGTTCGCGCCGTGGCGGGATGTGCGCAAAGTGTCGATTTTTGGAAGCGCGCGGACGCCGGCGGACAATCCTTCGTACAAGCAGACGGCGGAGTTTGCGAAGGAGATGGTCCGGCGCGGGTTCATGATCATCACGGGGGCCGGCGGCGGGATCATGCGCGCCGGGAACGAGGGCGCCGGGGCCGAGAAATCGTTCGGCGTGAACATCCGCCTGCCCTTCGAACAACGCGCGAACACCGTCATCACCGGCGACCGCAAGCTCGTCACGTTCCGGTACTTCTTCACGCGCAAGCTGATGTTCATCAAGGAAGCCGACAGCGTCGCGTTCTTCCCGGGCGGATTCGGCACGATGGACGAAATGTACGAGACGCTCACGCTCGTCCAGACGGGCAAAACCGTCCCCATTCCCCTCGTCATGGTGGACACCTCCGGCGGCACCTTCTGGGCCGCCTGGCACGAATTCGTCGAGCGCCTCATCTACCGCGGGCTCGTCAGCGCCGAGGACAACCACCTCTTCAAGATCTGTACCAGCGTCACCGACGCCTGCGACGAAATCTGCAACTTCTACCGCGTTTACAATTCGTCGCGCTACGTGAAGGGCAAGTTCGTGATCCGCCTGAACCAGCCCGTCTCCGCAGAAACCGTGGCGAGGCTCAAGAAGGACTTCGTCGACATCCACGGCGGCGACCTCGAGTCCACCGCGCCGCTTCCCGACGAAGCGCACGAAGAACGCGTGGTTCACCTGCCGCGGATCGCGATGAATTTCAACCGGCGGAACCAGGGACGGCTGCGACAGCTGATCGACATCCTGAACCAGGAGCCGGGCGCAGCGGCGCCGGTACCGCAGAGGCAGACCGGGCCGGCGGACGACGATGTCGGCGGTGCCACGGGGGAATAGGTTCGTTCATCCGCGGCGCCCTCCAGGATCGTACAATCAACCCAGCGCCCGCATCCGGGCCCCGCCCTCCCGAAGGAGTCCGCCATGCGCAAATTCGCCGTCATCGCCCTCCTTGCCGCCTGCGCTTCGCAGGCCCTCGCCAAGCCGCCCGAAGTGCGCTATGCGGGGACCTGGAACGAGGCCGTCGTGGAGGCGAAAGAACGGAACGTGCCGATCGTGATCGTCTTCGTGAAGCAGGACGCGGATGGCGGCGCGGTGGAGCGGTTCGTGCTGGGATCGACGGAATTTATCGCCGCTTCGAAGAAATGGATCACGATCTACTGCAACCGTGACGAGGGGCAGCCGACGAAAAAGGTCGGGGAGAAGGTGGTTTCCACGGTGACCCCGAGGCTGACGGTGGAGGCGCACATTGCGGCCTGGAAGGAAATTGCGCCGAAATTCCTCAAGGGTGAGGACCCGGCGACGCCGACCGTGGTGTGGTGCGGGACGGACGAGACGGAGATCGGCCGGCTTGAGGGGAAGATGACGTCGCGGGAGCTGCTGCTGAAGCTCGCGGAGGCCTCGAAGAAAACCGGGCCCGGGTTGGACGGGGACGACTATGGCGAAGCGATCGAGCACCTGGCGGCCGGCGATGCCGCTTCGAGCGACAACAAAATTGGCGACGCGGTGCGCGAGTTCGGTGAGGTGATGAAGCTTGAGAAAGAGCCGGGCTCGAAGGTAGTCGTCGAACGTGCGAGAACGGGGCTGAACCGCATGAACGACTCGGGCAAGGCGACGTACAGCAAGGCGATGGAATGCGTGGCCGCGGAAGACTACACGCGTGCGAAGAAGATGCTGATGGATGTCCTGACGAATTTTGCGGGGCTTCCCATCGGCAAGGAAGCGAAGAAGACGTACGACGAGGTCGTGGAGAAGGAAAAGCAGAAGGTCAAGAACGGGGTCGGCGGGGACGGGAAGCGCCGGTAGTTAGCCGAGCGACCGCTCAGGCTTTGTGGCCGAACAGCTCCTGGATCCGGGCGTCCAGCGCCGGCATGAGGATGCCCTGGAACTCCTGAATGCTCCCGCCGCGATAGCTCCGCATTTTCTCGCCCACGACTGAATTGGCCTGTGTCAGGATCGCCAGCGGGTCCAGGTTGTGGGCGATTTTCTGCGCCTGCGGAATCCGGTCGATGCGGTCGATTACCCAGCGCGAAATCCCCATCACGAGGCGCAGGTTTGCCTTCTTGTCCTCGGCGCGCATGGCGGCGAACAGCGGGTCATCGGCGGAGGTGAGCTCCGGGTGCGCGCAGACCTTGCGCTTGTACAACTCGTAGGCCGCGGCGGGATCCATCAGGCCTGCCCGCGCTTTTCGAGAACATGGCGCACCCTTTCGGCGAGCGTGCGCGGGGTGAACGGTTTGGGCAGGAACTCAACGTCGGTGTCGATGAGGCCGTGGCGGCCGAGGGCATCGTCCGTGTAGCCCGAGATGAACAGGACGCGCATCCCGGGACGCGACCTGGAGAGCTGTTCGGCGACCTTGGGACCGCTCAGCCCGGGCATGACGACGTCCGTGATGAGCAGGTGAATCTCGGCGGGGTGCGCGGCGGATACCGAAGCGGCGATCGCCCCATCCCCCGCCTCGAGGACGGTGTACCCGAGGCCCCGGAGAGCGCGGACCATCAGCACGCGAAGCGGTTCCTCGTCCTCGACGACCAGGATCGTCTCGGGCCCGGTCGGCGCCGGGCGGGGAGCCTCCGTCCTGCGCTCGAGGCCCGCTTCTTCAACGCAGGGCATGTCGATGTCGAACGTCGTGCCCTCCCCGGGAACGCTGTTCACGGAGATGCGGCCCCCGCTCTGGCGGACGATCCCGTAAACCGTGGCAAGACCGAGTCCCGTCCCGCGCCCCCGTTCCTTCGTGGTGAAGAATGGCTCAAAAATATGAGCGAGGACCTCGGGGGACATCCCGACACCCGTGTCGGCGATGCTGAACCGGACGCACGCCGCGTCGGGCGGAGGTGTCCCCGGCGCACTCGCGACCGCCACGGCGGCAACCCGCGCGGTGCGAAGCGACAGCCGGCCTCCGGCAGGCATGGCGTCACGGGCGTTGACGGCCAGGTTGATCAGGACCTGCTCGATCTGGCCGCGGTCGGCCCGGACCCGCCCCGCGTCGGGGGCGAGTGTCATCTCCAGCTGGATGTTCTCGCCGATCAGGCGCCGAAGCAGCTTCTCCGTGTCCGCGACGATCGCGTTGACCTCGATGACCTGCGGCTGCAGCACCTGCTTGCGGCCGAACGCGAGAAGCTGCCTCGTGAGGGACGACGCCCGGTCTCCCGCCTTCAGGATTTCGTCCATCTCCTTCCGCAGGGGGTCGCCTTCAGCAAACCGGTCCCGGGCCAGCTCCGCGTACCCGATGATCGCCGTCAGCAGGTTGTTGAAATCGTGCGCCACGCCGCCCGCCAGCCGCCCGATCGCTTCCATCTTCGTGGACTGGCGCAGGTTCTCCTCCAGGTCCTGCAGCTGCCTCTGCGCCTGCCGGCGCTCTTCTTCAACTCCGATAGCGCTGGCGATGATCCCCATCAGGCGCGCGTCCTCGCGGCTGGGATCGGCCTCGCCCGGCAACCCGATGCAGAGGGCGCCGCGGGGCACGCCTCCGCACCACACCACACGCCCCGCCAGCGTCATCTGCGGCCCCTTGAGGATGTTCGGGTTCGTATCCCCGTGGCGCAACACCGGTCGCCCTCCACCAAGGACCACATCCGTCCGCGCCGACCCCAGGACCTGGTGACAGAATGCCAGCAGCGGACTCCCGGGCGAAACGTGCGCCGGCGGAACCTGCCACTGCGCCGCCGGCGAAAGCCGTCCTTCCGCGTCGCAGGTGGCAAAAAGCGCCCACGCCGCAGACATCGTCTCCCCGCAGAAGGCCACCAGCCGGTCGATGTTCCCCGTCGGGTCCGGCCCGAAACTCAGGAAACAGTCATTCAGCCTCGCAAGCCGGTCGGCCGCGTTCCGCCGGTCGCTGATGTCCCTCACCGCGCCCAGCCGCGCCGGGCGGCCCTTCCACCGGTGGTTGAACCCCAGGACCTCGGCATGAAACCGCGTGCCGTCCTTGCGCAGCCCGACGATTTCGTACGCGCCTGCGTGGCCCGACCGGTACTTCTCCTTCACCATCTCCCGCTCTTCGGGAACCACAATCTCCGTGATCTCCCTCCCCACGAGCTCCGCCGGGGTGTATCCGAACAAACCCGCGATCCCCGCGGTGATCTCCCGGATAACGCCGTCCTCCTGGATCAGGTACCCGTTATAGAGGGAATCGACGATTTTCCTGAAGTGCTCCTCGCTCTCGTGCAACTCGCCCTCCATCTTGCGGCGGAGGAAGGCCTGCCCGAGCTGCGCGGCAACGGCGGCGATGAGCCTCACGAGGCTCTCGTCCTCGGGGCGCGGCGCACACATCAGGAACTCGATGACAGCGACGACGTCGTTCCCGGCAAGGACGGGAATGAAGAGCCCGCCACGAAGGCCGGCCTCTGTGGCGGCGGCAATCCGGCGAAACGTCGGTTCGGCGGCGAGGTCGAGGCAGAGAATCGGGCGACGGTTCAGAAACGCGCCCCAGAGCAGCCCGATGCCATACTTCGTCTCGGCGCGCTCGCTGGCCGCGCGAAAAACCTGAAGCGACGAGTCGCGCATCCAGACCGGGCCCGCGTCGAGGCGTTCTTCTCCTTCGGCCGGGATCCACGCCTGCCCGATGTCCCAGCCCGTGAACGCGCAGATGTCGCGAAGGGCCAGCTTCAGCGCGCCATCCAGGTCCTGCGCCTGGCTCACCGCCAGCGACAGCACCGTCAGGAGCCGCGCTTCCTCGTCGATCCGTTTCCGCTCGATCGCGCTTCGCAACCGCCGGGAGAGAAAGGTCGGGTTGATCGTCCCGCGGACGACATAATCCTGGGCGCCGGCGCGGAGGAATTCGGCGCTGAGGGCGGAATCCTCCGGGGAGACGACGATCAGGATCGGGGCGAGGGGGGCGCGGTCGCGAAGGGCCGCGACGGAGGCGGGGCCGTGGGAGTCGGGCAGGTCGAGGCTGAGCAGGATCGCATCGACACCGCCCGCGGTAACGCGGTGCATCGCGTCCGCCATCGTCCCGGCCACGGAGAGCACAATGGAGCATTCGCCGGATTCGGAGAGCCGGGCGCGGATTTCCTGCACCGCGGCGGGGTCGCCCTCGGCAAGCAGGACGCGGATTTCAGTGGGAACTCGTGAAGCCATCGTGAAGCGGCCCTCGCGCCGCGATGAGCATGGTATGACGGGAAGTCGGATGCCCGCTCACGCAAATCGAGTAACGGGCCGGCCTACCTGTTCACGAACGCCGCGTTCACCTTCGGCCCATTCTTGAGGAAACTTTCCATCCCGATCCTCATGTCCTCGGTCTTGAGGCAATCGCCGAAGAGCTTCGCTTCGTGGCGCAATCCCTCGTCGAGCGATTTCGCGGCGCCCTCCAGGATCGCGCGCTGCAGGAGTTCATCAACCTTCTTTGAGAGGTGGCCGAGCTCGACGGTGGGCAGGGTCGCGGGGACAGCGATCGGGTCTCGCGGGATCGGCGCAAGCTTGCGTTTCCCGGAGGCGACTTCGAGGATGATTTCGGAAGCCCTCGAGACGGGGTCCTCGCATTCCTCGAGGATGAGGCCCCATTCTTTAGCCTTGGCGCCGCTGATCATCTGCCCGGTGCGAAGCGGGCCCCAGGCGTTGGCGAGGCCGACGAGCCGGGGGAGGCGCTGGGTGCCGCCCATCCCGGGGATGATGCCGAGGCGCGGCTCGGGCTGTGCGAACAGGACGGAAAGGCCTTTCCGGGCGACGCGGGCATGGCAGGACATGGCGAGCTCGTTGCCGCCGCCGAACGCGAGCCCGTTATAGGCACAGATGACCGGCTTTTCGAACGCCTCGATCGCGTTGGCGACCTGCTGCCAGGAAAGCGCGTGCCCGGTCGCCTGCTGCGGCGTCTTGATCGCCGCAAGTTCGTTGATGTCGGCGCCCGACACGAACGCTTTCGAGCCGTAGCCCGTCAGCACCACGCCTTTCACCGACTTGTCCGCGCGGATCGCCTCGAGGTGCGCCGACAGCTGCTTCATGACTTCGCTGTTCAGGGCGTTCAGCACCTTCGGCCGCCGGAACGTCAACAGCGCGACGCCCGCCTTGTCCTCGCGCAGCACCACGGGAATTTCCCACGGCTTCCCCGTCGCCGCCTGTTTCCGCAGCGATTCGGACACCTTGAAACCCGGGTTTTTCGCCGCGTACGCCTGCACCAGCTCGAGCGCGGCCGGGACGCCGAGCTGGTTCATCATCGTGAACGGGGCGTTCATCACGAGCGCGGTTTCAACACCCAGCTCGAGGTCGGCGACCGAGGCAATGCCGCTGTCGAGGATCTCGGTGACGAGGCCGAAGAAGCAGCCGCGAAGCGCATCGCCGACGACGCAGAACGTGTCGTCGCTCCACGTGACCTTTTCGCCTCTCCCTGCGGTCTCCCACGGCTTCCCCGCCGCGACCTGCGCCTCCAGGCTCTTCGGCGTGTCGTACCAGGCCATGATCTTCGAGTTGTAATGCTTCAGCCCGACCGCCGTCAGCGGATTCCCCCCGGTCAGGTTCATCGCCATGAACGGCCCGATGCCGAGCCCCAGCACATTCTGGGCAATCGCGTCCACCTGCTTCAGGGTCCCCGCACCGCTCTCCACCAGCCGCGCCGCGCCGAGGAACATCCCCTCGAACACCGGGTCGATCGCATACCCGTACCGGCTCCCGATCTTGAGCGGCACTTTGCCGATCGATTCGTACAGCTTCATGATCCCGTCCGTCACGTCCGGCGACGTTTCTTTCCCGGGCACCACCTCAACGATGATGTTCCGCTCGGCGGGAAAGAAATAGTGGATCACCAGGCACCGCGACGGCTCCTGCGCGTTCGCGAAAATCACCTCCGGTTCCAGGTGCGAACTGTTCGACGCCAGCACCGCCGTCTTCGAGACGCTCTTCTCAAGCCCCTCGAAAATCCGCTGCTTGATCTTCAGGTCCTCCGTCGCCGCCTCGACCACGAAGTCCGCCCCGGCCAGCGCGCCGTAGTCCGTCGTCCACGAAGTGTTCGCCAGCATCGAGTCCACCTCGGCCTGCTTGAACGCGCCGCTCTCCACCCCCTTCAGCAGCTTCTTCTTCACCTTCTCCCGCCCCGCATCCAGCGCCTCCTGCCGGATGTCCACGACCACAACCGGCACCTTCGCCGCGTGGAAAACCTTGGAGAAATACAGCGCGATGTCGGGGCCGATCTGGCCGCTTCCGACAACGCCGATCTTGCGGGGATTCAGGGCAGGCATGGGTGCAGACTCCTGTGGCGGTGTGGCTCGATTCTAGCCGCGCGGGGGGAACGGGCAACGATTGCGGCGTGCGGGACGGCGTCTACCCCATCACCACGTCGATCAGGTTCCCGATCGGCCGCCCGATCACGAGCATCGTCGTGTCGTCGCTTCGCGGCGCCTTCCCCACAAATTTGTCGATGTCGAGCATGACGGCGTCGAGAAGCGGCTTGGCGGGGGTGTTGGCCTGCGAGTTGAAAATCGCGAGCAGGCGGTCTTCGCCGTACATGTCGCCGTCGGCCGCGAACGCTTCGGTGACGCCGTCGGTGTACGTGAAGATCTTGTCGCCCGGCTGGAGGTCGTAGACGATTTCCTGGATCGAGTTGTCGAAACTCACGCGCTCGGTCAGGCCGAGGGCCATGCCGGGAAGCGTCTGGTATTCGCCGGTGCTGGTGGCGTGGCGCCAGAGGACGGGCGGGTTGTGCCCGCCGTTCGCGATGATCACCTTCTGCGAATCCACGTCGTAGATCCCGTAGAGCGCCGACACGAAGATTCCCTTTTTCACGTCCCGCGCGAGCATCCGGTTGACCTGGATCATGGTCTCGCGCGCCGTCGGGGCCGTCGCCGCCACGCTGCGGAAGACGCTTCGCACCATGACCATCACCATCGCGGCGGCCACGCCCTTGCCGGAAACGTCGGCGATCACGAACCCGAGCTTGCCGGGGGCGACCCAGAACAGGTCGAGGTAGTCGCCGCCGACCTCGTTGCACGGTCGGTAGGCGACGGCAATCTCGGCTCCCGCCACCTGCGGGACTTCCTTCGGGATCAGGCGTTCCTGGATTTCGCGGGCGCGCGCGAGGTCGGCCTTCATGTACCTGGAAGTGCTCTCGCGCATGTCCATCCCGGGCGTCTGCCCGGCGAGCTTGGGAACCTTGGTCTGGTTCTTCTTGTCCTCGAAGAACGACAGCAGGATGTCGGAGGGGACGGGCTTCTGGAGCACGGTCGTCCGGCTCACGCCGAGATCGTAAAAGGGCGTCATGTCCACCGCGCCCTCGTTGAAAACGATGATCGCCGTCTTTTTGCTCCCCGCGGCAACCTGCTTCAGGTGCGCCAGCCCCGGCGCGCCGGCCTCCGGCGCATCGAGGATCGCGATATCGGGCTGGATTTCGATCCCGGCGCTCGACGTGTCCGACCCGTCCCACAGGAAAACCCCGTAACCGCGCTTCGACAGCAGTTTCCGGATGTTGTCGTAGTCCGTACCCGACTTGCCGATGAAGAGCACGATCCGGCGCCGCACGGCCTTCGCGGGGTCGAACCCGAGCACGTTCAGCATCTTCTGGAGATTTGCGCGGTCGTCGGGCGACAGGTCGGTCGCCAGCAGCCTCTTCGCGAGATGCTCCACCATCTGGATTTCTCCGCCCGGCGCGACGATCAGGCTCGACAGGTCGCGCAGGTCCTTCATCGCGCCCATCGTCTTCATGCGCTCGAGCATGAAATTCGTGCGGAAATCCGGGGAAGTGCAGCGGAGGGCCTCGACGGTCTCGTCGCGGTCCGCCTTCTTGAAAGACTTCGTGAACATCTGTTCCTGGACTTCAGGGGGAAGTGCGCGCAGGACGTGGCCGAGGGCGGTGAGGAATTCTTCGGCGGGGCGGCCGCGGGTGAGCTCTCCGAAATCGCGCTCGAAATACCCGCGCAGGAATTCGCCGGGAGCCTTCTTGTCGAGCGCGGACAGTTTCTCGAGGGAAGGCATCACCTGCTCGATTTTGCGCGCCATCTCGCGGCTCGACACCTTGAGCGGGTCGGACTTTTCGCCGCCCCAGCCTTCGAACGCGTCGTCCAGGGCGCCCAGGACGTCGGCCTCCTGGTGAAACAGTTCCTTGTCAACCCCGGAGACGTTGGCGGTAGCACCCTCGGCGGGCGTCGGCATCCCGACCTCGGGGTCCGTCTGCTGCTCCCCGGCGAACACCACGATGTATTTCACCGGGTTCAGCGTGACGTACTTCATCGATTCCTGCACCGGCCGCAGCTCTTCCGGGTGCGCCAGGATGTAGGCGAGCATCTCGACGTTCGCGATGTCAATGCGGTGGTCGACGCCGATCGAGTAAATGCCCGCGGCGTCCATCAGGCGCACCATCGGCGCGGCGACGATTTCAGCCGTCGGGAATGACGTCACGACGGTCTCGTTCACGGTCAGGTAGGTCTTGTACGTGCCGAGGAGCAGGTCCTTCTTGTAGCGCCGCAGCCGCTCCAGCGACTTCGCGATCTCCAGGAACGCCACCTGCACCGTGGGATCCGCCACGTCGCACTTCTTCAGGAGATGAGCGATCTCCGTGATCCAGCGGGCGAAGTCCAGCCCGTGCGTGACGCCGAAATCCTGTGCGGGGGGTGCCGTTTCCATTCGCCCGCGATTCTATCGGTTGGTGGCAATCGGCGCAAAGGAGGCTTCTCCGGGCGAAATTACTCCAGCACGCCGTCCGCGACCAGTTTCGCGATCTGCTTCGTCGGAAGCGCCGCTTTCAGGTCGTCGCGGAGGCCCTTCAGCCGGCGATTGTGGATGTCGAAGAGCGTCCCGTACTCGTACATCGCCGTCCAGACCTCCGCCTCGGGGCGCTTCTGGAGGAGAGTCATCAGGAGTTCCTTGCCCAGCCCGCGGCGCAGGTTGGCGTTTTCCTCGAGGTGCCAGAGGATGGCGGCGACGAGCGTCTGGGCCCGGTCGCTCTGCGCGCCGTCGGCGAGTTCAAGGCCTTTCATCACGTGATCCAGGTGGTCCAATTCCGATCGCGACAGCTTCTCGGCCGGCACCTTGACCCAGGTCTTGAGGTACCCGGTAAATTTCAGCCGCTCGGTCGCTCCCACGGCGTCGCCCATCTTCTTGACCGCGTCCTTCCGCAGTTCGTTCACGGCGTCCCCGATCGCCCCGACCGCCGTCCCAGCGGTGCGCAATTCGACCAGCTTCTTGCGGATGTCGATGACCGACTGGTCGGCGATCTTCTGAAGCTTCTCCAGCGAATCGCCCGAGAGCGAAAGCTTCAGTTTGACCTCGGTGCAATTCGGGATGCCGAAGAGCGCCTTGTCGTACTCGTCGCCGAGGCGGCGCTTCTTCTCGAGCCAGGTTTCGTAGGCCGAGAGCTGGTTGGGATGAAGGACGTCCTTGACCTTCTGGCGGAACGCGTCCTGCCAGGCGATGAGCTGGTCGATCGGGACGGCCGCATTCCGCGAGCGGGCCGTGTCCCGGAGGCGCTGCAGGTCGTTGTCGGCGTCGCGGAAGAGTCCCTGGATGCGGGTGAACTGTTGAGGCTCGAGATCAAGCACGGCGCGGAGTTCCTCAAGCGATCCGCCGCCGGCGCGGTTGGCTTCCTCGCTGGCGCGGGCAAACGCCGCGGCGAAAAGCAGGGCGCCGATCGCGAGAAGCGACTTCATTTGTGGTCGTCCTTCTTCTCGTCTTTGCCGGCGTCGCCGCCACCGGAGGAGCCGTGTTCGCCGGCGCCTTCCCCGAAGGCCCCGCCTGCGGCCTCCGCCGCCGCTGCGTCCTCATCGGTCGGGGGTTTGCGGTACCCACCCACACCCGGTTTCGGCTCGGTCTCGCTGCATCCCGCGGGCGCCGCGTCCCCCCGATGCTTTGCCGCGTCCATCATCTCCCCGATGTCCGGCGGCTCGGGCCAGCCGAGGTCGTCGCCCTCGCGCTTGTCCCAGTTCTCCGCCGCTTCCCGCTCCCGGCGCTTGGCTTCTTCTTCCTTCCGCTTCTTTTCTTCCTCGCGCTCCTTGTCCGTCTTTTCCTTGTCCCCCGCCTTCTTGTCCGGCTTGCCGTCCTTCTTGTCCTCGGCGGAGGCAACGGGGCCCCACGCGACCGCGAGAAGAGCGGCGAGCGTTGCGACGAAGATGACTTTGTGGAGGAGGGTTCGCATGGGGAGCGTCGGAGGCCCGGGCCGATTCTAGCGCGGCCCGGGTCATAAACCGTCGCCTTCATCCGGATGACCTCGCCCGCGTTGTTGAGCGGCTGGGCGCCTTCCCGGTTGTACGGCGTGATGATGTACAGCTTGTCATCGAACGTCAGCATCGCGGCCGGCGTGCCCGCCTGGATGAACGCCTTGGCCATCTTGGCGTGGTCCTTGCCGTGCGACCCGTCCTTCAGGTAGCTCGTCAGGTCGATGATCTCACCCTCGAGCCACACGTCTTCCGCCGGCTTGTTGTCCGCGGGTTTGCCGTCCGCAGGCTTCTTGTCATCCGCCACCGCCAGGACCGCCATCACCGCCATCACTCCCGCCGCAAACCCGCCCATGAGTCCCTTCATCGCGATCTCTCCTTAGTGCGTTTTCCGCAGGTTTTCCCAGTAGCGCTTGCGCTCCGTCTCCGAGCTCTCCAGGTAATTGAGCACGCTGGATTTCTGCTGTTGATTGAGAAGTGACTCGGCGCCGGGCCGCAGTTTTCCGCCGAAGCCGATGAGGCGAGCGACGAGTTCGCGCCGGGCGGCGTCGGAAAGGAAATGGAAGTCGCGGCGCCAGGCGGTCTTGTCCACGATGTAGGTTTCGAGGTTGGACGCCTGGGTCTGGTCGAGGCCCGCCGCGGCCTGGAGGTCGCCGACCAGGGAGCGGGCGGCGGCGATCGCATCGGCACGTGAACGCCGCTCGATGCCGGCGACCAGCGCCGTCCAGTCCTCGTGATCGAGCGCATGGAGATCGACGTTGTTGAGATCGGCGAGCGTGTCTGTCGTCTCGAGCGCGTCGAAATCGATCCTGCCGTGCGCCAGAGCCGCGAGCATCTCGCTCGTCGTGTCCGCCGCGGCGAGCAGCTCCCGCTTGGCTTCTTCCGCCGCGCCCGCCGGCAGGTGCCGCGTGTCCACCATCACCGCAACATCGCCCGCTACATTGTCGCGAGCCATCTGCCGCAGGATGTCCGCCATCTCGTCCGGCTGGTTCGCCACCACCGGCACCGGCGCAGGCCGCGAAGCGAGCTCCTTTTCAATCCGGCTCAGCCGGCTTAGGGCGTCGGAACGCTCGTGCATCGCCCACGCCGCCGCCGTCGCGAACAGCGCTGCGGCCGCGACGCCGAGCCACGGCGCAAACCGGAAACCACCGCCCGCGGACGGCGCAGCGGGAGTCGCTGCATCCAGGATCCGCGCCGACAACCCCTCAGGCACGGATGTCTCCAGCGCCGCGGAAATCCGCCGCGCTTCGGCCCGCACCCGCTCCACTCGAAGCGCGCACAAGGCGCACTCGGCGACATGCCGCTCGACGGAGTCAGCCTCGGCGCCCTCCAGGGCGTCCCAGGCGAATTCCGCAAGCCGATCGTTCGTGGGGTGCAAGCTCATGATCTCCAGGTCTCTGCCTCCAGCCGTCGTTTGTCCTTCACTCCCGACCCCGAACTCCCGTCTCCGAACTTCCCTTCCCCTGCCCCGCCGCCGTCCTCAACGCCGCAATCGCCCGGTGCAGCAACACTCTCGCCGTCCCCGGCTCCAGCCCCATCACCTCGGCGATCTCCTGCGGTTTCATGTCCATGTAGAAATGGTGGTGAAGAACGACCCGGTACCGCTCGGGCAACTTCCCCATCCACTTCCTCAAGAGCTCGATCTCCAGCCCGTCCACCGGCTCGGCCGTCTCAGCCGCGGGGGCGAGCTCCGGCTCCAGCTCGACTTCTCTTCCCCGCACCCGTTTCATGTCGATCGCGCGGTTCATCGCGACCGTCACGGCCCATTTTTTCACGTCCCGGATTTCCGTCCCTTTCCGGACCTCGGCGCACATCCGGGCGAACGTCTCCTGCGCCGCATCCTGCGCATCCGCGTCGCGACCGAGAATCCGGAAACACAAGCCGTGGATACCCGGAAGCATGTGCCGGAGAAGCTCCTCGCCGCTGGCCCGGTTGCCCCGGGACCAGTCTCGAAGAAGCGCCCGTTCCTGCTCGTTCTCCAGCGGTGTTGTCACGCGTCTGCCGATGAAAGGACGGTGGGGAGCGGGAACGTTACACGGGGTAAAGGAGATTTCTGGAAGCGGGGGAGGCCGAGGAGGGAGGTTCGCCACACCGCAAGTACTGTGAGCAAATGGCTTTACGAAATCGATCCAGCGATGCTCAATTCCGGCTCTTCATGAGCAGGCCGGCATCATAATGTCCCGGGGCGGCAATCGCATCAGGACGAATCCCATGAAACGCGCATACCACACGATCTGGCTCGCCGTGCTCCTCGCGGCCTGTGCGACCACCTCGGCGCCCCAGGGCCGCGGGGGTGCGCTTCAGGAGGCCATGAAGGAAGGCGACCGTTGCCTCGCCGCGAACGATCCGAAAGGCGCGATTGCGGCGTATGGATACGCGATCGATCTGTCGCCGGGATCGGCGCTGGCGTGGTTCTGGCGCGGGCAGGCGAGGGTCGCGGCGGACGACCCGGCCGGTGCGGCGGCCGACTTTTCGAAGGCGATCGAGATCAACCTGGCCGACGCGACGGCGTGGTTCCACCGCGGCAAGGCCCGGCAGGCGCAGGGCGATAACGCGGGAGCGATCGACGACTACACCCATGCGCTTTCGATCCGCACGGCGGGCGAATTCTTCCGCGCCCGTGGGCACGCCAAGTTCTGCGCGGGCGACCTCGCGGGGGCCATCGCCGACCTCGACGAGGCCGCGCACTCCCAAAAGGACGGCCTGCAGCTCGATTACACCGAACTCGAGCTCGGCGCCGCACGCCTCCGAAACCGCCAGCGCGCCGAGGCCGTCGAGGGCCTCAAGCGCCATTTCCGCCTCGCCAAGCGCACCACCGAAAGCGCCTGGCCGCGCCAGATCGCTTCGTTTCTCGAAGGCGAACTCCCTGAGCCCGAATTTCTGCTCACCGCCCGGTCATCCGAAGAACCCACCCGCCGCGAACGCGTCTGCGAGGCCACCTTCTACGCCGCCATCGCCCGCGACGCCGCCGGCGACGAGCCCGGCGCCATCCCGCTCTTCCGCGAATGCCTTGAAAACGCCATCCCCGGGTTCGTGGAGCCGGACATGGCGCGGGCGGAGCTGAAGCGGCTGGGCGCGGAAAAGTAGGGCGACCATTTTTCTTCGCCGGGCGTGGCCGTGCCGCCCACAATCGCGCGGATGAGCCAACCCCTGCCGCCGCGCGACCCGCGGCAAGTCAGCAGTTCGCCGACGATCCCGAAGCCCGGGGCGGCGCGGCCGCGCGAGTTCGACGTCGCGGACCTGTTCCGCGGGCCGTCCACCGTGGCCGATTCCTCGATCCCGATGGCCACCGTGCCGCTCGACGACAAATTCCGGCAGGCGTATTACTGGATCGTCAACCACGCGATCATCACGCCGTACTACGACATCGAGTTCAACGAAGCGGCGCCGCGCTCGTTTCGCTTCGGCGGCGCGGGAACGGATGTGCGGCTCCCCACGGCGGCGTCGTTCTCGTCCTTCGTCCTGCTCCCGCTGCTCACGTTCGCGGGCCGCAAAAAAGCCCTGTTCGTCGGCGGCCCCGGCCGCGGCAAGACCGCTTCCTCCCTCCTGATGGGCATCCTCGCGGGCTACTCCCTGAAGGACATGCGCCGCGCCATGCAGCACGGCCAGCCCCAGATGACCGTCTCCGATCTGCTCGGGTCGCCGCTTCCCAAGGACCTGATCCAGGCGGACGACATGGAGAAGATCCGGATCGGGTGGCGCCAGTGGATCAAGATGCGGGTGAAGATCGTGGACGAGTACAACCGGATCCCGACGCGCACGCAGTCGGCGCTCCTGACGCTGATGTCGGACGGGTACGCCGAGGTGCTGGGCCAGACGGTGGAGTCGCCGGAAAGCGCGTGGTTCCTGACCGCGAACGACGACGCAGGGGGCGGGACGTACCAGGTGATCGAAGCGCTGAAGGACCGGATCGACGTGGTGATCAAGGCGCTGAATTTCAACCCGCGGTTTCTCGGGGACCTGCTGACGCGGATCGAGGACGGGGTGAAGCCGGAAGCGCTGGTCCCGGACGAGATCAAGTTCACGGAGCAGGAGCTGAACGAGACGTATGCGCAGATCCTGAAGGTCCCGGTGCCGCGCGGCGTGCGGCGGCGGCTCGAGTTCTTCGCGGCGCAGTTCGACTTCTGCGACCTGGCCGCGCAGGAGGTCGAGTACAAGTCGAAGGACACGATTCACCTCGCGGGAAAGACGTTGTCCGCGACCTGCGCGAATGACTGCGGCCGGGACAAGGTGAAATGCCTCTGCAGCCAGACGGAGAACGGCCTGTCGGTGCGGAGCCTGATGACGCTCCTGACGTTCACGAAGACTCTCGCATGGTTCCGCGGCAACCCCGAAGTAACCCCGGACGACGTCCGGCAGATCGCGCCGTTCGTGCTCCACGAAAAGCTCCAGATCAACCCGACGTCGCCGTTCTTCGACCAGCAGAGCGCGCAGATTTTCCGGGTGGACCGGATCGCGTGGCTTCGGAAAGCGTGGGAACTGTCGTGCGAGGAATTCGTGCGCCTCAATCTCGACCGCGAAGATCCCGTCGCCGAGCTCGACGAGGATTTCGACAAGGGCCTCGAAGGCGTGCCGATGGCCGTCGTCGAAAAACAGGTCACGAAAATCGAGACCCACCTCGGGAAAATCGCGAAAAACTCCAAGCTCTACGCCCACGTGCAGGCCGACGTCCTGAAACTGAAGTACTACCACCAGCGCTACTCGAACTACCGGAGGTGGCTCGCCCTGCAGGGGTGACGCCTCCCATGCCGACCCTCGCCCCCTCCTTCACCCGCGACTGGCTCGCCACCCGCCGCGAGGAACTCAATGGCCGCTTCCGCATCGCAAAGCGCCGCTCGCCCTCGCTGGACCCGCAGGCGGTGCTCGACCTGTGCGCCCAGTTGCTCCCGGCGCTGGGCGGCACAGGCGAGGAGGGCGCAGCCGACCTGCTCTCCGCCGCGTACGACCTCATCCTTCTTCACGCCGGCCGCGGCACGCTCACGCGCAACGGCGGCTCGAACCCGGCCGTCCCCGTGCTTTTCCGCGAAACCTTCCCCAGCCTCCGGCCGCTTCTCCTCTCCCGCCCCCGGTTTCTCCCCGGCGCGCTCTCCAACGCCGCCGAAAACCTCGGCGCCCGAGGCGAAGAATTCGCCCGGCGCATCGTCGCCGTCGGCGGGCGCCTCGAACGCGGAAACGACCTCCCCGACGCGGTCGCGCTGGTCGCATGGCGGCTGGGGGAAGCGCGCCTTCGCGTCGAGGCGCTGAAAGGCGCCGGCCGCCTGCCCGCCGCGGCGGTGCTGGAGGCGCTTCAATTGGGAGATTGGCCGCCGGAAGCGGCGTCGCTGGCCGTTGCGGGACTCGAAGCGGACGGCTGGCGGCGTCCGGACGACGCGATCTCGGAGTCCACGGTCGAATCGCTTTCCAAAGCATCGCCGCGAAAGCTCGAGGATCTTCGCAAGGCGCTGTCAACTCCCCCGCGCGCCGGGTTGGGAGAGTGGGAACCTGCCGGAAGGGTCGGCGATTTCAGCGGATTCGGCGGGGGGTTCGACGAGCCGCCGCTTCTGCTCGCCGCGCCCGAAACGACGCGCCACCGGTTCTGGGCGCTCGCTGCGAACGGCGCTTTCCGGATCGAGGCCGACATCTGGGGATGGTCCTGCCGCCCGGACCCGGCGGCGGCGGGGCTTGGGGTGAGCGAAGCGAAACCGCGCGGAATTGTGTCGTCGATCCTGTTTGGCGGGGACGACGGTGCGCCCCGGCTGGATGCGGACGGGACGCTTTCCTTCGGGGGCGAGTCGCGCAAAGTTGCAGGTGCAAAAAGTGCGACCTCCAGCATCGCCGCGGCCGATGCGGTCGCCTGGACCATTGCGGACAGCCACCGCATCCGCATCCTTGTGCCGCGGACGCCGGCACTCTGATCATGAGCTTCCCCGGGATGGATGCATGAGCACGACGCGAAGACTCCGCCGTGCGGCTGCTTCCCGGTCGCCGCTCGAGATCCTGTGGCGGTCGCGCTGGCCTGAGGCCCTGGCGGCGTGGTCTCCCTACACACAGCTTGGCGAGCCGATTTTCTGCGAAACAGATGCGAAGGCCCGGCCCTGGGGGATGGCGGGCCAGATCGCGGCGATCCGGCTGACCGACCAGCTCGTGATGGTGAACCTGGAAACCGTGCGCGCCGACAAGCTCGACGACCTGGCGCTTCCCGTCCTCGCCCACGAGATCGGGCACCACGTCTTCGTGCCGGGAAACCTGGCGGACAACGGGCGGATGCTCGCGGCGATCCGGCGCGAGCTTTACGGGCTGCCGGGGGACGTGGCGGCGATGGTCGCGAACCTGTACGGCGACCTGCACATCAACGACCGGCTGCAGGGGCAGGGCGTGGATATCGCCGGGGTTTACCGGAAGCTGCGGGAGTCCTCCCCCGACGAAGCGAAGTCCGGGCAGACCTCGGCGGTCTGGAAGGTCTACACGCGGGCCTATGAAATTCTCTGGAGGCTTCCAAAGGAATCGCTGGCGCCGCTCGGCGTGACTCACGAGATGGAACTCGACGCGACCGTGGTGGCCCGCCTCGTGAAACACTTCGCGGGAGACTGGCTCCGCGGCGCCCGCCGCTTCGCCGCCCTCCTCTACCCGTGGCTCATCGAGGACAGGGACAAACAGCGGGTGCCGGATTTCATCCAGCGCGGTCTGCACGACACTAAATCGGCCGGCGCGGGAGCGGATTCCCCCGACGCCGTCCCGGACGGGCTCGCGGAAATCGGCGAAGACGAAATGGACGAGGGCGACGACTTTGACGCCGAGATGGCGGACCCGCTGGACGAGGGAACGCGAAGCGGCCGCGGGCGGAGCCGGCACCAGGAGCGGAAAGCGGAGAACACCGCTCCGGACAAAGAGGGAAAAGGCCGCCCCGGCGCCCAGTTCCGCGAGCCGTTCGAGTACGGGGAATTGCTGAAGGCCCTCGGCCTGAACCTTTCGCAACACGAGGTCACCACGCGCTATTACCGCGAACGCGCGCTTCCCAACCTCATCCCGTTCCCCGAGCGACGGCAGCCTCGCACCCTGGAGCCGATGCCGGAGGGTTACGAGACCTGGGAAGCGCAGGACCCGTTCGAGCAAATGGACCTGGCGGGGACGATCGCGCGGTCGCCGGTGGTGATCCCGGGGGTGACGACGGTGCAGCGGACGTTCGCGGAAATCCCGGGAAGCGAGCCGGCGCCGCGGCCGCTCGACCTGGACATCTACGTGGACTCGTCGGGCTCGATGCCGAATCCCGCGACGACCATCAGCTACCTGGCGCTGGCCGGGGCCATCCTCGCCCTGTCGGCGCTTCGGGCCGGCGCGCGCGTCCAGGCAACGCTCTGGAGCGGCGCGGGTCAGTTCGCGAAGACCGACGGGTTCGTGCGCGACGAGAAGCAGATCATCGGGATCATGACCGGGTTCATGGGAGACGGGACGGCGTTCCCGCTCAACGTGCTTCGCAAGACCTACGAGGACCGCAAGCCCGACGACCCCAACGTCCACATCGTGGTCATTTCCGACGACGGCGTGGACACGATGCTCCAGAGCGACGAGAAGAACAACAAGGGCATCGACGTCGCGCGGACGGCGCTGAAAAACGCCCGCGGCGGCGGGACCCTCGTCCTGAACATCCCGAAGGGCGGCGAAAAACGTCTCTCGGCACTCTCGGACGCCGGCTACCGGATCCACGGCGTCCAGCAATGGGAACAACTCGTGGATTTCGCCCGCAAGTTCGTCCGCGACAACTACGCGCCGAAGTAGGCGGCAGTTACTTCTTCGCGGCGTGAAGCGCCAGGAGTTCGCCGCGCGCGCTGCTCCAGGCGCTGATGCCTTTCGCATTCGTCGCGACCGCTTTCTCGAACGCCGATTTCGCGCCCGTCCGGTCGCCGGCCACCGATCGCTTTTCGCCCGCGAAATACCAGCCCTCGCAGGAGCGTTCCGGCGACGACGGCGCGGCCCCGCCGTCCATGCCCTCCAGGAATTCCTTCTCGGGAACGCTTCCGCCCAGGAACCCCGCGATGCGCAGGACCCACGGTGCCGGCGGCGGATCGACACGCTTGGAGAAGTGCGAGTTCAGGTCCTTCGTGGCCGCCGCCGCATCTCCGGCACGCCCGCGGCCCACCCAGAGACGCAACATCGCGTTGTCCTCGTGGCTCGGCGAAAGTCCCAGCGCGAGCGCCTTGCGCAGGTCCGCGACCGATTTCGCCCAGTCCAGCTGGATCGCCTGGGCGTACCCGCGCAGGCACCAGGCGCGCGCCAGGGCCCCGTCAATCTTGATCGCTTCCGCGAAATCGCTGATCGCCGCCGCCGTCTCGCCGCGGTGAAGCCGGTCCACGCCGCAATTCAGGAAAGCCGCCGCGAGCGACGGCGCGAGGACGGCCGTGTCCTCCGCTTCCGTGAATTCCCCGCCCGGGGCGGCCTTGCGTGCAGGAGCCGCCGGCCCCGGCTTGGAGGCCGGGCGGACCAGAGGAGGGTTCGTCGGGGTGTCTTTTGGGCGTTCAGTCATATTGAAGAGTTGGGTATCGTGCGGGAAGAGGGGGGTGCGATTCAAGCACCTTTGCAGTAGGAAGGCGCGACCCTCTGATACGTTGAGACTTGGGGAATTATTCCCACCATCTCTTCCGTCAGGCTCGAAACCAGAACCGTTCCGGAGAACCGATGATCCGCGAGATCGAACAGGACGGCGTGCGCCTCCGCATCGATGCGGGGCCACAGGTGATTTCGCTCGACTGCCCCGACGATGTGGAGTGGAGCAACCCGGGGCTCGTGCCGTCGGTCGCCGCCGCGCACCCCTGGGGGTTCGTGTCCGGGTCGGTGCTCGCCGCGAAAGCGAAAGCGTTCGACGACGGGCTCATCGCGGCGGTCGAGCTGGCGATGCAGGCCGGCGCGGGAACCTTTGCAGGAAAATCGGCGTTTCTCGCGGCCGTTTCGGCAAAGTTTGCCGACCCCCGCGTCTCGGCCCTCATCCACGGCGCCCGCCAGCTCGGGTCCGGCACGCCTCCGCCATCCGCCCTGGCCGCCGCGACGCAGCAGGTCGTGGGCGACTTCCTGCGCGACGAGCGGCTGTCCAAGCCGCTCGGCTTCTACACCTGGTCCGCCGCCCTCGAGAAGATCTTCCAGCAGGATCGCCTGCTCCAGACCGAACTTCCCGACGCCGCTGCCTTCACGGACGCCGCCCGAGCTCTTCAGCCGCACCGCGCCGCCTACGAAACGTGGATGTCCCTCGCCGAGCGCCTCACCAATCCCTTCACTCGCCCCGACCTTCGCGCCGCCCTTCGCGACCTCGATCGCGGAGCCTCCCCGGAGTTTCGACGCGGCGTCGCGTTTTCGCCGCCTTCCGAATCGCCCGAGGGAGCCCTCGTGAAGCGCCTGTTTGCCACCCGGCCGATCCCCGAGGGGTTCAACCTCGCCGACGCGCTGATCGCGGAAATCCGCAAAGGGTCCGTGGACCTCTCCCCGAAACCCGATTCCGGCTGGTACGACCGCATCGCGTGGTCGCTCGAAACTCTCGCCGCGCCGGACCGCGGGCCGGAGGCGACGAAACTCGACCTGCAGAAGAACTACCGCGACACCCTGACCGAGCTCTTCAAGGGAATCCTCGCCCTCGCCCGCGAATCGCACGTCAAGCAGCTCGAGGAACCGCGCGCCGGGTGCGGCCCGCCGCGCCCGAAGATCCGCCCGCAGCTCAGCGCCGAACCGCTCCCGACGCACTACCTGCGCCGCGCGCTCGGCTACCGGTTCGTCCGGGAGGTCCTGGAATCGACGTTTGGCGCCGCCGCGCTTCGCGACATGCGCCGGCTCACCGCCGACGGCCCGGTGGCGATTCCGCTCCCGGACGAGCTTGCCTCGACGGAAGAGCTCTTTTTCGGTGCGCACGCCGCTTCGTGCGCCGAGATCGGGCTTCCCGCCGACCCGCAGACGCCGGCGCAGGCCGCGGCGCGCTTTGCCGGCTGGGTTAAGGACCTCGCCGCTGACCCCGACCTCAAGACGGACAACCGGATGATGGTCCCGGTCTTCTTCGACGTGCAACGAAAGCAGGTAAAAGTCTGGGTCCTGCTCGGCTGGACGAGCCGCCCGCTCAAGGCGTCGTTCAAGACGGCGCCGAAGGTGGAGATCCTGGCGACGGCGGAAAAGAAAGGCTGGTTCGGGATCGGCAAGAAGAAGGCCGAAGCCCCGGCGATCGAGTTCGAAACGGCGACGCACTCCCTGATCACGCCGGTGACAGCCGAGGTCTACGTCACGCAGCGCCTGAACCGGCAGGAATTCCGGGCGCACTGCGACAAGTACAGGACGAAGGAGGAGATCCTCGCGAATTTGAGGTAGCGGACGGCGGCTGTCGTTGTATCAGCGCCGTTTCTGCGAAATCCGCCTTTATCAGCGTCCGCCTTTTTCGAAAAACAAACTGCGGACGCAGATACGGCGGATCTCGCTGAAACGGCCGCAGGTACAACAGATCCTAAAACACCCGCTCCGTCCCGCTCCGCTTCGTCGCTTCGTCCAGCAGCCTGCCCACGAGCGGGACATACTTGAATCCGCCCAGCCGCGCGGCCCGGGCGAACTCCCCGCGGATCTCGAGGTAGGGGTTCGGGTTCACCTCGATCACGAACGGCTCGTCGAGCTCGTTCACGCGGATATCGACACGCGCATAACTCCGGACCTGGCACGCCCGGCAGGCTTCCCGCGCCGTGTGCTCGATCTTGCGCCGAAGCCCCGCCGACAGCGCGCGGACCCGCTTCACCTGCGTCCCCTTGTACGCGGCCGACTTCGTATAGAACTTCGCCGCGCGCCCCATGATGTGAAGTTTGCGGGCGCCAAGGCCGGTGAAATCGACCTCGAGAAGCGGCAGGACGCGGTCGAAGAGGACGGCGGCGTAGATTTCGCGGCCCCGGATGTATTCCTCGGCCAGGACCGCGTCCTTGGTCTTGTGCAGCAGTTGCTTCACCCGCGTCTGCATTTCGTCCCACGTCTTCACGAACGAGACGTCGCCGATGGAGAGTGAAGCGTCGGAGCGCATGGGCTTGACGAACATGGGGAAGTTCAGGTGGCCGCCGACGAGGTCAGGTTTTTCGCGCGTGAAGACCGCGAACTCCGGGTAGGCGATGTTGTGGAACTCGTAGAGTTTTTTCGACAGCGCCTTGTCCCCGGCAAGGGCGAGGCCCAGCGACGAATTGCCGGTGAACGGGATGCCGAGCAGTTCGAGCACCGCCGCGACGCGCGATTCCTGCTTCCCATCGCCGCGCCATTCTTCGCACAAGTTGAAAATCACGTCGGGCGCGGTCTTGCGGATTCCCGCGACGAGCGCGTCGAGTTCCAGCGGAACGGGGAACGGGACCGGCGCGTGGCCGAGACGGACGAGCGCGCGGGCGACCTGGAGGACGACGATGTCGGGCTTGCGGCCGCCGGGCGTGTAGGGAGAGTAGAGGACGAGGACGCGTTTCATGCGGGGCGGATGGTATCACGCCGCGGGGAGAGTTTCTCGCGACCGGTGGAGAGTGGCCAGCGGCGAGCGGCCAGCGGCCAGTGAAAACTGCGGGGTCCGAGCGGCTATTTGTGCAAAGCGATGCCTGATCGGGTGAGTGCCACTGAAATTGTGGTACCGCCCGGACACATCACCACCCGCGCCGCAGCATCCACGCAAATGCCCTTCACCAGAAAACCGGACAGGCCTTTCCTCGCCGCTCGCCGCTCGCCGCTCGCCGCTCGCCGCTCGCACTTACAACTCGATGAATTTCCCGCTTCTCACCCAGTTCGCGGCCAGCGTCGTCACAAACGCCGTGAATCGCACGATCGCTTCCTCTTCCCCGCCCGCCGGCATCGAGAGCTTCATCTCCCGGAGCCGCGCGATGAGCTGTTTCGCCATCGCCAGCACCACCGGCTGCCGCGCGCCCGTCCAGTACGCGACCTGCTTGACGATCGCCCGGTGCTTCGCGTCCGCCCAGGTCGCCGCGCCGTCCGCCTCCGTCGCCGGCCCGAAAAGCTCGCGCAGGTCGCCGTCCGCGTACCCCGCGATCTGCCCCGCGACCACCTCGTGCTCGTCGCGCCGCTCGTAGTGCTCCTTTACCGTCACCGCTCCCAGTTCTTCCTCCGGCGGCGCATCCACGTCCACCGTCGGCGGCGTCCGGCCGATCGCCGTCATCGTCCGCTCGACGTACTCGAGCTTCGGAAGCGCCCCGTGCCCCTTGTACTTCTCGCGCCAGTCGATCCCCGGCGTCAGCCACACCGCAAACGTCTCGGCGAAATCCTCGTCGGGGTGCTTCTGGGCGTACCAGCCGGGGATGTGCTTGACGAATTTTTTGGAGAAGGGGTTCGCCTCGTAGTCCTCGACGTAGGGGCGGGAGTAGGGGCCGAAGAGCTGGTGCCACTCCTCGGTCTGGTAGAGGCGGTAACCGTAGTTGAAGGCGTGGCCGGCCTCGTGGCGGAGGTACATCATCGTGAGGCGGTCGTCCTCGAGGTCCTCGCTGAACTCGTCCTCGAGGCGCTTGAGCCGCTCGTCGGCGAGGTAGAACGGGATGCCGATGACCGGCACGCCTTCGGGGCAGCCCCACTCGTCGGAGAGGTAGGCCTTGGGGCGGAACTGCAGCCCCTTCCCCTCCAGCTCCTCGGAGAGTTTCTTCAATGCCGACTCCAGCGGCGTCCCCTCGATGCGGAGCTGGAGCTCGTCGATTTTCTTGGAAAGCACGGCGAGCTTTTCGCTCTCCCAGCTTTCGCGCGGCGTCAGCTCGCGGAAATCAGCCATGGCTCAGCGGATGACCCGGTCGCGCACGACGCGCTGCTGGAGGCCCGGGGCGGCGAAGGCGGTGACCGTGCCGGCGGCATCGACGGTGAGGTCGATACGCCACGCCGGGGCGCCGTCGGGGCCAAGCCCTTCCCACGAGTACGTCGTCTCGTCGAGGCGCGTCAGGCGGCGCTTGACGCGTTCGAGGTCGGCTCCCGGAAGGCGCACGAGGAGCCGGTCCAGGTCCTTCGTTTCGCCGGGCTTGAGGGCGAGCCGGCGCACGGCGACCGTCGAAGTGGCGTGGTCGTGCTCGATCTCGAGGTCGTCACAGCCGTCGAAGGCTGCGAGGTCTTCCGGCGATCCTCCGGGACGCGCCCGGGTCCATCTTCCCGCAGCTCCGCGTTCGAGGACCAGGCGGACCGGGGAACCTGCGGGCTCGTGCCCCCGCCCCACCTCGATGAACGCCCGGGAGGACTTGCCATCCGGAAGCGTCTCCAGCGCGACATCGGCCCAGAAGGCCGGGGTCTCCGCGTCGAGGGAGTCGCAGGACTGGAGGTGTTCGCGGGTGACGAAAGCCCCGTCGGCGCAGCGGCGTTCGGAGACGAAGGCGGACCCGAAGCCGATCTGGTCGGTCCAGAACAGGGTCCGGACGTCGGCGAAGTTACCCGCGTGGGGTTCGTCGGGGCGCGTGGGTTGCGGGTCGGAGCCGCAGCCGGCGAGGAAGAGGGCGAAAAGGAGGGCGGAGGGGAGTCTCATGGGGGGCGAAGAGCGTACAACAACGAGAAAGGGTTGAATATCGGGAATTAGGGTGCAATCCGGCCCCAATCAGCAGCACCGAATACGCCGCAACTTATTGCAAGCCATAATGTTCCATCGTTTTGTCGATCTCAAAGGCCAACCCGCTCCGCATTTCCCGATCCGACCGCGAAGCGCCAATGTCCCTGTGCAGTGCCGTTCACTCGCCGCTGGCCACTCGCCACTCGCCGCAATCACTTCACTCCCCCACCGTAAACTCCACCTCCACCCCCCGATGGTCCGAAGCTCCCGACGTCCCCAACCGGCACCCCCGGATCCTGAGCAAGCTATTCACCCAGCAGTGGTCGATCGGCAGAAAGGGCATCGCCGACGGCCAGGTCCCGTCCATCCCCCTTCCCGCCGCTTCGAAGGAATGCGTCAGGTTTCCTCTCCAGGCGTCGAAGAAGGTCGAATCGCGCGGGGTGTTGAAGTCGCCGCCGACGAGAAGGGGGCCGGGCGGTCCGTCCGCGATCGCGGCGTCGAGGGCTTCGAAGGCCGTCCCGCGATGGCGCCAGGGAGCCCCGTCCATGTCGACGATGAGGACGCGGAGGTCCACGCCTTTCAGGGTGACGTGGCATTCCGCCGCGCGGCTGCGGCCGTCGAGGACGAAGGCCCGGGCGTCACGGATGCGCCCTTTCGTGATCAGGACGAGCCCGCCGTCGAGCTCGCGGCGGTCGTAGCCTTTCAGCGCTTCGTGCCAATGCGGTCCGGGCAACGGCTTGGGATCGGCAGCCTCCACGAACCACCCTAGGTCCGGATCGCGCTCGCGGATGGCGTCGAGGACGCCGTCCCATCCCCGGGCCCCGCGCTCCAGGTTCCAGCCGAGTCCCCGCACCAGGTCGCGCGGCGGCGTTCCCTCCGGGGGCGGCGCCAGGACCAGCGAGGTTGCAAACCACCAGGCCACCGCGGCCACGGCCCCGCCCGCGGCGGCGAATCCCGGGCGCCACGCCCGGCGCGCCAGCCAGAGCCCCGCCACCACGAAGAGCACGACCGCCATCGCACACGGCGGCGTCGCGTAGGACACCATCGAGAAAACCGGCCACCGGTCGCGCACCGTGAGATTCACGAGCGCCGACAGCGCCGTCCCGGCGGCCAGCACCGGAGGCGTGAAACGGACGACGGCGAGGGCGAAGCGGCGCATCGGTCGAGGCAGGATAGCCAAAAAAAGAGGGCACGGCATGGTCGCCGTGCCCTCCCGTGGTGCGTGCTGGCTTATTCTTCCGTGCGGTACGTCTTGCCCTGGTACACGACCATGACTTTGCCGAGCGACAGGTACTTCGCGATCCCCGGCTTCTCGTCGATCAGCTTCATGTAGTCGTCGCCGCCGATCTTCAGCGTCACGACGTCCTTGTTCTTCTCAGGGTCGTAGACGCTGTCGGTCCAGAGGCCGCCGACGTTGTAGAAGCTCTTGGAAGCGATGATGCGCATCTTCAGCATGACCTGCTCTTCGCTCTCGCCCGTGACACGGCCGGCGGCACCGTAGGCATCGAACGCCTTCTCGCCGTCGCGAAGGTCCTTGGCCGCTTCGGCGGCCGGGGCGCTGGGAGCGCCGAACGCGCCGCCCTGCTCCTTGCGGAAACCTTCGGCAACTTTGCGCCGCATCTCGTTCATGTCGCCTTTGACGGAGTCATCGGCGATCAGGAAGCTCGTGTACGGCGTGACGATCCCGTACTGCTTGGCGAGGCGGGTGATCTCGTCCACCAGCTCCTTCGACTGCCCGTTGCGCTTCACTTCCTCCATCAGGTACCCGACCTTGCGGCCGGCCCAGACGCGGGGGAGGAAATCGTTGCGGGCGCTGACGGCGGGGAACTTGAGCGTATAGGGGAAGGAGACTTCCTTGCCGCCAAGGTGGCCTGTGACGAGCACGTCGCGGTCCGGCGTCCAGGAATCGCCGTCCACGAGGTAGCGGCCGAAGAGGACAATCTGCTGGCCCTTGAAGAGGTCCGGCAGGCGACGCGGGTAGAGCTCTTCGACTTTCATGTTCATGAACTTGACGGAGATGTCGGTGAGGACGGGATTGGCGATGCGGTCGTAGAGGTCGGTGATGCGGGTGGTGAGGTCTTCCTTGGGCATCACGTAGGCCGCGCTGCCGCCGTTGTCGGTCGCGAGCATGTCGAGCAGGCGTGTGTTGAGCTCGTTGCCGACGCCGAAGGTGAACATGCGGGCGTTGTGGGTGTTCTTCTTGTGCAGGATGTCGGCGAGTTTGTCGGTGTCGGTCTCGCCCTCGTTGGGGAGGCCGTCCGTCAGGAAGATCAGGTTCTTCGCGTCCGTCTTGTCGGTGAACATCCCGAGCGACAGCGTAACGGCTTCCTCGATCGCCGTACGGCCGCGCGGCTTGAGCTTATCGACATGGGCGAGCGCTTTCTTCACGTTCTCAGGCGTCGCGGGGAGCAATTCCTCCTTGAAGGCCCGCGCTTCCGTCCCGAAATCCACGATGTTGAACAGGTCCTCGGGTTTCAGGCGGTTGAGGCAGTACTTGAGGGCGGCCTGGAGCTTGACGAGCCGGTCCTCCTCGATCATCGAGCCGGACGAATCGACGCAGAAGACGACCTGCTGCGGGATGACGGGGACCTTCGAGGGATCGATGGTCGGGGAGACCATCATCATGAAGTACCCGCGTTCTTCCTCGTCGCGGTAGGTCATCGCGGAGACGCCGACATCGCCGCCGGCGACGTGCCAGTAGAGCGCCATCGGCGTCTTCGGCAGGTAGTTCTCCTGCTCGTAGTGCACCGTCGCGTTGAAATCGTCCGCCCGCGTGACCGTCACGTTGTGCGTCGGCGAGTAGATCGACTTGACCGGTTTCGAGGACTTCATCGTGACGTCCACGACGACCCTCTTCAGGGGCTTGAGAAGCGCCTTGGGATTGGTGTTAAGGAATCCCATGCGGTAGACGCCGTCCTCGGACCGGAGGACCTGCGTGTAGCGCAGCACCGCGACGACTTTCCCCTGCGGCGGGATGTTCGGGACCCCGGCGCGGATCAGGCCTTTGCCGTAGAACTCGAGAAGCGCCGTCTTGCCGCCCTTCGCCGCGATCTCCGCGAAAACCTTCTTCGCTTTCTCGGCGTCGAGCATCTCGGCCTGGACTTCGTGGTCGCCGAGCTGCATCGACAGCTTGTCGATCTGCGCGTCGGCCTCGAACTCCATGTAGCACGTGCCGCCGACCACCGCCTGGGCGTTCGGGTTGAAGAACGTGCACGTGTACTGCTTCACCGCGATGTTGTCCGTGATGTCGATCGTGATGTGGTCTTCGATCAGCTCCACCGGAAGCGGCGAATGGATGAAACACGCGTGGACAAAGGGAGCGATCGCCGCAAGCGCCGCTGCCGCCACGACTGCTGCAAGGAACCTTCTCATGACCACCTCCTGTGCCCCCGGAATTTTCGACGGCCGGGCGCGACGATCGCGCTTCGGCCTGGATCTAATGCGCCCCGAACCCTTTGCGGATCCGGTCCAGCTCCGGCCACGGCAGACCTTCCGACACCAGCGTGATCTCGACCGTTCCCGCGACAAAGCGGGACAGCTTGTACTCGCGGCCGTTGCCCACGATCGTTTCGGTCCCGGGCTTCCCCGTCGGGTCCGTGCTCTGCAGGACCGTCAGCGGCCCGAACGGCGTGGCCCACGCGGCTTCCGCCGTCGCGATCGACGGATCGACACGCTTCAGCACCGAGCCGCGCGGCACGTACGCCGGCGGCACGATGAGCCCCGCGGTGGAAAGCTCCGCCACCGGGGCCGCCGCCACCGCCTTGTCCGACCACGCGTCGTACGACCGAGTGTTAAGCGCTTCGTCGTACGAGCCGATGTAGGCGTAACAGATCCGAGGTTGCGAGCCGGGAAGCGCCGCGATCTCGACGTGGCGGGCGACCACCCGGTTTTCGGGAGACGCTGCGGCGACCGCGCCGGAGAGAGGCAACCCGTTCTTCACCGGATCCACCCGGTCTGTCTTTCCGCCATGCCCCGCGAACCAGACCGCCACGCCCGCCGCCGAAACGAGCACCGCCGCCGCCGCCCCTTTCAGCATCCAGCCTTTCCGCGGCAATTTCGCCGACACCGCCGGCCAGACGTCCACCGGCCCCGGATCGGCTTTCCAGCCACCGAGCAGAGCTTCGACACGCTCGAGCTCGCGCATCTCCCGGCTGCACGACTCGCAACCGGCGAGGTGCTCGCGGGCCGGCGAGGCTTCTTCGGCGGTCAATCCGCCGCCGAGAAGCGCCGCCAGCCGTGGTTTGAGTTCGTGGCAGGTCATGGGGTTAGCGGGTGATGACCAGGTTGTCAAACGAGGTGCCGGCGTTCCATGAGAAGAGGCCGACGCGCCCGGAGCTGGTGCCGACGTTGGATTCGCCGACTTTCTTTTCGCCGATGTAGACCGTCACCTTGCCGCCGTCGATTTCCAGCTTCACGTGGACGGTGCCGTTCCACTGGTAATTGAAACCCCAGTTCGCGGTCTGGTTGTTGTACCAGGTGCCGCCGCTCATCAGCCGGACGTTGTTCGGGTTCAGCCAG
>JAIOPR010000159.1 GCA_021413805.1 Planctomycetota bacterium
ATCGGCGCGGTGTGCGGGACGGACGCGACGGTGCTCGTCACGGGCGAGAGCGGCACCGGCAAGGAGCTCGTCGCCCGCGCGATCCACGCCAACTCGCGCCGCGCAAAGAAAAACTTCGAGCCGATCAACTGCGCTTCCCTCCCCGAGGGACTGATCGAGTCGGAACTTTTCGGGCACGAGAAGGGCGCGTTCACGGGGGCGTTGCGGGCGAAGCCGGGGCGGTTCGAGGTCGCGGAGGGCGGGACGGTGTTCCTGGACGAGGTCGGCGACCTGCCGCAGCCGGCGCAGGCGAAGCTGCTGCGGTTCCTGGAGGACCACACGTTCACGCGGGTCGGCGGGGTGCAGCTGCAGTCGGCGGACGTGCGCGTCGTCGCCGCCACGAACCGCGACCTGCGGCAGCTCGTCGCGGAAAACGCGTACCGCGAGGACCTGTTCTACCGCCTTAACGTCGTCGCCATCACGCTGCCGCCGCTTCGCGAAAGAAAAACCGACATCCCGCGGCTGGTTGCGCGGTTCCTGCAGGACGGGGGGCATGCGGGGAAGGCGGTGAGTGAAGCGGCACTGGACGCGATGATGGCGCACAACTGGCCGGGGAACGTGCGCGAACTCCGGAATGCGGTGGAACAGGCGGTCGTGCTTTCGAGGGGCGGCGCGATCCTGCCGGAGCATCTCCCGCCGGCACTGGCGTCGCACGGCGCGGGGCCCGACGACGAAAAGGCGCGCGGGCTGGTCGAGCGGTGGCTGGCGGAAGCGCCCGACGGGGCGGCGTGGGATGCGGTGACCGAAAAGTGGGAAAAGCTGCTGATCGAAAAGGCGCTCGCGGACGCCAAGGGTTCGCTGAGCGCCGCCAGCCGCCGCCTCGGGATCAACCGCGCGACGCTTCGCAAGAAAATGGACCGGCATGGCCTGCGCGGGGAAACCGAGCCGGGAAGCGAAACCACGCCGTAGCGCTTGATCGCTCCCCTTCCTTGATCTACCATGTCGGGCATGTGCTGCCTCTCCTCCAGCCGCTGCAGCGGCCTCCTGTCGTGGTTCGCGTCGTGGGTCGTATTCCCGATCTGTCCCCTCATCTCCGCGCCCCTCGCCGCAATTTCGCTCGTGCGGGGCCTCCGGGGCGGAAGCGCGATGGCGATCACGCGGGCGACGCTGCTGTCGCCGTTCGTGCTTGTCACCGCGGTGACGGCGTTCCACACGACGCTGGGCTACACGCACGGTGTGGCCTACCTCCATCCGGATGTGCGGGTGGCGTGCTGCGGCGCGCCTTCGCCGTACGCCTCCTGGTCCGTTGATCCGCGTTCCCGCCTCCCCGTCATCGCCGAACCGGCCAGGAACGGCGCTTCCAGGTTCATGTGGCGCGTGAACGACCGCATGGCGCGGATGCTCGTGAGGATTCTCGGCCCGCAGAAGGGCTCGTGGACGGGGGCGCTGCCGACGGCGCAGGAAGCCGGGTCGGCGCTGGCGAAGGGAAAGCGCGCGTCCTCCGCCGATTTCCTGGCGGTGCCCGACCTGACCTGCTTTGCGAACCGCTCGAAGTCGCCGATTGAGATCATGGCAGGTTTCACGCTCGTGCCCGGGGCCAACCCCACCGGGAAGACTTTCATGACCTCCCCCTGGAACAACCTCACCCTCCTCGGCACCGGCCCCGATTTCTTCGTCGTCCTCGACCCGACGGGCCGCGAAGTCGCCCGCTTCGGGGACCCCGCCCGCTAGCGGGAACACCCATGTCCGACGCCGTCATCGAGACCCAGAACCTCACCAAGATCTTCACGGATTTCTGGGGGCGCAAGAAGACGAAGGCGGTGGACGCGCTGAACCTGCGCGTCGAGCGCGGCGAGGTCTTCGGGTTTCTCGGCCCGAACGGAAGCGGCAAGACGACGACGATGAAAATGCTGCTGGGGCTGCTCTACCCGACGAGCGGGTCGGCGTTCGTGCTCGGGAAGGACCCGACGCACATCGCCACGAAGGAACGCATCGGGTTCCTGCCGGAGGAGTCCTACCTCTACCGGTTTCTCAACGCGACCGAAACGCTCGACTTCTACGGGAAACTTTTCGGGATGCCGCGCTCGCAGCGGCTGAAACGCGCGAACGAACTTCTGGACCAGGTCGGCCTCAAGGAAGCCAAGCACCGGCCGGTCCGCGAGTACTCGAAAGGAATGGCGCGGCGCGTCGGGCTGGCGCAGGCGCTCATCAACGACCCCGAGGTCATCTTCCTCGACGAGCCGACCTCCGGCCTCGACCCGATCGTCTCGCGCCAGGTGAAAGACATCATCCTCGAGCTCAAGAGCCAGGGGAAAACCGTCTTCATGTCGTCGCACCTCCTCGCCGACATCGAGGACGTCTGCGACCGAGTCGGCATCATGTACCAGGGCACCCTTCGCGCCATCGGCCCGCTCAAGGAAATGATCCGCATCCCCGACAAGACCCAGTTCCTCGTCCACGGCCTCGAAACCGAGCGCCGCCTCGAGGTCGCCCAGGCCATCGAGTCCGCCGGCGGCCTGCTCGAGGACATCACCGAGCCCAAGCGCTCGCTGGAAGAGCTGTTCCTTTCCATCATCGGGAAGCGGAAAGAGGAGAACTAGATGCGCCGCCGCCTCGCCGCCCTCGCACTCGGCCTCCGGCGCTCGCCGGTCGGGGCGATCGGGGCGCTGTCGGGGCTGACGGTGCGCGAATCGGTCCGGAAGAAGATCTTCGTCGTGCTCGTCGTCTTCTCGATCGTGATGCTCGGCGCGACCGCGCTTCTCCCGTCGATCCGCGCCGAGGACCGCGTGCCGCTGATCGAGACCTGGGCCCTCCGCGCCATCTCGTTTTTCGGCGTGCTCGTCGCCGTCTTCCTCGCGGGAGTCAGTCTTCCCGACGACATCGAGGAGAAGCGGGTGTTCACGCTCCTGACGAAACCGCTCTCGCGCTGGCAGCTTCTCGCGGGGAGGTTCACGGGGTTCGCGGCGCTCCTGATGGCCTTCGCGGCGGCGGCGTTCCTGATCTGCGCGGGGTTCGTGCGGGTCGTTGCGCACAACAGCCCCGGGCTGCTCGCGAACCGGACGGAGTACGCCGCGAGGGAAATGCGGGTCGAGGAAGAAGACGCGAAGTCAAAAGTGGAAGCGCGCCACTCGGAGGCGGACCCGCTGATCGCGATCAGTGGACATCCACCTGCGCCCGACCTCCCACGATGTCCCGGCGGCCGAGGCGGCGGCGCTCGGGTGGGCCGTCGAGTTCGTGTCGCCGCCGAAAGAAGGCGCGCCTCTTCCGCTTCGGCTGGCCACCCGCCGGGAAGTCGCGAAGTTCATGATCCCGTTCGAGATCAAGGTCCCGCGCGGATGGTTCGGGACGGCGGGCAGCCTGGACATCGCCGTGAAACGGGCGAAGCCGAACCTGACTCTCTCCGTGCGCCCGGAGAACATCGCCGTGATGTCCGAGCCGCACAACTTCGAGTGGAATTTCGCCAAGGCCCTCGCGTCCACCTACATGCTCTGGCTCGTCGTCCTCGCGCTCACCATCGCGGGCTCGACGGTCCTCTCCGGCCCCGTCAATTTGCTCTTCGGCATCGCCGTCTTCGTCGCCGGGTCGATGGTCGGCTTCGTGCGCGAAAGCCTCCCGACCGTCCAGGAGCGGATCACGCTCTCCGAGAAGGCGGACGCCGCCGCGCACGCGGACCACGACGACCACCACGATGTCGGCGGCGAAGACATCCCGGTCCCCGTGCTGCGCGTCGCGCAGGCCATCTCGCGGACAGCCCTCGAGCTCATCCCCGACCTGAACTCGTTCGACACAGCAACCGAGGTCCTCCGCGGCCGCGATATCCCTTCTTCCCGTATCCACGACCGGTTCAAGTTCACGCTCGCCTACGTCATCGGCGCTCTCCTTGTCGGGCTTGCGTTCCTCCGCATGAGGGAATTCCGATGAAGCGCCCCGTCCGCACGCTGTTCACCCTCGCGCTCGCCGCGGCGCTGCTCTTCGCCGTGCACTACACCCAGACGAAGATCGACCGGACGCCCGAAAAGCAGGAGATGGTCGCCACGAACCCGTTCGGCCGGATGCCGCCGGCGCAGTACATGGCCGAATACACCGCCGCGATGCTGCTGGGCGGCATGCGCGCCCCGGCGATCGACTACCTCTGGATCCAGTACGGCAAAGCGGAAAAGGCGCGGCAGTACGTCGAGATGAACGCGATCCTCGAGATCATCCTCCGCCTCCAGCCGAATTTCGCGGATGTCTGGATCCACCTCGCGTGGGCCAAGGCCTACAACATCGCCGCGCAGCAGGAGTCCGCGGAGGACCGCTGGCGCTGGGTGAAGGCCGGATTCGACAATTCGTGCGAAGCGGTCCGGCGCAATCCCTCGAGCGAGAAACTGCTCTTCCAGAAGGGCTACATGCTCTGGCACCGGCTCCCGCAGGAGCGGTCGCTGATGGACCGGTACCGCCAGGTGACGGGGCACGATGTGTTCGAGGATGCGGCCCGCACCTTCCGGGACGCGATCGACCTGGCCCAGTCGAAGGGCCGCGACAACACGATCCCGCCGGCGGACGGGATGATGCAGGACGCCTACATGCGCTGGTCGTTCGAGCTGATGCGCCGCGGCGAGTTCGCGCGGGCGGCCGCCGTGCTTCACGAGGGACACGACGTCTTCGTCCGCCAGATGACCGGCCGCCCGGTGGCGGAAATGAATTTAAAGACGACGCAGCTCTTCCTGGATCTCCTCCCCGTCTTCGAATCCGAGAAGGAATTTGTACGCCGGCTCGCCTCGGGCGAGGACGTGGAAGACATCCGCATCCACCTCCTCGAGACCTACGCTTCACTCGATCGCCAGTACTACGTCGTCAAAGGCGCCGGCGAGCGCATCGTCGAGCTGACCGGCGTACCTTTCACCCGCGCTTTCGCCCTGGCCCGCTCCGGCAAAGGCGCCGACGCCGCCGACTTTCTCGGCAAGACGGCCCTCCCCCTCTACTCCTCCCTCTCCGTCCGCATCGACAAGACCGAGAACCCTTTCTGGTCCGAACTCGTCCGCTTCGTCCAGCGCCTCCAGGCCGCGCTTCGGGCCGAAACCGACGGCCCGCCGGGTGAAGCGCTGAAGAAGTATGAGGAAATCCGCGAGGAATTCCGCTACAACGTACCGGTGGACGCCCCGCAATGGCGTGAAATCGAGAAGCGGGCGTCGGAACTGCGCGGCCGCTAGGCGGCTTCAAGGAGGAGACGATTCCGAGAAAGGACGAGGCACGCGAGACCGCGGTGGAATGTGCGCGGATCGCCGAGGGCAAGAAAGGCACGGACATTGTCGTGCTGGACATCCGCAAGATTGCCTTCATCACCGACTACTTCGTGGTGGTGAGCGGCAACAACAGCAAGCAGCTTCAGGCCATCGCGGACGAGATTTCTTCAACGCTGAAGGGCCGGGGGCGCAAGCGTATCGGGATGGAGGGGTATGACGCGGGCGCCTGGATCCTGGTGGATTTCAGCGACGTGGTCATCCACCTGTTCCACGAGGAGATGCGCCGCTACTACGAGCTGGAGAATCTCTGGTCGGACGGCAAGAAGGTGAGATGGCAGATGAAGGCGGAAGCGGTCGAAGAATGAAATCCCTGGCAGTCGTCGCGCTGGCGATGTTTTCCGGTTGCGGGTACATCCGCGACCGGGCGCGCGACGCAGGGGACATTTTTCACCTGGACGTTTCGCTCGGCCCGCAGATCGGCGGGAGCCTCCGGCTGACCCACCTCGCGCAGGCGGGGCTGCAGTTCGAGGGCGGGAAGACCGGCGAAGGCGCGGAGGACCGGGAATTCGAAACCGGCCACATCGCGATCAACGGCCGCTGGTCCGGCATCTACAAGCGCCGCGGGTCCGAGCGCGGCATCGGGCCGGAGTCGATCGAGCCCCATCTTTACCAGCGCGCGTACACCGCCGAATACGAAGAAGAGTACCGCGACCAGCCGCGCACGGCAGACGAGTTCGGGTTCTCGATCGCGTTCTTCCTGGTCGGGGTGGAAATGGGATTCCGCCCGGTTGAGGCGATCGACTTCATCACGGGATTCTTCGGCGTGGACATCCTGAAGGACGACAACCGCCCCGCCGTCTCCGAAGACACCGAGACCTGGATGAAGGACGAAAAGCAGCACGACGGGAGCGAAGAGGACGGGGTATGGCGTCCGCGCCCGAAGCCGTACACGCCGACCAAGTAGACCGCGTGGAAGAAGCGAGAGCCGTCGGTGCGCCGTCGCCCGCTTTTTCCACGCGCTCCGGGAAAACAGCGACCCGATCCCCTGCTTGTCGTAGCTCATCAGCTTGAAGGGTCGACGATTCATGGCGAAGGTCGTTTTCCCCCTGAGCGCGAAAAAATCCTCGTGGGCCGGGCGGAGTCGGCCCTCAATGAAAAACCCTTCAACAACCAACCCGGGGCCGACGCAGCCTGGACCGCGGGGATTTTTTTCGCGCTCAAGCGGTTAAGATTCCCCGCCATGCCTGACCCGGCCAGCCCCGAACCCGCCCCTTCCGTCAGCGTCGCCACCCTCGCCGGCGTGGGCATCTTCGTGGCCGTGCTCGTCATCATCCTGCTCTTCCTCCCGAGCGGGAATCCCCAGGTCGCGCTGGACGAAACCAACCCTCCCAAAATTTTCGCCCAGCGGTGCGCCGTGTGCCACGGCCCGGGCGGGCAGGGAAAGGGCGTGTTCCCGCGGCTCGTGGGCACGAAAAAAACCGAGGAAGAAATCGAGAAGCAGCTGGAAAACGGCAAGGGCCAGATGCCCTCGTTCCGGGAGCTGAGCCCGGAAGTCCGGAAGGAAATGGCGAAATTCGTTAAGGCGCTTAAGTAATCTGCCCGGCGCCCTATAGCGTCGCGAGCAGCGCCGGGTAAACCTTTTCCCCGATCGCCCCCGTCGCCCGGTCAAACGTCTGGATCTTCGAGAGCGGCGGCGAATAGAAGTTCACCGTGATCATCCGCTGCTTCCCACCCATGTGGTTCCCCATCGAGTGAATCCCACCGACGTCGGAAGCGCAGGCATCGCCCGGCCCGAGGTTGCGGGTCTCGGTGATCTCCAGCTTTGCGAATCCCTTCTTCTCCCCGCGGTCGTTCCGCCGGAAATTCTCCAGCTTGGTCGTGCCGGAGTAGACGCGGGCGACCGAGCACGACGGGCCGTGGTCGTGGATCACGGTCTCCTGGCCGTCCTCCCAGCAGAGGACGAGCGCCTCGACGTTGTCGGTGCGGAGAAGCGGGATGCGCTGGTAGGTTTCGGGAGACCACGAAACGTGGGAATCGATGAGGGCGGGAGTGATATCGAGATCGTGAACAAGCCGGACGAGTTCGCGCACGGGGATGGCGCTGCCGGGGAAAGCCTCGGCGCGGGCGATGAACTGGTCCCAGGAAATCTTGGGCATGGCGGTGGTCTCCGGTGGGGCGTCAGGGGGGATTCTACCGGAAGAGGACCTGCTGCATTCACAAAACGTTATGCACCATGGACTTATACGCAAGTATGACGATCAACTTGGTAATGATTCGAGGCCACGACAATGCACATTTCAACCATTTCATTACGCTGAATTCATACCCCTTACGCTGTTCTCGCCCCGCCCTTATCGTTCGACTTCCACTACCCCCTCCTTTGGAGCACTTCCCCATGAAGCGTTCGTTCCTCCTGTTCGCCGTTCTCGCAGCCGCAGGTTGCGGCTCTTCGGCCCCGACATCCGCGCAGGCCGGCGGTCCCGAAGTTGGCCCGAACCCGACGGCCGAATTTGTCGGCGGCGCTGCGGGGCAGATCCGCGTGGGGGGCAGGTACTGGACGCGGACGAATCTGCGGATCGTGAAAGGGACGCAGATCGATTTTGAGTCGTGGCTCTCGGGGGAGTTCCTGCCGATGGGGACGCCGGTGACGGTGACGGAGACGGCGAAAGCGGACACGCGGTGGCACGTGAAGACGGACGACGGCCGCGAATTCTGGATCCTTCCGGGGAACGGTGGCGGGTACAAGGACAAGTACCAGGAGATCCAGAAGTTCCTGGCGGGGGCGGACCCGAAGGCGGGGTTTGACGCGGGATCGGCGGAGGTTGCGGACGGGATCAAGTTCGCCCGGCCGGTGGTGGGAATGACCAAGGCGCAGGTGGTGGCTGCGTGCGGGTTTCCGCCGAAGGTGACGGACCCGGGGTCTTCGGACCAGTGGCTCTACCCGCAGTGGGGTGCGGGGTGGAGGACGCACGGCTGGGGGTGGTACGGGGCGCGGTCGCACAACGCGACGGTGGAGTTCAATGCGGGCAAGGTGGTCCGCGTGAACTCGTACGAAAACGAGTAATTCCCGTGGAGTCGCCATCGGCCGGGTGCCTCGCGCCCGGCCGATGTTTTTATTGAATGGACCGTCCTTTCGGTGGGGGTTCTCCGCGCGGCCCGCGCTTCCCCGATTTCTTGACAGCACTTACCCCCCGGTTATCCTCTGCCGCGACCACAAGGCGGCGAGAGAATGAACGAGTGGACCCGGGAAACTCTCAACGTCATGGGGCTGATGTCGGGGGCGACCGTGGCGCTGGGAGTCACGACTGCCCTTGGGTACTGGGTCGGGCACCGCGCGGGGGTCAGATGGGGCTTCGAGCCCTGGGGCACCACGGCGGGCGTCCTCCTGGGGCTCGGCGTGGGCTTCGTGCAGATCTGGGGCATCTACCGCCGGTTCTTGAGGCGCTGATGGACGCCCAGCTCCGGAGGTACTACGTCGCGGCCGCAGGAATCACGCTCGTTGCGACCGCGGTTTCGCTCGCCTGGGGCGATCCCAGGGTGACGACGGGCGTTGCGGCCGGCGCGGCGGTCAGCGTCGTTC
>JAIOPR010000160.1 GCA_021413805.1 Planctomycetota bacterium
CCCTTCGCGACCGCTGGATCTACCTCTCGACGAACCTCCTCGTGGACAAGAACGCCGACGACGCGGAAGCGCTCTTCCGCCGCGCGGCGAAAGCGGGCTACAACGGCGTGCTGCTGTCGGACTCGAAGTTCTCGCGGCTGGAGGACATGGAGAAGCGGTACTTCGCGAATGTGGAGAGGCTGAAGAAAGTCGCGGCGGAGCTGAAGCTCGAAATCGTGCCGGCGGTGTTCCCGATCGGGTATTCGGAGGGGCTGCTGTCGCGGGACCCCGATCTCGCCGAAGGGCTGCCGGTGCGCGACGCGCTGTTTGTGGTGAAGGACGGCGAAGCGCGGGTCGTGGCGGATCCGCCGGTGGTGCTGAAGGGCGGGGACATGGCCGATCTGAAGAAGTGGGACTGGCACGATGAAACGGTCGTCGCCGACAACGGCGCAGCGCGCGTGACGGACCCGAAAGGCAGGAACGCGCGGATCGTGCAGAAGGTCAAGGTGGCGCCGTTCCGCCAGTACCACATCTCGGTGCGCGTGAAGACGGATCAGTTCAAAGGCGAGCCGCGCGTCGCCGTGCTGGCCGGCGAGCGGTCGTTCAACTACGCGAACCTCGGCGTCAAACCGACGCAGGACTGGACCGAGCACCACGTCGTCTTCAATTCGCTCGAGGCCACCGAAGTCGGCATCTACCTCGGCGCCTGGGGCGCCGACACCGGCTCCCTCTGGTGGGACGATGCGAAGATCGAGGAGGCCGGCCCCGTCAACCTCGTGCGCCGCGACGGCGCGCCGCTGGTCGTGAAGAAGGACGGCGGCGAAGCGCTTGTTGAGGGAACCGACTTCGAGAAGCTCACCGATCCGCGAACGGGCGTGATCCCCTGGCGCGGCGGGTTCGAGGTCTGGCACGAAGCTCCCCCGCTTCGCACGAAACTCCCCGACGGCACGAAACTCCGCGTCTCGTATTTCCACGCAATCACCGTCGGCGACGGCCAGGTCATGGTTTGTCCGTCCGAACCCAGGACCCTCGATCTCCTCCGCGACGAAATGAAGCGCGTCCACGCGGCGTTCGGGGCGAAGGCGTACTTCATGAGCCACGACGAGATCCGCGTCCTGAACTGGGACGACGCCTGCACCAAGCGCGGCCTCAGCCCCGGCGCGATCCTCGCGGACAACGTCAAGGCCTGCACGAAGATCGTCCGCGAAGTCGCCCCCGACGCCCGCATCTTCGTCTGGAGCGACATGTTCGACCCGAACCACAACGCCCACGCGAGCTACTACCTCGTGAACGGCGACCTCAAGGGCTCGTGGGAAGGACTCGACAAGGACGTGATCATTGCCTGCTGGTATTTCGAGAAGCGCGTCGAGAGCCTCAAGTTCTTCGCGGACCGCGGGCACAAGACGCTGATCGCCGGGTACTACGATTCGAACCCGAAACAGATCCTGAAATGGCTCGAGGCCGGCACGGCCGAGGGGGTCATGTACACGACATGGCAGCAGAAGTACTCGGATCTCGAAGACTTCGCCGCGTTGCTCAAGTCAAAGTGACGAGCGGCTGAGTGTGAGCGGCGAGCGGCCAGTGGCGAGGAACGGCAACGACAAAAAAAACGGTCACGAGTTGAGCTCGTGACCGTTAAATCGAGATAGACCAATCGACTATTTCTCCGGCCCGCGCGAACCCATCTCGCGGTCCAATTCCAGCAGCGCAACCGGATCGTTCTTGATCAGGTTGAACTTCGCGACAATGTCCCTCGCGGACTTCTCTTCCTCAACCTGCTCCGTCAGGAACCACTGCAGCTCGACCATCAGCGAGAACGCCTTTTCCTTCTGGGCGAGCTCGTAAAGCGCGTCGATCCGCTTCGTCACGGCCTGCTCCTGCGCGAGCGCGGCCTCGAAAATCTCCTGCATCGTCTTGAACTTCACCTTCGGCTCACCGATCGCATTCAGCTTCACCGCGCCGCCGCGGTTGAGGACGAAGTCGAAAAGCTTCATCGCGTGGCCGTACTCCTCGGTGCTCTGGATCCGCAGCCACTTCGCAAACCCGTGGAAATGCTGCGCGGTGCAGGTGGCGGACATCGCCAGGTACGTGTAAGAGGAGACGAGCTCGTTGTTGATCTGCTCGTTGACGGCTTCAAGGACGACGGCGTTGACCATGGGTCATCCCCCGCAATGTTGGGTGAAATTCAGGATCGAGCCGGCATTCTGCGGGGAAGCGCCGGAAAGGGCAACGAACGGTGCAGGGTCAGGGCGCGACGCGCTCGGCGAGGGCGGCGATGTCGGGCCAGCCGTAGCCGAGGTGGGCGAGGTCCTGCTGGCCAAAGCGGACGACCTTGAAGCCCGCGGGGACGCCACCGAGTTTCTCGTAGAAACGGCACGCCGGCGGGTTGTCGCGGAGCACCCAGACCTGCATCCCGACGCGTCTTTCCGCGGCGAGCCATGCGGCGCAGGCGTGGACGAGCTGCCGGCCGAGGCCGTGGCGGGCGGAAGCGGCGCGGACGTAGATCGCGTAAAGCTCGGAGTCGTACCGCGCGTCGAGTTCGCGGTTCGGGCCGGCCGTCGCGAACCCCGCAACTTCCCCGGCCTCTTCTGCCACGAACGTCCTGACCCCGGAAGTATCGAAACGCTCGCGGCGGCCTTTCTCGAATTCCGCGTACGAAAGGGATGCGAGGTAGGCGTCGTCCACGATCCCGCGGTAAGCCGAGCGCCACGTGTCCACATGGAGCCGCGCAATCGCGGGGATGTCGGCCTCGGTCGCCGCACGGACGCTCATGCGGCGCTCCGCGAATTGAGGAAGCGCCCCATCGCGAGGAACCACGGGCAAAGGAGCACGGTGAGGATGGCGGTGGTGGCCTTGATGCCGGGGAGCCAATGGACGGCACCGAACGCGGACATGGCAAAGCCGGCGATCCAGATCGCCCAGCTCCAGGCGAGGAGCCATCGCGGCTGCCGCGGAGTGGCGAGCGTGAGGATGACTCCGGCGACGCAGTAGAAACCGTTCGCGAAGACGGTCGTCCAGAAACCGGCGGCATCGACTGCGGCCACGAGCGTCTCCCGCGTTGCGGCGACGAGGCGGGCTTCGCAGGTCAGGTCAAAGCACGCGCCGAGGCAGGCGACGCCAAGAGCCGATCGCGCCACGAGCCGCGAGGAGAGTGCGCTTCCCCACCACGCGTAAAACGCGAGAAGGGAAATCGCGCCCGCCATCCAGGAGATCCAGCCGGCGCGCCAGAGCGCGGTGTGGGACTCGAACCAGGCGACCCGGTCCGCCAAGGGGATCCCCGTGTCAGCCGCAGGACGGAGGACGAGAAGCATCGCGACCGCTGCTGCGAAGTGAATCGCCGCGGCGGCGGGGGCGATCCATGAGTGCGGTCGCGCTGGGGTCACGCCAGAATGATACGGAGGCGAACGGCGAGTTGGAAATTCAGCGCTCTATTTCGGCGTAACGCGCACGACCGACATATCCTTCTTCCCCGCCGCGTGCGTCACGAGCCAGATGTCGCCCGCCGCGGAGGACGCTGCGTCCACGTCATCGTCGGGCAGGTCGCCGACCCGGTCGCGGGCGACGCCTTTCATCGTCCCGCCGCGCACGGTGCCGATGAGCCACGCTTCAACCCGCCCGGCACGCGTGTCGGCCGTGACCAGGATGTCGCCCGCCGCCGTGAACGCCAGGCTCCGCGTCCCGCCGCTCTCGTCGAGGACGTCGAGTTCGCCTTTGTCGAGGTTGAAGAGCCGCAGCTTCCAGCCTCCCATCGTCTCCATGAACGCCACCCGGCGCCCCGTGGGCTCGGCGGCGAGGTGCGCGACGGTGCCGGTTTCGGAGTGGAAGAGCTTCTTCCATTCCAGTTTCTCTGCCTTCGGGTCGCACCACTCCACGGCGTCCGGGTGGGACTTCAGGACCCCGTTTACGACGCTCGACTTGCCGCTGATGACGACGAGCGCCTTCCCGTCCCCGGACCAGACCGGGCCCTCGAGGACTGCCGAAGCGGGGATTTCGACGCGCCAGCCCTTCGGCGCCACGTCGCGGGCGACGACCGCGTCGCCGGAGCGGAACGCCACGCGGCGGCTGTCGGGCGAAAACGCGACGTCGCCGGCGAGGAGGTACTCGGGGGTCGCGGGCTCGTCCGGGGCGCCGACGACCGTGAACGACAACTCGTTGATGCCGCGGAGACACGCCACCGCCCCGCCACCGGGCGCCGCCCACCAGCGGTCGATCCGGCCTTCCGAATTCACGAGCTCCGCGATTTCCTTCCCGTCGCGGTCCCGGTGCACGATCCGGTCGCCCGCTTTGCCGCGCTCCAGCACCACGAAACCCTTCGCCGTGGCGACAATCCGCCCGTCCGGCGAAGCAACTTCAAGGCGCTTCACCTCAAACTCCCGCGCCGCGCGCTCGGCGACGGCGGCGGTGGCGAGAAGGGCGATCCCGGCGATCAGCAGTGTTCTCACGTGGCATTCCTTAGATGCGCGGCGTTCTGTCCGCGGCGCGCCAGCCTACCAGACAGCGTCCGCCCCCGTCTTCCCGCGGTCCCAACCCTCAACCCCTCAACCCTCCAACCGCCCTTCAACGGATTGACACCCCTCTCCGCCATAAGCCAGACTCGCTCGCATGCCCACCCCGCTCATGGAGCAGTACCTCGCGATCAAGAAGCAGCATCCCGACGAGCTGCTCTTCTTTCGCCTCGGGGATTTCTACGAGATGTTCTACGAGGACGCGAAGACGGCGTCGCGGGCGCTGGGAATCACGCTGACGTCGCGGTTCAAGGGAGAAGCGGCGGTGCCGATGGCGGGGGTGCCGGCGGTTTCGTACGAGGGGTACGTGGCGAAGCTGCTGCGGGCGGGGTTCCGGGTGGCGGTGTGCGAGCAGACGCAGGACGCGGAGGAGGCGGAAGGGCTGGTCGAGCGGGGCGTGGTGCGGGTGATGACTCCGGGGACGCTGACGGAGTCGCACTTGCTGCAGGCGAAGACGGCGAATTTCCTGGCGGCGGCGTGTCCCGCGAAGGGCGGCGGGTTTTCGCTGGCGTGGGCGGACCTTTCGACGGGACAGTTCAACGTCGAGACGATCGCTGCGCGGGAGCTGCTCGACGAGTTGACGCGGCTCGCGCCGTCGGAGCTGCTCGTGCCGGAG
>JAIOPR010000018.1 GCA_021413805.1 Planctomycetota bacterium
CCCGGGAAAGGACCTGCGACGCAGCGCCCGCCTTCTTCGGTGTCGCCGGGCAGGTCCGAATTGCCGCCGCCGTCGCCGCCGCGCGGGAGCCCGGTTCCGGGAGCCGCGCGCACACCGGCCGGGACGCCGACGCCGACCGCGCAGCGGCCTCCGCCCAGCACGCCTGGCGCCGCTCGCACGCCGGCGGGGACCACGACGCCGACCGGGCAGCGATTTCCCGCCAGCACGCCGGGCTCCCGGACGCCCGGCGGGACCCCGACGCCCTCCGGCCAACGCCCTCCCTCTTCCGCCGGCGCGCCGCGCACACCGACGGGCATCGGGACCCCGGGAGAACTTCCGCAGCAGGCGATTGTCCCGCTGGAATTCGAGGACGACGAAACCACCGCACAACGCCTCGGGACCCCGCGGCCGGTCAGCGCTGTAAAACGTGCTCCGCCGCAACCGTCCGATCCTTCGAAGCCGGACCCCGCGCTGCGCCTTTCCGGCGACACCGAGCGCACCGTCAACCCGGCCGCCGTGAAACCCGGTCCGCCCGCCGCCGAAGCGCCCGCCGCGCCGGAAATGACGCGCCCCGGAAACGCCTCCATCAGCTTCGACCGCATCCTGATCATTCGCCTCTCCGCCCTCGGCGACTGCGTCCACGCGCTTCCTGCCTTCGCCAACCTCCGCCGCGCCTTCCCGCACGCGAAGATCGCGTGGGCCATCGAGGACCGCTTCGCTTCCCTCCTCGACGGCCTGCCGGGGCTCGACCAGGTCATCGTTTTCCCGCGCCGCGAATTCAAGGGATCCGCCTGGCGCCCCTGGGCGTGGCCCGGGAATCTTCTCCGGGTCATGCGGCTCAAGCGCGTCCTGCGGGCTTTTGCGCCGACGGTCGCGTTCGATTTCCAGGGAAACACGAAGTCCGGGCTGCACGCCAAACTCTGCGGCGCACCGGCGCGGATCGGTTTCGACGACGCCAAGGAAGGCGCGCAGCGTTATTACAACTTCCGCGTGAAGACCGCCGGCGTCATGCACCGCGTCGAGCGCCCGCTCGAACTGCTCCACGCCGCCGGCGTCCCCGTCACCGTTTCCCGGATATCGCCCATCATTCCCGAACGCGATCGGGCTGCGATTGACGGGTGGCTTCGCGAGAAGGGCGCCCGTAACACCGTCGTCTGCCACGTGGGGACGTCCGCATTCGGCGCGATCAAGCGCTGGCCGCGCGAAAAATGGGCGCGGCTCGGCGGCCTTCTCTCGCGGGACGGCTACCGCACCGTGATTTTCGCCTGGGGTCCCGGCGAACGCGAGCTCGCCGAGTCCGTCGCGCGCGACGTCCCCGGCGGCCGCGGTCTTCTCGGGCCCGACACGCCCCGCATCGGCACGCTCGCGGCCCTCGTGGAACGGTCTTCCGTTTTCGTCGGCTGCGACTCCGGCCCGCTTCACCTCGCCGCGATGATGAACGTCCCCGTCGTCGGCATCTACGGCCCCAAGGACCCCGCCGTCTACGGCCCCTGGTGCGACAAGAATGTCGTTGTCTGGAAAGGTATGCCCTGCTCGCCGTGCTCGAAGCGCGAGTGCGATATCCCCGACTGCATGCACCTGATCGAACCGGAGGAAGTCGCGACGGCGGCTGAAGGGCTTCTCACGCGCATCAAATCGCCGGCCGCGGCGCGCGCCGACACGACGGGCGATTCGCTGTGGGCGAGGGCTGAAGACGGGAAGGGCATGAACCTGGACGAGTAGCTGCGGTGGACATCGGACACAGCAAACGGCGTGGCCACAGAGGGCTCAGAGAAAAACAGGAGAAAAAAAGAGAGAAGGTCCGGGCAAAGTTAGAACGGCGTTATGCGCCGGAGAGTCTCATTCAACTCCTTCGTTTTTTCTCAGTCGTCCGTTCTCTGCGCCCTCTGTGGCAAGCGCCGTTTGACCGTGGCCCT
>JAIOPR010000184.1 GCA_021413805.1 Planctomycetota bacterium
GGGCGTGGGTGAACGGGGAGCTGGTTGAGAAGCGGGATGTGTGGCACGGGGTGCTGCCGGACGACGACAGGTTCGGGATCCGCCTGAAGGCGGGCTGGAACCGGGTGCTGGTAAAGATCCGGAACGGCGACGGGGGGATGGGGTTCGTGGGGCGGATCACGGACCGGAACGGGCACGCGATCGACGGGCTGGAGCTGTCGAACGAGGCGAAGGAAACGCCGATGGCGACCGGGCGGAAGCCCTCGAAGGTGGACCCGATCTTTCACGACGACTTCAACGCGCAGGGCGCGGAGCGGCGCTACATCGTCCCGTGCGGCGGCTGGAAAGTGACGAACAAGGCGATGTGGGGGACTGACGACAAGCGGAACATGCAGTGGATGAAGTTCCTCGTGACGCCGGGCAAGGACAAGGACGCGCCGGCGCAGTGCGCCTGGATCAAGGACACGACGTTCAAGGGGTGCAAGGACCTGGCGGTCGAGCTCAAGCTCGCGCTCGGGTCGGACGGGCGGCCGAAGTTCAGCGTCATGCTGGATGGTGAAGGGCTGAACGACGGGCTTTCGGGGACGTCGATCATCTTTCACCCGAACGACGAGGGATGCAAAGTCGAGGTGTGGCGTTACGACCACGTCGTTTACACGAACCAGCAGGTGACGTTTCCTGCGGCGAAGGAGCACAACCTGCGGATCGTGCGTTACAAGGACCGCCTGACGGTCACGTTCAACAACCAGCCGGTGTTCGACGACATCTCGATGCCCGCGATCTCGAAGTCGAATTTCGTCGGGATCATGACGTGGAACAAGGCGGTCGGGCTGGACGACCTGACGATCTACCGGCTCGAGGGCAAGTAGAAGGACGACGGTTGGACCCGGGGGGAGGCCGATAAACCTCTCATCTCCCCGTGTCTCTTCTCGACGCCATCGTGCTCGGCCTGGTGCAGGGCCTGACCGAGTTCATCCCGGTCTCGTCCACGGCGCACCTTTTGTTTGCGACGCGGTGGCTCGGGATGTCGGCGCGCTACTCGCCGGAGCAGCTCACCGCCGTCGTCGCCGTCGTGCAGCTCGGCACGCTGGCCGCGGTCCTCGCATTTTTCGCGAAGGAGCTCTTCGGCATCGCACACGGCTGCCTGCGACCCCGTGCCCCCGAAAGCCGCGAATCGATGCGCCTCCTCGGGTTCATGGTGTGGGGGACGATCCCCATCGTCATCCTCGGCCTCGCGTTCAAGAAGCTGATCGAAGGCCCCTGGACCAAGAACCTCCTCCTCATCGCCGGGGCGCTCGCCTTCTGGTCCGTCGTCCTCGCCGTCGCCGAGCGCTTCGGTCGGAAGACCCGCGGGCAGGAAGCCGCCACCTCCCGCGACGCGTGGACCCTCGGTTTCTTCCAGGTCTTCGCCCTCATCCCCGGGTCCTCGCGCTCCGGCACCACCCTCTGCGGCGGGCTTTTCTCCGGCCTCACGCGCGAAGCCACGGCGCGGCTGTCGTTCCTGATGTCCATCCCCGCCGTCGGCGCCGCCGGCGTCCTCGAACTGCACAAGGCCCTCAAGGTCCTCCCCAAGTCGGACCTCGGCCTTCTCGCGGTCGCGACTGCCATCTCCGCCGCGTCCGGCTACCTGGCCATCGGCGCCCTCCTCCGATTCTTCCGCACCCGCTCCTCCTGGCCTTTCATCGTCTACCGCCTCGCCCTCGCCGCGCTCATCGCGGGAATGGTGCTGACCGGGAAGTGGACGGCGCAGTAGGCCGGGGGCAGTTGTCCGCTGCAGTGGCACAAACCGGGCTCTTTTCCCTACAATCTGCGCCCTTCCAACTCAACGGAGCACCCATGAAGACGCTCTTCCGCCTTGCGGCCCTCGCCTTTGCCGTGACGCTGTTCGCCGGATGCCTCGAATCCGACCAGCAGACCGTGCTGTACGGGGACGGCTCCGGCAAGATCGTGTGGAGTTTGAGCGTGAAGCTGAAGGGCGACGAGAAGGAAGAGCCGATGAAGCCCGAGAAGCTGGCCGAGATGGAGAATTCCGCGGACGGGATCGTGGCGTGGGCGGAGCCGAAGATCGTGAAAGAGAACGGGTCCTACCGGGTGACGCTCGTGGCCTACTTTGACGACATCTCGAAGGTGAAGCTGTACGAAGACAAGGGCGGCGAGAAAAAGGAAATGCTCTCCTTCGAATTCGCGAAAAACGGCGACGGGGGCACCCTGACGGTCAAGGACAGCCTGACCGCCGACGCGGCGAAAAAGGCGGAGGAGAAGAAGGATCCGCCGAAGACCGACGAAGAGAAGCAGATGGCCGAGGGGATGAAGAAGATGATGGCCGAGATGGTGGCCGGCCTGAGGCTTGCGATCAGCGTGAAGGCTCCCGGCACCGTGACTGCCGAGAAGTTCTCGAAGGTCGAGGGGCGCGTCGCTTCGCTGGTCATCGACGACAAGTTGATCCTGGACTCGATGGACGAGAAGCCCGAGGCGCAGAAGGCGCTGGAGGGAATGGCGGGGGACCGGAAAGTGACGTGGACGAAGAACGAGGTGCCTACCGACGAGATGGAGGCGTTCAAGAAGGAACTGGCGGCGGCGAAGGCGGCCTGGGCGAAGAAGAAAGAGCAGCAAGGGAAGTAACCCGCGAGCCGGCGACGGTTGACTCGAAACACCTTCCGGGCCCCGGTATCCGCCGGGGCCCGGTTGCTTCCGCTCACAATGAGAGGCCAACGATGTCGAAGGAATCCTGGGCCGCCTGCGCCATCTCTACGGTTTCGGCCATCGGCCTTGTCGTCATTGCGGTGAACCTTTCGCGCGTTCGCGAGGATCTCACGGTCCTCGAGGGACAGGTGAAGACCGCCGAGCCCGGCGGTGCAGGGACCCGCACGGGGCCGCAGCACTCGGATGCTGACCGCGCCGAAATCGACCGGCTGAAGAAGGAACTGGCCCTCGTCCGCCAGGAACTCGCGGCGCTTCCCGCCGATATGGCCGGCGGAACGTCGATCTCGAAAAAGGAGCTTCGCGACGAGGTCGAGGCGGTGCTCGAGGCGAAGCGGGTCCAGCAGCTGGAAGAAGGAGCGCGGCGGCAGGGGAAGGCGATGGCCGCGGCGGAGAAGAAACGGATCGAGATGCTGGCGGCGCAATTGAAGCTGGACGAGGCGCAGCAGTTGCGGGTGAAGGACGTGCTGGACCGGCAGGTCGAACAGTACGTGAAGTTCTGGAGCGCGCCGCCGTCGGGGAAGGTCGGGTCTTCCGGCAACGGGAACGCGTATTTCGACGAGATCCGGCGGATCAACGACGAAGCGGACCAGGAGGTTAAGAAGCTTTTGTCCCCGGAGCAGGCGGACCTCTATGGCAAGCTTCCGCAGACCTGGTTCGACGGGATGTCCGCGGGGCCGGGGCCCAAATGAGCGCTGACCCGAATGACCGCCGTGCGCTGGCCTTCTCTGCCCTCGTGGCGGCGGGCGTGCTCGTTCTCGGGCTGCAGATGACAAAGACTGTGAGCGCTTTCGAGGCGCTCGAGGACCGGCATGAGGCCTCCGGGCCGTCCCACGCGCCGGGCAACACTGCGTCGGGCGCAGGAAATCCGAACCACGCGCCATCCGCCGAGGACCTGGAAGTGACCGAAACGCTCCGGGCGCTTTCCGGCGATCTCGCGGGAATCCGCCGCGACGTCGAGGGGCGTCGGCCGATCCGCGGCTCGGGCCACGGGGAGGACGTTTCGTCCTCCAACCTCCAGGCCGCCGTGCAGGAAACGCTCGCGACGATGCGGCGCGAAAAAGTCGAGCAGATGGCCGCGAGCATGGCGAAGGCGATGCGCGGCGGCGGCGTCCATACGATGGAAATGAACGCCAAGTTCATGCAGCTGAGCGACGACCAGGTGAAGGAAATGACGAAGGTTTTCGACGAGGAAACAGAGCGCTGCCGGGTGCTGCTCCTCAACACGGACCACCACGACCCGGATTACCAGCGGCAGGCGCAGGAAATCATCGAACGGACGGACGCCCGCATCGGCGCGATCATGACGGAGGAGCAGCGCGTGAAATTCAAGAAGATCGGCGCGGACTTCTTCGGACCCGGCCTGGACTACGAGCGCAAGGCAAAGCCAAAGTAGCCCGGGCGCCTATCGCGCGTCCACCGGGGCCGGGACCAGCTGCGCCCCGCCCGGAGTCACGTCGAGCCCGAGCCAGAGGCGCGTCGTTCCCTCGGGAAGATTCTTGTCGAGCGGGATCACGCGCACTTCGTCCTTCGTCCACGCCTCGTCCGCCGCTTCATCTTCTCGAAGCGAACCATTTCCGCGCACCAGGCCGCCCTCGCCCTCCGCGACCCACCAGAACGGGTCGTAAATTCCCTTCGAGACCGGCGCGGCATGTTCCTCAAGGGCGGTGACCTCCAGCGCCCACCGCCCCGCGGTATTGCGGATGATGCGGCCCTTGAACCCCGCGGCCTGTGACTCCGACAGCGCGGCGACGATCGCCGTCGGGCGCGCGTCCAGGTTCGGCGGATCGACCCGGACACGGCGACCCGAGAACACGCCCTCCAATGGAAGCGACGAGGGCGAGGAATTGCTGCTCGTGGTCACGTGATAGAAAACCCGGCGGGCGGGAACATAGTCCTCTTCCGCAATATTGAAGATCGCGCCCGCCGGAACCCGTGCCAGCGTGGTCAACGCCCGGATCACGAGTTCTTCAGGCGTTTCCGTGCTCTCCCGGGCGCCCCCGGTACCGCAACTGAAGCGGCTGCTGCCCATACCGCCTGCCCTGCGCCGCCCGAACGGCTCTTCGAAGGCGTAGATGGAGCGGGTGGCCGGGCTCCACCAGAACGCGGCGCCACCGGCATTGCGAGCCTGAAGCGCGAGCTTCGTTTTCACACCGGCGGCGATGACGCGCGTCGCGGCCGGCATCGCCTGGCAGTTCGGCTCGGACGCGAGTTCGATGGCCAGGCGCGTCACCGCCGGCCCGCCGAGTTCGAGCAGTTCCTCGACCAGTTTCCGGCGCCCCTGGGCCCCCGGGGGCGTGGTGCTCAGCAGCTTGAAAAGCGACTGGCAGCGCTGCGTCTTCTCCGGCTCCGGGAAAATTCCCCGGGGCTCCAGGATCGAGCGAACGGCCGCCGCGACCTCGGGGTCCGTGTGCTCCAGGAGGCGGAGGAGGCGTTCCGGGGAAGAGTCGGCCAGGGCTTCGAGGTCGGGAAGGGCCTTCTGCCGCACGTCCGGGTCTGCGGACCCGAGTCGCTCCGCGAGCGCGCCGATCTCGGCATCCGGATCCGCCGCCGCCGCGACCGCCATCGCCGCCACGAACACCCAGGAAAGACGCTTCATCGCCAACCCTCCTGCCCGCTTCAACGGATCCCGTCGTGAATAGTTCACAAGGTTCGCCCGTCATCCTACCCTCAGGGGACGGCTATTCGGGGAATCATCGATGTTCGATTTTCGAAGCGACACGGTCACGAAGCCCACGCCGGCGATGCGGGAGGCGATGGCGAAGGCGGAGGTCGGGGACGACGTGTTCGGGGAGGACCCGACGGTCAACCGGCTGCAGGAAGTGGTGGCGTGGAAGCTCCGCAAGGAAGCGGGGCTGTTCTTCCCGTCGGGGACGATGGCGAACCAGGTGGCGATCAAGTGCTGGACGGAGGCGGGGGACGAGATCCTGCTGGAGCGGCGGTCGCACATCCTGAACTACGAGCTGGCGGCGTTCGCGGTGGTGAGCGGCGTGATGCCGCGGCCGGTCGAGGGGGAGCGCGGGATCATCCGGGTCGCCGCGCTCGGGCGGGAATTCCGGCCGAAGTCGTACCTGTTCTCGGCGCCATCCCTGATCTGCCTCGAGGACACCACGAACATGACCGGCGGGACCTGTTACCCGCTCACGGTGCTCAAGGAAAACCGCGCGTTCGCGACCGAGACCGGGATCCCGATCCACCTCGACGGCGCCCGGCTGTTCAATGCCGCGGTCGCCCAGAAAGTCGAGCCGTTCGAGATCACGCAGTACGCCGACAGCGTGATGGTCTGCCTGTCCAAGGGGCTCGCGGCGCCTGTGGGAAGTGTGCTGTGCGGCCCGGCGGACTTCATTGAAAAGGCGCGCAAGTGGCGCAAGCTGCTGGGCGGCGGTATGCGGCAGGTCGGCGTGCTCGCGGCGGCCGGGTTGGTCGCCGTCCAGACGATGGTCGACCGGCTCGCCGAGGACCACGAACTCGCAAAGACCCTCGCCGCCGGGCTCCAGGGCACACGTTTCCGCTGCGAGGTCCCCGAAACCAACATCGTCATCATCGACGTGCGCGAAACGGGGAAGGGCTCCGACGCCATCGCCGGGCTCCTCGAGAAGGCCGGCATCCGGTGTGTGCTCGCCGACGCGTCGCGGGTCCGCCTCGTGACCCACTGCGACGTGGGGAAAGAGGCCGTCGCTGCCGCCATCGAGGCTTTCCGCAACCTGAAGGTCTAGCCCCCGAACGCTGTCGTCCTTTCACCCGCCCCGACACTTCCGTAGAATCACCGCCCTTCCCTCAGGAACCACACACATGGGCCTCACCGACCTCGTCCCGGACCTCGACTCCCCCGATCCCAACGTCCGCTTCAAGGCCATCACCGCCCTCTACAAGCTCGGCGGCGCCGCCGCTCCCGCCGTCCCCAAGCTCGTGCCGCTTCTCAGGGACATCGACGGCGTGAACGTCAAGATGACGGACGGAAGCGAGCGGATGATCACGATCGCGGAGAGGACGTCGATGGCGCTGGCGGCGATCGGCGAGCCCGCGGCGGGAGCGGTGTGCGAGGAATTGAAGAAGGACAACGCTGTTTCGGCGATCCACTGCGTCCGGGTACTGGCGACGCCGCTCCTGGCGAAGCGTTCGCCGGTGGCGCTGATTGGCGAGCGGTTGATGAGGCCGAAGGTGTCGCTGGCCATGTCGACGGCGCTCTGCGAGGTCCTGGCGCAGATCCTGGTCTCGGGAGACGAGGCTTCGAAAACGGTGGCGCGGATGTCGCTGACGGCGGGAGTGGCGGCCGGGAAAGTGCCGCAAAAATACCAGGGACTGGTGTCGCTCGCGCCGAGAGCTGCAGCGCCCGCGGCGGCCCCTTCGCCGAAACCTGCGCCTCCGCCTGCGCCGATCCCGCAGCCGAAGCCTGCCCCTCCGCCCGCCCCGACCCCGGAGCCGAAACCCGCCGCGGCTGCCGCCTCCGGCGGCTGGATCAGCGCAGACGCGCGGATTTCCGAAGTTCCGGCGGTGCGCCCCGCGCCGCCGCCTCCCCGGGCCGAACCGAAACCTGCGCCGCCCCCGCCTCCTCCCGCACCGAAGCCGGAACCGCCGGCGTTTACGCTCGAGCCGGAGCCGGAAGTCCTGCCGGCCACGCGCCCGCCGTCTGTCGTGGCGAGCCGTGCGTCGATCGACCGGCCGACGTCCATGAATCCCAGCATCAGCCTCCCCGAGCCCGAGCCCACCCCGGGCGTCGAGGAACTCCGTGGCCGGAACGTCGAGCGTCCTGCTCCCCCGCATTTCGATCCCGTCCCGACAGGCGCGCCCACCGCGACCTTCCAGCCCGAAGTCGTCTTCGAGATGCAGCAGCGCGTCCCGCCCTTCGCCCCCAGGCCCGAGCCCGCCGCCGTCGTCGCCACCTACGAAGCCGACGACCAGTTCCAGTACCGGCAGGAAGTCGGCGATCTCCTCAAGCGCGGCGACAAGCTCAAGGCCGTGAACCTGCTGCGCCAGAAGACGGGGGCTTCGCTGGTAGAAGCGCTGAAGCAGGTAGAGAGCTGGGCGTAGGGGGGAAGAAAAGGCTTCTCGTTCGCGGGGCGCTCGACAGAATACGCGGCCATCGGGAAAGCTGCGGGTTACGACAACTCCCAAAGCCCAACTCCAATTCCCAACTGTTGAGCCAGTTGGGATTTGGAATTTAGAGTTGGGATTTGGGATTTGCCGTCAGCCGCTTTTCCACGGATCAACGCTCTCCCCCCACACCACCAAGAGGTTTTCCATGCCGAAGTCCAAGAACCTGGGGCCGTACAAGAAGCGCAAGATTGACCCGCTCGGGATGAAGGGCGGGATGAAGGCGGCGGACCTGGTGGACGGGTATTTCCTGGCCTACAACTCGGCGCGGCTGAAAGAAGCGGCGCAGCTGCTCGTGAACAAGGTGCTGGAGCCCGACGTGACGGTCGGCGTTTCGCTTTCGGGAGCGCTGACGCCGGCGGGGCTCGGGGCGGGAGTGCTGATCCCGATGGTGAAGGCCGGGTTCATCGACTACATCGTCTCGACGGGCGCGAACCTGTACCACGACATCCATTTCGGGATCGGGTACGACCTGTTCGAGAGTTCGCCGTTCGTGGACGACGTCGATCTGCGCGACCGGAAGCTGATCCGGATCTACGACATCGTCTTCGACCAGGACGTGCTCCTCGACAGCGACGCCTACGTGAGGACCGTCTGCCGGCAGCCGGAGTTCCAGAAGGAGATGGGGACGACGGAACTGCACTGGCGCCTCGGGAAGTACGTCGCCGCAACCGAGAAGAAATTGAAGCTCAAGGAGCGCTCCCTCCTCGCCGCGTGCTACCGCGCCGACGTCCCGATCTTCACCCCCGCCCCCGGCGACGGCACGATCGGCATGAACGTCGCCGCGGCCGCGCTGACCGGCTCCGCGCTCAAGCTCGACATGAACCGAGACATCTTCGAAAGCGCCGCCTACGTCTACGACGCGAAGAAATCCGGCGGGAAGTCCGCGGTCCTGATCCTCGGCGGCGGCACCCCGAAAAACTACATGCTCCAGACCGAGCCTTTCATCCAGGAAATCCTCTACGTCAACGAGCGCGGCCACGACTATTTCATCCAGATCACCGACGCCCGCGCCGACACCGGCGGATTGTCAGGCGCCACGCCCAACGAAGCCGTGACCTGGGGCAAGGTCGACCCCGAGCAGCTTCCCGATTCCATCGTCTGCTACACCGACTCCACCATCGCCGCCCCCCTCCTCGCCCAGTACATGCTGACGCGCCACAAGCCGCGGAAACTGAAGCGCTTGTACCGCCGCCGCGAGGAAGTCGTCGCGATGCTGATGAAGGCCGGGTCGAAGCAGGCGAAGCGGATTTTCGGGGTGGAGAAGAGGATGCAGGGGCGGTAAGGGCACTCCGGAGACGGGAGTTCGGAGGGCTCCCTCGTGGGGTGGGTGAATTCCCACTTCGCGGATGGCACCCAATTTCTGAATATATGGATATACAGGTCCAGTTGGCGCCTAATGAGCGCCTTCATCCATGATGACTCCCGACGATCCTGAAAGCCAGCCGCCCCCGATGGGGGACAACGAGCCATCATCGCCCTCGTGGCTGATCGGGGAAGTCGCTGCAACCCCTGCCCACGCTCCCGATGCTGCTGTCGAAAAGATTGATCGCCGCGACTTCCTGGCCCGCGCGACATCCGTGGCCATGGGTGCCAGCCTCGTCGCCGTGTACGGTGCGTTCGCGGCGATGGCCGGCCGATTCCTCTATCCCGCGCGGCCCGCGCTCAAGGGCTGGCTCTACGTGGCCGATGTCGCAGGTTTCAAGCGCGGCGCTTCCTTGTCGTACACGGCGCCGGACGGCGCGACAGTGGCCATCGCCCGCCCTGGCGAAGCGGGAAAGGTCGAGGATTTCATCGCGCTCTCGAGCACCTGCCCGCATCTCGGTTGCAAAGTCCACTGGGAGGGCCAGAACCAACGCTTCTTCTGCCCCTGCCATAACGGCGCGTTCGATCCGTCGGGCAGGGCGATCGCAGGTCCGCCGCAGGAAGCGGGTCAGTCGCTCGGCAAATACCCGCTTCGGATCGACGGCGGCCTGCTCTACATCGAGGTGCCGCTCGAAGGGCTCCCCGGGCCGGGGGAAGCTTGATCAACCCGGTGGCGTGGCTGCGTGAGCGCATTCCCCTCGACGGGGACCAGCTTCGGGAAATGTCCAATGAGCCTGTGCCCAACCATCTCAAGCGCTGGTGGTTCGCGCTGGGCGGGACCCCGGCGTACCTGTTCATCGTGCAGATCGTCACCGGCATCCTGCTCGCGTTCTACTACGAGCCGTCGCCGCGCACGGCTTACGGGTCGGTGAAATACATCACGGACACGGCGGCGTACGGGTGGTATTTCCGAAGCGTTCACAAGTGGGGCGCGACGCTGATGATCGCGGCGGTGATCCTGCACCAGATGCGCGTGTTCTTCACGGGGGCCTACCGGAAACCGCGCGAGATCAACTGGCTCATCGGGATGTGCCTGCTCGCGTGCACCCTTGGCGCCGGCTTCACCGGGTATTCGCTCGTCTACGAGCAGCTCAGCTACTGGGGCACGACCGTTGGCGCCAACATCTCGGCGAGCGTTCCCGTCGTCGGGCCATTCATGAAGGCCATGATGCTCGGCGGCGACACCTACAACGAGCGCACTCTCCCGCGGCTCTTCATGGTCCACGCCGCGATCCTCCCCGCCGTCATGCTCGGCCTCATCACGGTCCACATCGCCCTCATCCGCCTCCAGGGCGTCACGGAATTTCAGTTCAAGGACGAGCCGGCCGACAAGCCGAAGACATTCCCGTTCTTCCCGGACCACTTCTACACCGAGCTCTCCGTCGGCCTCGTGCTGATGGTCCTCCTCTCGGCCCTCGCGACCATCCTCCCCGCGACCCTCGGCCCCCACGCCGACCCGCTCTCCACTCCCGAAGTCATCAAGCCCGAGTGGTTCTTCTAAGTCACCTTCCGCTGGCTCAAGCTCTTCTCCGGCACCTTCGCTGTCATCTCCACCGGCTTCATCGCCTTCACCATGTTCGTCTGGCCCTTCATCGACTCCCTGATCCGCCGCAAGACGCGTTTCCAGGAAGCCTCCGTCGCCGTCGGGATCCTTGCGGTCATCACCATCATCGGCCTCACCGTCTGGGAAGCGGCGGTGGCGCATTGAGCCGGGCCGGGAAAACGTTTGCCAGTCTCTGCACCGTTCGCGGCGTCGGACTCGCATGTCGCGGTGCCGGCGTCGTCGAAGGGATGCGTGGACTGCCACGGGGACAATTCGCCGGGGATCGTGGCGCAGTGGAAGGGGAGCACGCACGCGAAGAAAGGCGTGGGTTGTTTCGAGTGCCACCAGGCGCAGCAGGGGGAGGCGGACGCGTTCAGCCATTACGGGCAGATGATTGCGACCGTCGTGACGCCGATGGACTGCGGGCGTTGCCACCAGACCGAGTCGCAGGAATTTGCGAGCAGCCACCACGCGAAGGCGGCGAATATTCTGGCGTCGCTCGACAATCTTCTCGCGGAAACGGTGGAGGGGGCGCGGCTGCCGTTCAACCCGCACTCGCCGACGCCGGGGCGCGAAATGCCCGAGAAGGTCAACGGGATGGCCAGCGTGAATTCCGGCTGCCAGCAGTGCCACGGCGGGCGCGTGGCGCTTCTCGACAAAGACGGCAACAAGATCACGAATCTCGACCTGAAACCGGGCGCGGACGGCAAGCCGACGAACGGGGAAGCGGTGGCAAAGGTGATGCGGGATGCGAAGGGGAAGCCGCAGCTGGACGCCGCGACGTGGCCGAACACGGGGATCGGGCGCATCAACCTGGACGGGTCGCTGGGCTCGTGCTCGGCGTGCCACAGCCGGCACGATTTCAGCCCGCGGCGCGCGCGGCAGCCGGAGAACTGCGGCAAGTGCCACCTGGGGCCGGACCACCCGCAGGAGGAGATCTACAACGAGTCGAAGCACGGCGTGGCGTTCCG
>JAIOPR010000162.1 GCA_021413805.1 Planctomycetota bacterium
GTCCTCAACAAGATGGACCTCTTCATCTCCGGCAAATTCATCACCCAGCTCGTCGAGAAATGGCGCCCGCTCTACCAGTTCCACGCCATCATCCCGGTCTCGGCGCAGAACGGCAAAGGCCTGCCGCTCCTCTGGCAGACGATCTCCGGGGCGCTTCCCGAGCGCGAATTTGAAGTGGCCGAGGACGAGGAAGTCGGGTTGGACGAGAAGGCGTGGGTGGCGGACCTGATCCGGGAGAAGGTGCTGATGCTGGTGCACCAGGAGGTCCCGCACGCGGTGGCGGTGATCGTGCAGCAGTTTGAGGAAAGCGAGGGCATGCTGCGGATCGCGGCGGACCTGGTCGTGGAGCGGGATTCGCAGAAAGGAATCCTGGTCGGCGCTGGCGGGCGGATGATCAAGGAAATCGGCACGCAGGCGCGGATGGACATCGAGACGCAGATGGGCGGGAAGAAGGTGTTCCTGGAGTTGTTTGTGAAGGTGCGCGAGAACTAGCGGGACAACCCGTCGAGGCTGGCTGAATACGGATATGAGGACTGAAGGGCGCGTCGCCGCCCATCAGCGGACTTTTCTGCGAGATCGGTCGTTATCCGCGTCCGATGTTTTTCGATTTATTGGTTTCACAACAACGACGGACGCAGATTACGACTGGATCACGCAGAAACGGCCGCGGATCCCCCCCCCCTCAAACAAGATCGGGCGGAGCGGCCGAAGCCGCCCCGCCCGCTGAATTTCTCCTCCGCAATCCCTACCTCTTCTCGCGCTGCGCCTTCTCCAGCTCGTACTCGATCTCCTTAAGCAGCTTCCGTTCCTCATCCTGGTAGTGCACCGCCACGCCCCATTTCGGGTTCGACGGGGAATGCTCGCCGTACCCCGTGTCGCTCTCGTCGTGCTGGCGCATGACGATGACGTCGATGTTGGCGTTCGTGTCGTCGAGCTTGGTGATCGTCGCGGTCGCCTGCCAGCGCTCCCGCTCGTTCATCTCCTGCTTGTCGTTCCAGCCGGACTTCACCACCACCTCGTCGCCCGACTTCGAGGGCGGCTCGATCTTGTTGTAGTGGCGCGTGAAGACTGACTCCGTCGCGTCGATCGCCGCGTCGAAGTTGTACACCTTCTGTTCCGTCGCATGGTGGCTGACCGGTTTGTCGGCGCATCCGGCCGCCGCCACGATCAGCCCCGCCACGAGCAGGTTTCTCAGGTTCATGGGTGCAGGGTCGCTCCTATTTCTTTTTGAATTCAAACGTGGTGGCACGGCTGTCGGGAAGCGGCTTCTTCGCCGACAGCCCGCCCTTCTTCAGCATCATGTCGACCTTGTCGCACAGCTCGGCGCCCTTCTCGGTGCCGGTGTACGTCCGCACGTACGACTTCCCTTCCATGTTCCCGTCGCCGCCGCTGGAGAACGTCTGGCGCCACTGCTTGTCGATCTGCTCGACTTCGTCATCGCCGAAGCCGGTGAACTTGAACGTGTACTCGGTGCCCTGCTTGAGCTGCTCGATCTTGTCGAACCAGTCGTTCGTTTCCTTGAGCGAGGCCTTGCTGCAGAGCTTGGCGGACTCGTACACGCTCTGGGAAATGGCGAGGTCCTTGTCGGAATCGTTCGCCATCTGCCGGTTGTTGTACTCCTGGTGGTTGGCGAAAACGCGCCCCTGGACCAGGTCCTTGGCGAACGACTTGACGCCGGTGTTCACCGTCCGGCCCTGGACGGCGACCTTGATCACGTTGAAACCGACCATCAGGCGGCCGCGCGAGCGAAGTGCTGACAGCGTGCCCTGGTACTCGGTGTCGCCCGCGAACTCGGGGTTCTCGACGAACTTCTGGATGAAGGCCTCCGTCGCCTTGTCGCCCACGTTGCGCTCTTCCGCAATGTCGGTCGCGATGTCGTCCCAGAGGATCGCGGTGTAGCCCTGCTTGTTGTAGTCCTCGGCCAGCTGGCGGCCGACGTCGCCGATCAGGTCCTTGTCCACGTTCTTGCCGCCGTAGATCACGAGGATGAGTTTTTTCTCGGCGATGCCTGCGCGGATCGCGCCGAGGTCCTGAAGGACGTTCTTCAGCGCCTGGTCGTTGGCGACCACGCGAAGCGTCAGCCCGTACTGGTGGCCGTTGTTGAACACCTGGTGCTTCACCTCGGTGTCCGTCTTGATGTACTTGGCCGTCTGCTGGAGGATCTGACGGTTGATCTCATCGGCGTTCTGGTCGTACTTGGCGTTGTCGCGAAGGTAATCCTTCACGGCCATCTCCAGCGCCCGGCGCCGGGCCTGCTCGCGGGCGTCCTTCTGGGCGTTGTTGATCGTGTCCTTCACGGGCACGACCACCGTCGCGTCGAACGCATCCCCTTCCTTGCTCACATTCTCCTGCCACAGCTCGTCGCTCGTGTCGATCCGGCGGTCCTCCTCCGTCTTCGGCGGCGTCTGCGGTTTGTCGTGGCATCCCACGATGAACGCCGCGGCTGCCAGCGCGAATCCCTGCCAGAACATCGGTCGCATGTCGGCTCCTTTCCCCCTTGGAAAATTGTTGGCGCGGGAATCGGAAGCGCCCTCGCGGGGCTCCCGGCGTGTGCCCGGCCGGTTGGTTGTCTTTTCAGGTTTGGGTCCAGGCCCTATTTCGCCTGGCTGTTCGCTCTCTCGTAGGCCTTCCGGAACATCGAATTTCCCGACTCCAGGTCGAGCGCGGCCTTGTACTTTGTCACCGCTTCCCCTGCCAGCCCCTGCGCTTCCCAGCAGACGCCCAGGTTGTATAGGTTCGCCGCGACCTGTGCGGGAGTCCCCTGCTTTTCGACTTTGCGGAGACGCATTTCGGCCCAGGGAAGGGCGCCCTCGGCCAGCAGGTTATACGCCATCTTGTCGCCGCGGTCATCGAGGACGCCGGGGACTTCCTTGGTGCTGGGGCTGATGTCCTCGAAGAACATCCGGGCAAGTTTCTTGAACTGGATCGCCTTGACCTCGGTCACGGTCGGGGCGCCGTTGCCCTGTTTGGCGGAATCGCTGCGGCCGAAGAAGAACAGGTCGCGCGGGGCCGATTCGGTGGATGCGTAACGGAACTCGGGGACCGTGTAGGTCTTCTCGAAGACGGCCTTCCCGTCGGGGTACGGCGAGCGGATCCGCACCATCGCCGTCACGGACCCGAAGACGTCGATCCGGTGCACGGGAACGGACACGGTCTGCACCCGGACCATCGGCTGGCCGTTCGCGTTGTACGTCGTGGTACTCAGCGTCACCTGGCGGTTTTCAACCGTGTACGAATCGCCGAACCCGCTCGTCACTTCCACCTCGACGACGCCGATCGAGCCCGGGTCGCCGACCATCTGGTTCACGAAGTCCGTCGCCACCGTCGGCCCGTCCGAGAGGTATTTCGGCACCTTGCCCGACTTGCGCACCATGTCGAGCAACTCGTCGTTCAGGACGGCGTACGTCGAAGTGCAGAACTCGGCCGACAGCGTGGCCCTCACGAGCGCCGTGTTGTCGTCCTTGTCCCGCGTGTAGCCGCCGGGGAGGTTGCCCGACGCTTCCTTCACGTCGTCGAACATCAGCGTCCGGATCGAACCCGGGATGGCCACCTTCGCGGGCTGGCGCATCGGGATCGTGAGCGTCTTTTTCGTCGCGCAACCGGCGAAGCAAAGCGCCGCCAGGATCAGGCCTGCGAAGCGGTTCGAGGGACTATTCATTGCGCGCTCCCTTCTGCATTTCAATCAGGTTCGTGCCCTCCAGGAGACGCGCGATGCGGCCCAGGCCGGATGCGAAAAGTTCCTTCTCGGTGTCGGCCTCCACCGCCTTGCGGTAGGCGAGGACGGCGTCCTCGTAGAACGCGGGCCCCTGTGCTTCGAACGCCAGCCCGAGGTTGTACAGGTCCGGCGCCTTGTCTTCGGGCTTGGAGTACTTCTTTGTCCCCTCTTTGCCGCCTTGCGTGATCATCCTGAGCCGGCGGGAGGCCTCGACGTACGCCCCAGCTCGGATGAGGTTCCCTGAAGTCTTGTCCCCGTCCGCGATCTCAACCTGGATTTCCGTCGTCGTCGGGCTGATCTGCTCGACGAACGCGTTCGCGGCCTCGTGCGACAGGTAGCTGAACGCCTCCAGCGCCAGCGGCACCGTCCCGCCGGAGGGCTTCGTCCCCTTCGTCTCCGTCTTTCCCTCCTGCTTCCCGCTTCCGCCGAACGCGTTCAGGATCCCCAGAACCCCGCCGCGCGTCGTGGACTCCACGATCCCGCCGCCCTCGTCCTGCCGAAGCGACTGGACCGTCGTCGTCACGAACAGGATTTCCAGCCGCGGCCGGAACCGCACCGCCGTGTACTGCACGACCAGCACGGCCGAAGCGGTCTTGTAGTCGGAGGTCACCATCTCTTCGCGCGACGTCATGATCCGCGGCGCCTTCCCGCGGTAGTCCCAGTCCTCCAGCGTCACCTTCTCGCGCTTTTCCCCGTCCGCTTCGAGATACCCGACCCAGCAACGCCCGAAAATCAGCGCGTCCACGACACCGGGTTTGAACGTCGGCTTGCCCACGAGCCCGGCGAGCCCGTCCATGTCGTAGATCTTGTCCTGGCCTTCGAGGTCAACGACCGAATAGAAGGGCGTCTCCGCGAGTTTCCCGAGCAGGTCGTTCTTCACGCCGTCGGAAATCGCGCGCAGTTCGCTTCCCGGGAGGCGGTGCTTGTTCCAGCCCGCGCCCTCGGCGTTCGCCTGCCACGCGTCCATGTTTTCGGCCTTGAAGCCGCCGACCGCGACGCCGCGCACCCCGACGATTTTCGTCTTCGCGGGCACTGTCACCTTCAGGCTCACCGTCTCGGCTGCGCAGCCGCACAGAAGGACCACCACGGCGATCGTTGCAAGTTTCTTCACTGGACGCCTCCCCCCGCCAACCGGGCGTTGCCGCGCATCAGCAGCTCGACCCGTCCGAGCCCCGCCGCGTAGTCTTCGTTTTCCGGGTCGAAATCGAGCGCCTGCCTGTAGAAGAGCACCGCTGCCTCGAGCAGTCCCGGGTTGCCCATGGCCTCGTACGCCAGGCCGAGGTTGTACAGATCCGGCGCGCGCTCTTTCGTGGCGCTCTTCAGCCCCGGCTCCAGCCTCTGGATCGCCTGCTCGTACTGCCCCGCCTTGATCATCCCCGCCGCCGTGCTGTCCCCGCCCTTCGCCACCACTGCCTGGATCGTTTCCTTGTGCGGGCTGATCGCCTTGACGAATTCCCCGACCGCGCGGTCGGCCGAGACGCGGAGGAGCTGCTCCCGGTCCCGGACTCCACGGCCCGCGGACGCTTCCGCCCGACCGCTCCAGAGGTCCATCGTCGTGATGGGGCCGCCGCCGATGCGCTCGCGCCAGCCACGGCCGCCGGAAAGCGCGGCGATCGTCTTTTCCTCCGGCCCGCTGAGCTGCACCAGGTTCAACTGCACGCTCACGAACGCCTTCACGACCTCGTACTCCGTCGTCGCCAGCTTGTCGTGCGTCTCCGCGATGTAGGCGATCCCCTTGTCCGTCTTCGCCCACACCACGTCCGACGTCACCACCGGCTCCCGCAGGCCTTTCAGGTGCGCAAAGTCCGCCCACACCCGGCCGCGAAGCACCGCCTCGATCTTCAACCCTTCCTTGGCCGCCTTTTCGCGCGCTTCAGGCAACGTCATCGCCTGGATCGCGCCTTCCTTGTTGATGATCGCGATGAACTGGTCGCGGACATACCGCGCGATCGCATCGTCGCCCTTCGTCGCGGCCTCGAAGTCGTCCACCGCGAGCACCTTCACCGAGGGCATTTCAAGCGTCGGGGGGCGGCGCACCTGCAGCGATACCTGCGGCGTGCGACACCCGGCGAACGCGGCCACCGCAACAGCGACGGCGGCCGCCTTCAGAATTCGGGTCATGCGGGCTCCTGTAGGAAGTTACTTTCCGGCTTTTTCGAGAAGCGGCCGGAGCGAATTGACGGGGATGAGGAAGTTGATGCCGGGCTGGGGGACTTCGACGGTCGTGCCTTCGTAGGCGTAGTTGGCGACGGCGCCGGAGACGGCGATGGCGACGATCTTGCCGTCCATGGTGAAGACCGGACCGCCCGAGTTGCCGTGGTTGATGAGCGCGTTGGTCTGGATGCGGCCGCCCATCCGGCCGAAGGCGGAGACGATGCCCGTGGTGACGGAATGCTCGAGGCCGAGAGGGTTGCCGATGATGAAGAGGTCCTGCCCGACCTTGAGCTGGTCCGAGTCGCCCATCTCGAGCGACGGGAGGTCGGCGGCCTTGATCTGCAGCACCGCGGCGTCGAGCTCGGCGTCGTCGGCGACGATCGTGGCCGCGAACCAGCGGCCGTCGGTCAGCTTGACCCGGATCTTCAGGTCTTTCGAATCGACCGTCTTGCCGTCGGGCGTC